>NZ_CP030118.1:2111795-2439510 GCF_006968745.1 Brasilonema sennae CENA114 | reverse complement strand
AGCTTCATCAACAATCACAAAAGCGTTGTTAAGAGTCCGTCCCCGCATGTACGCTAAAGGAGCAACTTCAATAACGCCTCTTTCCATCAATGACGGGACTTTTTCTGGATCAATAAATTCATTGATCGCATCGTAGAGTGGACGCAAATAGGGATTGACTTTCTGCTGCAAGTCTCCTGGTAAAAAACCAAGTCTTTCGCCAGCTTCGACAGCTGGACGAGTGAGAATGAGCCGTTCAAATTGGTTCGCCAGAAGTGCTTGTACAGCAACGACGACTGCAAGGAAAGTCTTTCCTGTACCGGCTGGACCTGTACAAAAAGTTAAATCCCGTTTGCGTAGCGCTTCGATATACTGTCGTTGTCGGAAGGTTTTGGCACGGACTTCCTCACTTTTACGCGTTTTAGCAATGATATCGCGCTGTAAATCTAGCAGTTCCCCTTCACGATGAGTGTCCAAGGCTTGGCGAGCTGTTAATATATCTGTACTAGAAATATTGTTGCCTTTGCTCCAAAGGTCTTCAAGCGATCGCACTAATCGATTTGCCAAGTCAACTTGCTTTTCGGTGCCAGAAATATGCAGTTCTTGTCCCCGCAGAACTATATTGGCTCCTGTTTGTCCTGCCAAAGTTTTGAGATTTTCTTCCCCTTCTCCTGCTAGTGCGATCGCACTTGGAAGATTCGGCAGTTCAATCGTTAAGGCACCTGCCATCATAAATTCATCATTCAAAATTAGAAAAATACTTCACAGACTTTAGTTGAACTAAACAATTTTGTTGTTTTGTTGATGTTAAGAACATTTGCCTTGAAATTACATTTTATTAGGAAAAGTAGAGGCGCATAAAATCGCTGCTCTACTTTGCCGAATATTTGCTCTACAACAACTTTCAGACTTTAAGGTAAATAGCTAGCTGGCATTAGTTAACCGCCATCATCAAAGATAGAACTTTGATTTAGAAGCGACCACCTTTGCGTGCGGCTTCCGCTTTGCGCTTACGGCGCATACTGGGATTTTCGTATCTTTCTCGGCGCTTGACCTCGGATAAAATTCCGGCTTTTTGAATTTTCTTTTTAAAGCGCCTTAATGCTGAGTCAATCGACTCATCTTCACCCAAACGGACTTCAGCCACTCCCTGGTTTCACCTCCTTACAGAGATTCTCTAAGTATCATCTAAAAACATAGTCAACCGCTGTTTTTTCTGTTCTGACTTCTGTGTGAGCGCTTTACTTAGTTTACGAGTGTTACACTCAACCGAGTAAGCGTAAGATGTAGGAATCATACTCGGCGCTTACACAAAACCCTTGACGGCTTTGGGATAGACCGAATCTACTTTGTTTGCAACTGCGCCAAACTAAGCTATTGCTAACCGGGCTTTTTTTTCATGCTAGCTTTTCCACTACGAACGCACTTCGGTACAAACTGTGACTTGAATTTCCTAAGTCGATAAAAGCTGCAGTTCCATAAATACTCAGTGCTAGAATTTACTTATCATGTTTTTGTTACGGACTTGGTGTTAAACCTAGTGGGAGCGTATTCTGGCAATAGGTTTATCTTGTCCGTCTCCACGTTTTTCTCTGGGTTTTGGTGGCGGTAATCGTTCTTCCTTTTCTTCTTCAAAAGATGAGCCATCCCGATTACCAGCACTGCTGCCATAGATATCCAGGTATACTGAGTGTCCAGCTGTTTGAGCTGCTGCAGTAATCACAGTGCGAATTGCTTGAATATTACGTCCACCTCGACCAAATACTTTTCCCTTATCTGAGCTTTCAAAGGCAATGCGAATCCAAGCATGGTTGCGGGTATTAGACATTTCACAATCGACGCTCAAAGACTCAGGAGAATCTAAAAACGGTTGCATTAGAAACCGTACCAGTCCAACGTAGTCTGGACTGGTTGTGGGGGATTTTGTTCCGATTTTAAGTTGAGGCTTTTGCACTGACCTGTTCAAAGACATTGGCTTTTTGCAGGATGTGACGTACGGTATCAGTCGGTTGAGCGCCTTGTTGTAGTCGCTTGACGATGCCGGGAACATCCAGTCGTACTTCATCAGTTCTGGGGTTATAAAAACCCAGTTCTTCCAACGGACGACCATCGCGGCGAGCGAGGTTGTTGATTGCGATGATGCGGTAACTTGGTTCTCGTTTTTTACCGTATCGCTTCAGGCGCAGTTTAATCATGGTTAAGAAATCGTTCTCCTGTTTCTAGGAATCTGTTTGCAGTTAGTTTATTGGGAACTTAGATGAGCGTGAAGTTTCCGGAACACAGTTCCAAAGGGAATGTTATTGCTGTTGAAAGCTGTCCCATTGGGTAGGCAGTTTAACTTCTGGTGCTAAAATGCCCATTTTAGCACTTGCCAAGTGTTAGGTGTTAGTCGCTGTTTGTTATTTGTGAATTGCGACTAACCACCCATGAGTGGCTAAAGCGTACCGAAGCCTTTCTTCTTTTTGTCTTTCTTCTGCTTCTTTTTCGAGCCAGCGCCGCTATTGTAACCCCGCCAACCAGGGGCAGCTGGGCTGTTACCAGCAGCCGGACCACCCATTCCACCAAACATTCCTGGCATACCAGCGAACTGCCCTTGACCCATTTGCTGCATCATATTGCGCATTCTTTGGAAGTCACTGACCAGTTTACTAACATCTGTCTCTTTATAACCTGCTCCACTCGCAATGCGTCGCCGTCTACTAGGAGAACTTGCCAACAAATCGGGGTTCTGGCGCTCTTGACGCGTCATGGAATTAATCATCGCTTCACAGCGCTTAAGCTGGGTTTCTCCATGCTTAAGTTGGTCATCTGTTAGCTTGTTCATCCCAGGGATGAGCTTAATTATACCACCCAGTGAACCCATGTTCTTGAGTAGGCGCATTTGCTTGAGAAAATCGGTAAAGTCGAAGTTCGCTGACAGGATTTTCTCCTGCATTTTCTCAGCATCAGCAAGGTCAATTTCTTCCTGAGCCTTTTCTACCAAGGTCAGAACATCGCCCATGCCCAAAATGCGCGATGCCATACGGTCAGGATAAAACGGTTGTAAAGCTTCAACCTTTTCACCCACACCGACAAACTTAATGGGTGCTCCTGAAATATGCCGCACAGAAAGTGCTGCCCCACCCCGGCTATCACCATCCAACTTGGTAAGAATTGCACCAGTAATCCCAATTTTTTCGTGGAAAGTACGGGTAAGATTGGCGGCTTCTTGACCCGTCATGGAGTCTACCACCAAAAGAGTTTCATCGGGTTGGACAGTTTCTTTGATGCGGGCTAATTCCGCCATCATGTCTTGATCAATTTGTAAGCGACCAGCAGTATCAATAATGACTGTGTCAACCCCTTCTGCTTTGGCGCGTTCCACGCCCTGCCGTGCAATCTCAACTGGATCAGCATCAGATCCTAGTTCAAACACTGGCACGTCAATTTGCTTACCTAGTGTGATCAATTGGTCAATAGCCGCTGGACGATACACGTCCGTCGCGACCATTAAGCAGCTGCGTTCTAACTTACGTAGATGCAAGGCTAACTTGGCAGTAGCAGTCGTTTTACCAGTACCCTGCAACCCTGCCATCAGAACAACTGTGGGAGAGTGATCAGCTTGTGCTAAAGGAACATTCTCTTGCCCCATTACCTGCACTAGTTCATCGTGGACAATCTTGATGAACTGTTGGTCAGGTCGGACGCCAGTAATAACTTCCGCTCCCAGCGCCTTGGTTTCAACTTCGGTGACAAAATCTTTAACTACCTGAAGATTAACATCCGCTTCTAACAGCGCACGACGCACTTCGCGCAAAGCGTCTTGAATATTCGATTGGGAGATTTTGTCCTGACCCCGGAGTTTCTTCCAGGCACCTTCTAAACGGTCAGCTAATGCTTCAAACATAATCAGTTAAGTTACAGGTAGTTAGTCAGCAGAGTTTTTTGCCATATATACAGCTTAGTGTTTTTTCAGTTCGACTGTATTGGAATATAGTCACAAGGGAACACGGAACAGTTATCAGTTATCAAATAACTGATAACTGATAACTGATAACAGGGAAGAAGGGAAAAAAGTGTTTTTTCATTCGTTGCTGGCGTGTCATCCCGCCCCTTAGGCGCTGACAACCAACGGTGAGTGAATTTGACCCAGCAGCACTTCTTGACGCGCTCCGGTTGCGGTTGGTAAGTTGCCAGGAGTACCCATAAAGCGCCAGTATGCCAAAACTGCAAAGGCTATTGCTTCTTTGAAATCAGCACTCAAGCCAACTTCATCTGTGGTAACAACTGGCACAGGTTCCAATAGTACCTGTAACCGACGCTTGAGATAGAGATTGCGACTACCTCCGCCACACAATAGCAACCGCTGTGGCATTTGTGGTAAAAAAGTCCGGTAACTGTGAACAATTGAAGCTACAGTGAGTTCCGTAAGCGTCGCCAGCAAGTCGGCTGGACTGAGTTGGTAGGCTTGGGCGTCTTGTAAACATTGATGCAGGTAATCAACACCAAATAATTCTCGACCTGTGGATTTGGGTGGTGGTAGATAAAAGTAATCTTGGCTTAGCCAGTGCTCTACTAAGGGAGAACAGGGAGTACCACTCGCTGCCCAAGAGCCATTTTCATCATAAGTTTTCGCACCATCCGTTAAATGCTCTACCGCCAAATCCAAAAGACTATTTCCTGGTCCTGTGTCCCAGGCGCGAATTTTTTCTAGCCAGTTGTCACGACGAACTGGAATATAAGCAACGTTACCAATGCCCCCAATATTTTGAATACAACGTGCTTCTTGAGGATGACTGAGCAAAGCCGCATCGATACGTGGTACAAGGGGCGCACCATGACCACCAGCAGCAATATCTGCTACACGAAAGTTAGAGACTGTTGTTATACCTGTTTGATTGGCAATTGATTCACCACGCCCAAGTTGCAAGCTATACCCGATTGGTGTGATAGGTTGTGATGGTGGTTTATGATATACTGTTTGACCATGAGAACCAATTAAAGTGGGATTCTCGTGACCAATTTGAATATTTTGTGCAGCTTGGGCAAAAGTACAGGCGATCGCATCATCTAATTCTGCCAATTGAGCCATCGAAATAGCTGCCCCTGCACAAACCGCTAAAATCCGTTCTCTCAAATCTGCTGGATAAGGATATGTTGCACGAGCCACCAACTCAATTTTGATATCCAAGTCTGTACCAGAAATATCTACCAAGGCAGCGTCTATACCATCTACAGACGTGCCACTTATTAAACCAATTACAAGAGTCATTTGATTTTAAACCGCTGATGTTGACTCCCTCTGGGCAGCTTCCCGGAGGATACGCAGATAATTAGCGGTTACCATTTTAAATCAATCAATTGCCGAACGAGTAGGAGTATTACTTTTTTCGGCGGAAATAATATGTAAATCAACATTTTTCAGTAATCGTAGCAATTTATGGGTTAAAGCGCCTTTAAAGAGAATTTGCCAGCGCGATCGCTGACTTGCCCCAATCACAATTTGAGTGATCCGGTATTGTTCAGCAATTTGTGCGATCGCCTTGGCTACATCAGTGCCAGTGGTACGAATGAATGTACCATCAAATTCTTTGCAAAGTTTTTCACAAGTTTCGATGTACAAACTTTCCTCCTTAGTCAGGAAGCGCTCTGGATGAGAAATATATATGGTAAATAGAGGAGCACTCATGTAACTCGCAATTCTTGCTCCTCGACGTAACAGTTGGATTGAGTTGGGATAAGTGGACACGCACACCAAAACTCGTTCATGAATGTTACAGAATTGACCTTGTGGAGTAGAAGCAACGGCATCTTCCTCAACGTTATCTGCGACTTCCCGCAGTGCTAACTCTCGTAAGGCAATCAGGTTACGGCGTTGGAAAAAGTTATCCAGTGATTGTTGAATTTTTTGCGGCGCGTAAATCTTGCCTTCTAACAAGCGTTCTTGCAGTGTTTCTGGTGTAACATCTATTACTACCACCTCATCCGCTTCTTCTAAAATACGGTCAGGAACCCGTTCTCGCACAACCACACCAGTAATCCGTGCTACCAAATCATTGAGACTCTCCAAATGCTGAATATTCATTGTGGAGTAGACATCAATACCTCCTGCCAAAATGATTTCTACGTCTTGGTAGCGTTTTTCTCGTAGGGAATCTGGGACATTTGTATGTGCTAATTCATCAATCAATGCCAGTTGAGGTGAGCGAGCAATGATCGCATTCGTATCCATTTCTGTTAGAGTTAACCCACCGCGAGGAATTTCCTTACGGGGTATCATCTCTAACCCATTTGCCTTTTGGGCTGTTTCTTTGCGTCCGTGGGTTTCTAAAAGCCCAATAACAACATCAATTCCTTCGTCTTTGAGTGCATGAGCTTCTTCTAGCATCCGGTAGGTTTTGCCTACTCCGGGTGCCATACCTATGTAAATTTTATGCTTACCTCGTCTTGCTGGACTTATGCTAGCAGGAAAGGTTGCAGGCATAGCCCCGGCTTGTGCTGTTTGAGTATTATCAAACATCTGGTGGTGTGATAAATCCTGAGAGTATTTAAAAAGTGAAAATCACAAGTCAAGAAACAATGACTAATAACTACTTATCTATTTTGTTGACGGTTAAACTCATCTAAATCCAAAGCATAATTTAATTTTAGAACATTAACTCCTGGCTCACCAAAAATACCTAAAAATCTTCCCTCTGTATACTTATTTATAAAAGGAAGTATCTCATCTGGTCTGAGTTTACGGGCACGAGCCACTCTATCCAACTGCTGCCGTACTGCTTTGATAGAGATATGCGGATCTAAACCTGAACCAGATGTGTAAATTAAATCAGCAGTAGGTTGAATTTCTTCATCTTTCAGTAGATTTGCTTCTTCTACAATTCGCTGTAGCAATTTTGGACTGCTAGGTGCGAGATTGCTAGCTCCAGAGACGCCAGTAGGATTGCCTTGCTTTCCTTGGCTATATCTAATTGTACTAGGGCGACTGTGGAAATACTGGTCAGATCTGAATTGTTGACCAATCAAAGCTGAACCAATGATTTCTCCCTTGATATTTAACACTATGCTCCCTTCAGCTTTGTCTTTAAGAAAGGGAACTTGAGCGACGAAAAGTATAAATAAAGGATAGATAATAGCCGTTAATAACCATAAGATGAAGGTGATGCGAATCGCTTTACTAATTTCTTTATAAATAGACATATCAAACTACAACGCCCTCGAAAATTTACTGTTATGAGTAACAAAATTGTCTAGGAATCCGGTTTTGTTTATGAATTTACTAGTTGAGCTAGGGAACAGGGAACAATTGATCACTGGTAACTGGTAACTGGTAACTGGTAACTGATAAAAGTGTACCTAGTTTCGCAAAAATCAAAGAAGAATCCTATATTACCTAATTAAAAGCGTTCTGGCTGAAAAACGACAATAGACAAATAAATGATAATTGCTAGTGTTACTAATCCCAAAACACCAATTGCCCAACCAGAAAAGCGTTCCAAAGTGCTGTCAGCAGCATACACTATAGGGGCAATCAGCAAATTGAGGCACAGCGCGACAAAAATAGCGAGAGGCAACTTTTGAGAGCGCGATGCTCCTAAAGAGCGATAAGCCAAAGGCTTGACGCTACGCGTATCGCAACCAGACAAAAGAAATCGCCTCAGCCACTTTCCTTAAGAAAAACTTACTGGATAGATGATTTGGTTTGAGTATTTTCCTCTGATTTGTCTGCGCTTGGTGCAACTTATTTTCTAAGCCAATCCCGCCAGAGTAATCAACAAATCAATCAACTTAATTGCGATAAACGGCGCAATCACACCTCCCAAACCATACATAAAAATATTTCGTTGCAAAAGCTGATTAGCCGTCAAAGGTTGAAATTTTACACCTGTTAGTGCCAAAGGAATCAAAGCTGGAATAATCAAAGCATTGTAAATCAAAGCCGACAGTACAGCAGAATTGGTACTCGTTAACTTCATGATATTTAAACTTCCCAAATTAGCTGAGGTAAACAACACTGGGATAATTGCAAAATACTTGGCAATATCATTGGCAATAGAAAACGTCGTCAAAGCACCGCGAGTAATCAGCAGTTGTTTTCCAATAGCAACAATATCAATCAGCTTTGTGGGATCAGAGTCCAAATCCACCATATTGGCTGCTTCTTTTGCTGCCTGGGTACCAGTATTCATTGCTACTCCGACATTTGCTTGCGCTAGTGCGGGTGCATCGTTAGTACCGTCACCCGTCATCGCCACCAGTTTGCCCGCCGCTTGTTCGCGCTTAATCACAGAGATTTTATCTTCTGGGGTGGCTTCGGCAATAAAGTCATCAACTCCAGCTTCCCCCGCAATCACAGACGCAGTTATGCGGTTGTCTCCAGTCAGCATGACGGTACGCACTCCCATTCGCCGCAACTGCTCAAAACGTTCACGGATACCTGGTTTGATAATATCCTTAAGATAAATAACGCCGTAAATTTCACTATCAAGGGCTACTGCTAAGGGTGTTCCTCCCAGTTTTGAAATTTTTTCATATGCTGCATCGAGTACCGGCGTCGGCGTATCTTGTTGATTGCGAGAACGGACAAATCCCTTAATTGCCGACACTGCACCCTTACGCACTTGGCTACCATTGGGTAAGTTTGTGCCACTCATACGAGTTTTTGCTGAAAACTCTATAGCTTCAGCCCTGTTACGGTCAAAATCAATGGTAGCCCCTAATTTTTCTGCCAGTCGAACAATTGATTTCCCTTCTGGTGTATTGTCAAAAATACTTGCTGCTAAAGCAACATTGGCAACTTGCTCTATGGAATACCTGTTGATGGGGATAAACCCTTCTGCCAAACGATTACCAAGAGTGATTGTACCTGTTTTATCAAGCACCAAAGTATTGACATCACCGCAGGCTTCTACTGCTCGTCCTGATGTGGCAATAACGTTAAACTGGGCAACTCGATCCATACCAGCAATGCCGATCGCACTCAGTAATCCCCCAATTGTTGTGGGAATTAAAGCAACTAACAAGGCAACTAATACTACCACACTAATTGGACTTCCAACATAGCTGGCGATCGCAGGCAAAGTCACCACAACAAAAAGAAACACCAAGGTGAGAACCGCTAGTAACACCGTCAAAGCAATCTCATTCGGTGTTTTTGTGCGTTCTGCCCCTTCCACCAAAGCAATCATGCGGTCGATAAACCCCTTGCCTGGATCTACAGTGATACGGATAATAAGTTCATCAGAGAGAATTCGCGTACCGCCAGTTACAGAACTCGCCACATCTGAACCTGTTTCCTTCAGGACTGGTGCAGATTCCCCAGTAATTGCAGACTCATCCACACTAGCGACACCCATAATCACTTCCCCATCAGCGGGGATCACATCACCAGCAGCCACATACACTGTATCGCCTATCCGCAAGCTGGTGGAAGAAACTTCACTAACTGAACCATCAGAGAGAAGTTTTTTGGCAATGGTTTCTGACTTGGTTGTCCTTAAAGCATCAGCTTGCGCTTTACCGCGTCCCTCTGCGACAGCTTCCGCAAAGTTGGCAAATAAAACGGTGAAGAACAAAATTCCTGTAATCAATCCGTTGAAAAGTTGTAGATTCTTGCCTCGAACTGGACCAAACAAATAAGGGTTGATAGTAGCTACTAAAGTGATAATTGTACCAACCCAAACCAAGAACATCACGGGGTTTTTAATCGCGTATTTAGGATTGAGCTTGACAAAAGCATCTTTGATCGCTCTGAGGTAAAGTCCTGTGGTGCTGACTCGCGATTGTTTACCTGCTTGGCGGCGATCGCTTTTGCGAGGAGAATAAGAAGGATTTGTGGTGTCCATGAGAGGGAATTAAAAATTCAAAGTTCAAAATTCAAAGTTCAAAATATCAGGACTTATGCAAGGTAAACGTAGTTGTGTCATTGCGACGTAAGGAAGCAATCTCACAATCTTGTTTTTTCGTAACTCGTGCGTAATACCAAGTTGCATTCATACAGGTAATCTTCTTTTTTCTTCCTTAGCGCTCTTTGGGACGCCAGACGCCTACGGAGGAGCCAGTACTGCGGGAGGGTTTCCCGACAGCCAGGTATCTGGCGTTGGAGAGCCGTCATTCGCGCTGGCTCGTCTTTGTGGTTGGTTTCTGAAATTATTTCTTTGAACGCAACTTAGTATAAGTCCTAAATATGTCCTTACGGATACGCACTTTACAGCGGTTTTCTGTAAGGTGGGCATTGCTCACCCTCCGGGTATCTCCTGCGGAGACGCTACGCGAACGCAGTTCCTATCTCCTCCGGAGACGCTGCGCGAACAACGGGGGGAACCCCCGCAACGGACTGCGAACCAATATCTCAAATGTCTATCACATAAGCTTTTATGAGCAATGCCCAACGCCAGATGCTTCAAGCCGGGAAACCCGTCCAACGCACTGGCTCCCCTACGATTTGTGGTCTATTCATATAAAAACCGCTGTAAAAGATTATTTTATGGGGCTGGCAAGTTTAATACCTTCGGCGATCGGCCCTAAAGCTAAAACGGGGAAGAATGTCAACAGACCTAAAATCAAAATGATTCCAGCTGTAATGGCAGTAAATAATGTAGAGTCAGTTCTGAGGGTGCCTGGAGTTTCGGGTACTGGTAGTTTGCCTGCCATGCTCTGTGCTAAAAGCAAAATGGCAATAATTGGTATGTATCTTCCCATCAGAAGGCTAAAACAAGTACTTAAATTCCACCACAAAGTGCTATTTCCCAATCCCTGCAAGCCAGAACCATTGTTAGCACTAGCTGAAGCGTATTCGTAAATCACTCGGGAGATGTTGTGAAATTCTGGGGATTTCGTATATCCCGGCGGTGGAATGAAAAATGCTAAGGTATTTGGAAAAGCTAAGCTAATGGCACTGGGGAGCAATACAGCAATTGGATGAACCAGCAGCACAACACTGGCAAGGACAATTTCTTTTTTTTCAATTTTGCGTCCTAAAAACTCTGGAGTCCGTCCCACCATCAGTCCTGTGAGAAATACGCTGAGAATTGAATAAATAAATAAGTAAGCGGTTCCAGTTCCTTGTCCGCCCCAAACTATCTGTAAAAACATATTCAATAAGGTAGAAAAAAGTCCTTGAGGCATCAAGGAATCATGCATCCCGTTTACAGAACCAGTCATAGTTCCAGTTGTCGTTATTGCCCACAACGCCGTTTGTGCCCAGCCAAACCTGACTTCCTTCCCCTCTAAATTAGGCAATTCTAATCCCAAGGCATTATCAATAATCGGATTTCCTTGATACTCACCAATCGCTGTGACACCAATCAAAACTCCATAGATGGCAAATACCATCCAATAAAGTAGCCTTGCTTGCTTGGCGTTATTGGCAAAAATGCCATAGGTGTGGATCAACGCCGCTGGTATGCAAATCATGGCAATGATTTCTATGAGGTTAGAAATACTGCTAGGATTTTCATACGGATGAGCAGAATTGGCATTAAAAAAACCACCACCATTCTCTCCCAATTGTTTGATGATTTCAAAAGAAGCAACAGGACCTCTGGCTATATACTGCGTTGCTCCTTCCAATGTTGTCAATTTCAAAGATCCATCTAAGGTTTGTGGTACGCCTAGGGCTAGTAGTGCGATCGCACCTACAATCGAAATTGGCAGCAATATGCGCGTTATGGAACGAGTCAGATCAACATAGAAATTTCCCAGTCGTTTACCTGTCAAACCTCTGATGAACGCAATTCCAACAGCTAACCCAGTTGCGGCTGAAGTAAACATCAAAAAAGTTAAAGCTGCTGTTTGGCTAAAATAACTTAAGGTTGTTTCACCAGAGTAGTGTTGCTGATCGGTGTTTGTCAAAAATGAAATGGTCGTGTGCAGCGTGATGTCCCATTTAGGAGCAGCTAATCCCTGAGGATTCCAAGGTAAGATTTTCTGAAGACATATGAGCACAAACACCATAACACCCATGAGCATGTTGCTGCAAAGTAGTGCTCTGGCATACTGCCAACCCCTCATGTCATCTTCGGTTGATGTATCTGCCAATTTATAAATCATTCCCTCTACAGGTTTCATTATTGAGTCCAGCAGCGTTTTTTGTCCCAAAAACACACGCGCCATGTATCTGCCTAATAGTGGAGTGATTACTATTACAACAATACACAACGTTACCCCAATTTGAAAAAATCCTTGTCCCATTTACCTAGCCAAAATTGTAGATGGATATTGTTAAATTCTTTGCATTTTAAAATTGTTCAGCTATTGATTGATAGCTGAACAATTTTATTCTTTATAAGTTACGAGTTATCAGTTATCAGTAAACAGTAAAAACTGTTCACTGATAACTGTTTGAAAAGTTTACCAATAAAAAAATAATGCGATAGATACACACTTCAAAACCCCTGTTACGTCTGGCTTTATTCATTTTGAATTTTGAATTTTGAATTTTGAATTGGTTTTGTTGTGTCCAACCTTAGCACAACATATTATTTCTTTATTCTTTTTTAAGAGATTTCATATTTATGGCGTTGTCAGCAATTCATTATTTGTCATAACTATTCTATACATGACATCGGTAAAAGCAAGTGTATATAGGGAGCATTCCAAATATTTAAATTCCTGGGAGCATCCCATTCTCGTGTAGAAGCGCAGTTCCCGACGGATGATACTGATGGTATTCTTCCGAAGTCATGGCTTTTGCAAGCTCGCGATCGCTATAATGCTAACCCCCAATATTGGGATGATTTGGCGACGAGTGATATCTGGCGGCTGGGTTTGGATGTGGGGGATGGACAAGATAATCTGGTTATGGAAAGTTTTCTGAGCCAGTATTGTTTACTCGTGTTGTGGGGGAGTGGTAACTCTTACTGTATATATTCGGACAAAATCTATACAGAAGGCATTCTACTCAAAAGCCTTTCGTGGATAAATGTCTGGAATATATGCTATTCCTGATGAAGAACTAGTATGTCTGTGCATCATAGTAATACCACTACTAAGGAAAGCTAGTATGTTTGGTCGCAAACCCTCTGACAATTCGCAGCCAAAAGTTTTCATTAGCTATAGCAGGGAGTCAGATGAACATAACGATCGCATACTGACATTATCGGATCGTCTACGCGATGAGGGGGTTGATAGTCAGATTGACGAGTATGTACAATTTCCACCTGAAGGTTGGCAACGCTGGATGGAGAATCAGGTGGAATGGGCTGATTTTGTGCTTGTAGTTTGCACTGAGACATACAATCGACGATTTCGGGGTAAGGAAGAACCTGGTAAAGGTTTAGGTGTGACATGGGAAGGAGCTATTATCACCCAACAACTTTATGATGCTCAAAGAAGGAATACCAAGTTTATCCCTGTTGTGTTTTCTTCGCAAGACGCAAAGCATATCCCTATAACACTTCGTTCTTACAGGCATTATCTTATCGACGTCACAAAGGAAGGAGAGGAAGGGTATTTAGAACTTTACCGCCTTCTTACAAAGCAACATAGTACTCCAATAACAGAACTTGGCAAACGGCGAGAGTTACCACTTCGTGAACGCCATAAAACCGCAAACCCTCACCAGCCCCTCTAAACTCCGGTGCAAGTTCAGAGGGGCAGAGGGAATTTCAAGCACGAAAGATACCCCAAAATATTCCCCCCAGTAATACAGATAAGTTTATCGGACGATCGCGTGAATTAGAACGCCTCCACCAACAGTTACAACGCAATAATGAAGTCGTCATTGCAGCTGTTGAAGGTATGGGGGGAGTTGGTAAAACAGAATTAGCAATCCAGCATTCACTGCTACATTTACAGTTGCACACTTATCCTGGTGGTATTTGCTGGCTACGCGCAAGAGAAGAAGATATTGGTTTACAGATAATACAATTTGCTCGAACAGATTTGGGCTTGCAGCCGCCAGAAGATTTGGAGTTACCAGAACGAGTACGCTGGTGTTGGCAACATTGGCAGCACAAGGGAGACACGCTTGTGGTTGTGGATGATGTTAAAGATTACAGTCTGATAAAACCATTACTACCACCACAACCATCCCAGTTTAAAGTACTGATAACAACACGACTCAAGTTAGATTTAGCAGGTTCTTTGTTTTTGGAAGTTTTGCAAGAGGATGATGCACTCTTATTATTGACTCAATTGGTTGGGGAACAAAAGGTCACCCAAGAATCCATAAAAGCAAAAGAACTCGTTCAGCGTTTAGGCTACTTACCTCTGGCGTTGCAATTAGTCGGGCGGTATGTAAAAAAACGTAAAATATCCTTGACAGAAATGCTGCGACGCTTAGAGGAAAAAGGGCTAAGGCATCCTTCTTTAGAAGTAAAAGAAAATGATCCCACTTGGACTCTAGATATCAAACGTGGAGTAGCGGCTGCTTTTGAATTGAGTTGGTCCGAATTAAGTGAGTCTGCTCAACAATTAGGCTGTTTACTAAGTTTGTTTGCTTTAGCTGGGATTCCTTGGTTACTGGTGGAACGTGCGGCTGCGGATCTTGATGCAGAAGAACTGGAAGATGCAAGAGTAGAATTAGAAAACTTGCACTTGCTTACGGGCGAAGATACTTATGTGTTACATCAGTTGATTCGAGAGTTTCTGAGAGACAAGCAAAAGAACTTAGCTTCAGGCGACGAGCATAAGTCTAGTTTTTGCCAAGCAATGGTAGAAGTGGCGAAAGAAATTCCTCAAACACCTAATCTGAACGAAATCACTGCTTTAACTCCTGCTATTCCACACTTAGCAGAAGTCGCACAAAATCTGATTGATGCAGTCAGTGATGAAAATTTACCTTGGGTTTTTACTGGCTTGGGTAGATTTTATTCAGGACAGGGTTTGTATGCGTTGGCGAAACCGTGGTTAGAGCAATGTGTATCAGTCGTCCAATCCCGTTTGGGAGAAGAGCATCCGGATGTCGCCACTAGTTACAACAATTTGGCATCACTCTACAAATCCCAAGGACGGTACACTGAAGCAGAACCGTTGTACAAAAAAGCATTGGAACTCAGGCAACGCCTGTTGGGAGATGAGCATCCCTCTGTCGCCACTAGTTACAACAATTTGGCATCACTCTACAAATCCCAAGGGCGGTACACTGAAGCGGAACCATTCTACAAAAAAGCATTGGAACTCAGGCAACGCCTGTTGGGAGATGAGCATCCCGATGTCGCCAGTAGTTACAACAATTTGGCTTATCTCTACAAATCCCAAGGACGGTACTCTGAAGCGGAACCGTTGTACAAAAAAGCTTCGGAACTGTTCCAACGTCTGTTAGGAGAAGAGCATCCGGATGTCGCCACTAGTTACAACAATTTGGCAGGACTCTACGAATCCCAAGGACGGTACACTGAAGCAGAACCGTTGATCAAAAAAGCTTTGGAACTCAGGCAACGTCTCTTAGGAGAAGAGCATCCCTCTGTCGCCACTAGTTACAACGATTTGGCTCTACTCTACGAATCCCAAGGACGGTACACTGAAGCGGAACCGTTGTGCAAAAAAGCTTTGGAACTGCAGCAACGTCTCTTAGGAGAAGAGCATCCCGATGTCGCCACTAGTTACAATAATTTGGCTCTACTCTACGAATCCCAAGGACGGTACACTGAAGCGGAACCGTTGTACAAAAAAGCTTTGGAACTGCAGCAACGTCTCTTAGGAGAAGAGCATCCCGATGTCGCCACTAGTTACAATAATTTGGCTCTACTCTACGAATCCCAAGGACGGTACACTGAAGCGGAACCGTTGTACAAAAAAGCTTTGGAACTGCAGCAACGTCTCTTAGGAGAAGAGCATCCCGATGTCGCCACTAGTTACAATAATTTGGCTCTACTCTACGAATCCCAAGGACGGTACACTGAAGCGGAACCGTTGTACAAAAAAGCTTTGGAACTGCAGCAACGTCTCTTAGGAGAAGAGCATCCCGATGTCGCCACTAGTTACAATAATTTGGCTCTACTCTACGAATCCCAAGGACGGTACACTGAAGCGGAACCGTTGTACAAAAAAGCTTTGGAACTGCAGCAACGTCTCTTAGGAGAAGAGCATCCCGATGTCGCCACTAGTTACAATAATTTGGCTCTACTCTACGAATCCCAAGGACGGTACACTGAAGCGGAACCGTTGTACAAAAAAGCTTTGGAACTGCAGCAACGTCTCTTAGGAGAAGAGCATCCCGATGTCGCCACTAGTTACAATAATTTGGCTCTACTCTACGAATCCCAAGGACGGTTCACTGAAGCGGAACCACTTCTTCTCAAAGCATTGGAAATTGCTGAACACAGTTTAGAGGAAAATCATCCCCACACAATCAGTATCCGTAAAAGTTTAAAATCTTTGCATGATAATCGCTAGTCTTGGTTAGTAAAAGTCGTTTCTTTTGTCGTTCGCCTTTGGCGGTGGTAACAACAAATTCTAAAGAGTGCTTCAAGAATTGGGAGCGATCGCATGACTAATTTAAATGTACAAATTCCTCAGTCTTTGTATAAACAAATAGAAACTTTGGCAACAAGAGAAAATATATCAATTGAACAACTTGTCGCTGTTGCTCTCTCTGCACAAGTTTCGGCTTGGATGACGAAAGATTATTTAGAAGAAAAAGTTCAACGTGGGAGTTGGGAGAAATTTCAACAAGTTTTAAATAAAGTCCCTGATGTAGAACCAGAAGATTATGATAAGTTTGATTAATTTGGTTGTAACTCAGATTATGCTGTGAGTCGGATGCCTTTCCCTGATAAAAATCGGAAGAAATAACTAGTACACTAAGGCGTAAATAAACCACCCATTCCAAATCATAGTTGCAGAAGTCTATCGTCAACAACTCTGGTTGTACGAAAATAAAAAACAGAGTATTGACGCTATAAAACCTGACAATGTGGTCTTATTTGTTGAAAATCAAACAAAATATCTTAACCAGGAATGAACGAGGACTGATTTACTGGTTGATCATCAGTGGATTTGCCATAGTTATAGCGCTGGAATACCTAACGCCGCCTGAGTATGTATTTGGCTACCTCTACACCGGAACGATTTTGTTGGCGAGTTCCCGCCTAAGTCGTACCGCAGTGCTTGGCGTGACGCTAGCGGCTACCGGATTAACGCTGTTGAATTTGTTTATCCCTGGAGTAGAAACGGTTCATCCGCCAACGGTAGCAAATCGGTTAATTGCTGTAATTGCATTGGTTGTAACAGGTTACTTAAGCGAACGTAACCACCGCAATAAGGAAGCTATTGCTTACGCGCAAACACAGTTACGCTCTCAACAACAGCTAGCGCAGATGCGGGAAGATTTTGTTTCTACCTTAACTCATGACTTAAAAACACCCCTACTAGGAGCAATTCAAACGTTGAAATCGTTTGAAGAAGGGCAATTTGGTTCAGTTACACCGATGCAAGAGCGTATCATACAAACAATGACTCGTTCTCACCGCACCACGTTGCAGCTTGTAGAAACTTTGTTGGATGTATACCGCATCGACACTGAAGGGCTGAAACTTCAGCGATCGCCAGTGAATTTAGTCACAGTAGCAGAGGAGGCGATCG
Organism: Brasilonema sennae CENA114; assembly: GCF_006968745.1. Classification (NCBI taxonomy): domain Bacteria; kingdom Bacillati; phylum Cyanobacteriota; class Cyanophyceae; order Nostocales; family Scytonemataceae; genus Brasilonema; species Brasilonema sennae. Next base: position 2,422,026 of record NZ_CP030118.1, on the reverse strand, counting down.
CCACCCTAACTGAAATCGCAAGATCACGTCAGATTTGTGTCTGTCTTAATTATGGAGAATCAGATTTTCGCCGCTCATTGTGGGTTAATGGCGATTATTTGCAACTTGGGCGAGTTTTCTCCAATCTTTTAATTAATGGTATTAACCATACTCCCCGTGGTGGAAAAGTGGAAGTCGTGCTGGAGACTTCTGCTATTGATCAAATTGTGAAGATTTCTGACAATGGTTGTGGGATAACACAAGAAGAACTACCTTACCTGTTTGAGAGATTTTATCAAGGACATGGCGATCGCCTGTTTGTAGGTTCAGGGCTAGGATTGTATTTATCTCGCCAAATTATTGAAGCACATGGCGGTATAATTTGGGCAGAGAGTCGTGCAAGCAAAGGGGCAATATTTGGGTTTCGACTGCCTGTGTGTCCGCCACCAGGGGATAAATAGGGCGAGGTATGGCAAGGTTTGTGAGATTTTCTCGTGAATGGCTGACTTGTGAACCAATAACTAAAAATGAAACCAGGTGCGGTAGTGAAGATATTACTCGTTGAGGATGATGAACTGTTTCGCTTGGGTTTGCGAATGCGGTTACAACAGGAGACGGGTATAGAAATCGTAGCTGAGGCAGAAGATGGTGAGCAAGCTGTAGAACTAGCTAATCGTTATCTGCTGGATTTGGTTTTGCTAGACGTTGGTTTACCAGGGATTGGTGGAATAGAAGCTTGTCGTCAAATCAAGCAGCAGCACCCAGATTTACCAATTTTAGTTTTAACATCTCGTTCGGAAAAACCTTTGATTGCGCGGTTAATTGAAGCAGGGGCGCAAGGTTACTGTCTCAAAGGAATCCCACCAGAGTCTTTAATATTGGCACTGCGTTCGGTAGCAGCAGGCGCTTCTTGGTGGGATCAAACAGCAACCACAGAAATTCGAGCCGCTTTTGGCGCAAACAATACAGCAGCGCCCATACAAAATAAGCAACCAGCAGATAATCCCTTAACCAAGCGCGAGCAAGAAATTCTGGCACTAGTGGCTGCTGGTAAAAGCAATCAAGAAATAGCAGAAATTCTCTATATTGCTTCTGGTACAGTACGGGTTCATGTCCATGCGATTTTGCACAAGTTAGAAGTACGCGATCGCACTCAAGCCGCAATATTGGCTATACAGAAAGGATTAGTAGCAAAAGAATTGCTGCGCAATTCGTAACAGTTATCAGTTATCAGTTATCAATTGTTCGCTGTTCACTGTTCCCTGTTCCCTTCCCTTAGCAATTTACTTGAGCCAAAATCAGTCATGATAAAAGTATAGCCATTGTTCTATGCTGGGAAAGCTATGACTAATATCCCGCTTTTTGCTAATCGCACTCAAGCTGGTGAGCAACTGGCGCAAGCAATTGACGCTATTTTGACCCAGCAAATTGCTGATCAAGTTACAAACCCTGTTACAATTGTTTATGCTTTGCCAAGAGGAGGAATACCAGTAGCAGCAGCAGTCGCGCGTCTCCTCAACTGTCCGTTAATGATAGAGGTGGCGAAAAAAATTGGTCATCCGGAAAATCCTGAGTTAGCTATTGGCGCGGTTACTGCTTCCGGAAATGTTCTTTGGGATGAGCACAACATATTTTTTCGCCATACACCGAAATCAGGGTGGCGGGAAAGAGCTTTGGATGCAGCTATTAGTCAAGCTAAGTCTCTTCAGGCTAAATTAAGTCCTGCTTGTCCGCAGGTGAACACTCAAGGTGCTACCCTCATCTTAGTTGATGATGGTATTGCCACAGGTATGACAATAGCAGTCGCGGCAACATCTCTCAAGGCACTCTCGCCTGCAGAAGTTTGGTTATGTAGTCCAGTAGCGCCTTTGGAATTGTCACCCTGGTTGGATCAGTGGGGCGATCGCGTGGTTATCCTATCAACACCAAAACCTTTCTTCAGTGTCAGCAATTTTTACTTAGAATTTCCTCAGGTACAGACAAAGGAAGCTTTTGATTGTCTACTACAACAAAACCAGGACAAAATGAATCCTCAAAAACAAATTTGATCCTTCATAGCGTGATCATTTTTGTCTGTAGCCGATTGCGAATAATCTACTCCTGAGTCTTACGAGTCTTCGAGAAACTTAGCTAGCTCTAAACTTTCTTCATAGTAATTAATTGCTTTAACATAATCGCCCAAGGCTTCACAAGCAACTCCCAAACTACCTAGTGATTGTTCTTCAGTGCGCTTGTCTTTCAGTGCCCTAGCTAATAATAAACGTTGCTCGTAGTACGCGATCGCTTTGGCAAAATCCCCTAGGGCATAACAAGCATTACCCAAATTGTGTAACACCTGAAGTGCAGTGCGGTGATTGTTTAGCGAGTAAGCTCTTTTGATACACTGCTGGTAGTAGGCGATCGCTTTGGCAAAATCTCCTAAACCATACCAAGTGTTGCCCAAATTCTTTAGCACCTGCTCTTCGCCCCAATGATCTTGGAGTTCTCGTACAATTTCTAAGCTTTGCTGTTTAAATTCAATTGCCTGATCAAGGTCACCCAAAGCTTTATAGACCAATCCCAAATTATTGAGTCCCGCTACCTGACTTCGCTTATCTCCTAGTTGCTGCGCTGTTTTCAAACACTTTTGTAGAAATTCAATTGCTTTGTTATATTCACCTAAATGACGATAAGCATTGCCTAAATGCGAAAGAGCCTGCATTTTTATAACTTGTAAGTTGGTGACATCATTTATTAAAAGTAAACATTGTTTTGAGTGGGAAATTGCACTTTTGTAGTCTCCTAAGTGGTAAACTATGTAAGCTAAACAAGAAAGTACTTGCGCTTGTTTTTCAATGTCTCCCACTGCTTGAAATAACGCAAGGGATTCTTGCAAAGACCTCATAGCGGCAAGTGAATCCCCAGCTTGCTGCTGTTGGACTCCTTCTCGTAATAACCTGTTTGCTTCTTCATAGTGGTCTTGTTGTCTCTGGGGAACTAGCATTTCCTCATGTGAATCCCTGAAATCATCAGAAATACTGACATGTTCCCTTTGTGTTAGGCATGCTCTAAGTGATTCCACGGGAACTATGTTTTCGACCTGGAATTCCATTCGTTTTTCCACATCAACCTATCTTTGTTAATAGTGGTGATACATAATAGTGTTCCCAAAATTAGAGTGCATATCTCACGGGAAGATGGAGAATATAGAAATTGAGGATTGTTTTTGAGGATGAGGGGTCAGTAGGCAACTCCAAAGCCCTTGAAGATTGCAGTGGAGTCGTGAGAATGACGATAGAAAGAGTCCTAGAACCGGAAGTCATGGATAGTTTAGAGGAAGCCATTGAGTATGATGCAATGGACTTCGTCACAGTAAATACTGCTTTTGCTGAAGAAGCAAGCGCTTTTGGGCCAAAGGAACAGGGTTTAGTACTTGATGCTGGTACTGGTCCTGGTCGTATTCCAGTTTTACTGTGTCAAATGCGTCCCCAATGGCAAGTTATCGCTATTGATTTGGCTCAAAGTATGTTACAAATAGCGTCACAACACATTCAGCAGGCTGGTTTACAACAGCAAATTCGTCTGGAATTAGTAGACACAAAAAACTTGCCTTATCAAGATCAGCAGTTTGATATGGTTGTGTCAAATAGTCTCATCCACCATTTGCCCGATCCGTTACCTTTCTTTAGCGAACTTAAGCGTGTCTTAAAACCGAATGGTGGTATTTTCATCCGCGACTTATTTCGACCAGCTGATGAAATCACAATCAATGCTTTGGTGAATAATATAGGAACAGAATACAATCCCCATCAAAGTAAGTTATTTCGTGATTCTCTTCACGCTGCACTCACACTGGATGAAGTGAATCAGTTGATTTCACGGGTGGGGTTGCAAGAAGTAAAGGTCTATCAATCAAGTGACTGTCATTGGACTGCACAACGCGCTTGGAGTGATTGAGTTGGGAGTTTGAAGTCGGAAGTTTGAAGTCGGAAGTTGGGAGTTGAAAGTCGGAAGTTGGAATCTGTTCCTGGGGGGCAATACGGTTGCTGTTAAGGATTTTTGGTGAGATTTGGTGATGTGTAGAGACGTAGCATCCTACGTCTCTACATTATGGATGTTGGTGTATGTGATTCAAATGAGAACCGTTATAATTAACCGAATTTGATATTACGCCACGTTTGCCTTAACTAAATTTTCTCTACCTTGAATGACTTTTGCCGACTCAACTTTGTCACCCGCCTTGAGTTGTTGCAAAACATCTTTACCTTCAGTGACGTAGCCAAAGACTGCGTAACGACCATCCAACAAGTTGCGTCCTGCTGGAGTGAGTTCCGGTTCAAACAAGAAGAAGAAGACTTGTGATGAACCACCATTGTTATCATCTTCAGGACGTGCCAAGGCTACAGTACCATAAGCAGAGAAAGGTAGAACAGGTAAATCAGTGTAACGACCAGCCTCCTCTAAAGTGATACCGTAAGTAGGTTCTTTGTCACCTCTTACAATATATTCTAGTGGAATGGCGCGGTATTTACGTGTTTTTGGGTCAATAAAGCCGACATCTTTACCTGGTGGGTCTCCAGTTTGTACAACGTAGGATTCTTCTGAACGGGTAAATTCTAAGCCATTATAAAAACCCCGTTGCACCAAATCCACAAAGTTCCCAGCAGTGACAGGGGCGCTGTAGCCGTCTACAACAACTGTCAGGTCGCCTTTGTTAGTTTTCACTTCCACAGTGGCACGACCTTTGAGTTGAGGTAAATTGCTGTATTTGGCTGGCACTTCAAAGGGAAATTCTGTCACCATTGACTCTTCTAGTTTGCCGACAAGACTCAGCAATTTGGCACGTTGATCCTGAACTTGTTCTTTATCTTTTGTTTTGGCCACTTCTTGCAAAGCATTTACGCCGGATTTTAATTCAGCAATCATAGCTTCAGCTTCGCTTTGGCGTTCTTGTGGAACATCTGCCAAAATTTTGGAGGGTTGACCGAGAATTCGCGATGCTTTGCTGAGGTCTTGAGAAACAGCACCCCAACGTCGATTGGCTCGCAGTTGAGTGCTAATGTCCTCCAAAGAAGCTTGCAGTTGCCGTACAGGTTTATTATCTATTGGAAGTGAGTAGCGCAATAGAGAATTGCCGTCAGTAATGGCATTCCCTGCTGGTAACAGTCCAGCGCTACTAGAAGGAGTCCATGCGGCTGTACTTATCCCTAAAAATAGAGTTACCAGCAGCAGTGCTATTGGGCTGTTCTTCAGCCAGGATTTCAATATTTTGAACATAAGATAGCTCAAATGCAGCATCAAATTGTTGACTGGGCGTCACCCAACAATTATCTTCCCACAGTACAGGAAGCACTTTCGCTTTGATATCAAGTTACATCCTTAGAAAACGTAAATCTAGAAACCCGGTTTGGTGGAACTCGACTTTAGGGATTATGGCAATTTTAAACGAATAATCATGGCAAGGTTTCAACTTTTGGGCGATCGCGTCCCTTGCGCGTGTTCCCTTGGGACTCAGCGGCTCCCTGCTGGAGCATCGCCTGAGATTATTCTCAAATGCTATTTGGATCAATACCCAACTCTCTCAACTTTGCTGCTAGTCTTTGTTGGTGTTGTTCAGCAAGTTCCCTTTGTTGTCGTTCGCTTTGAGCAACTTCATCAGCAGTCAGATATCGCTTACCTTCCTTATCATGCCAATACAATACTTCTCGCTTCACCACACCAGAAGTATAACTTCCACGTCCAATTCCCAATCCTACTTCTGGCATCCAAAACGGTTCTTGTATTTGCTGTTGATACTCTCCATCTACCAATTTATACAATTCAAAGGGTTGATGTTGGTCGCGTCGCCAATACTGAGGATTATAAATAACGTAATACAAAACTCCTAGTTTTGCATAAATTTCTAGCTTCTTGTCATACTCATCCCCAGGTGTTTTGGAAACCACTTCCAAAGCGAACTTGGGTACTATTTCCTCCTCTTCCCAGACTGCGTAGCTCAAACGAGACTTTCCTGCTTTGCGTCGTTCCACACCCAAGCTGAAAAATCCATCTGGTATGACTGGTACTAAGTGACTCACTCCTGTTGTGTGGTAAATACCCATATCAATACCAAAAAACCAATCATTCCGATTTGCCCAAATGGATTCGAGGATAAATAATAACAGGTTGGGGAGAAAATTCTGGTCTTCGTTATCCACGGGTGTATCGTCTGAACATGGTAGTTCTTCGGTAGTTGGTAGGGTGAAGCGTGGTTCAGACTGTACCATAGGTAGGACTTTCAAGTAATTTGACCGATGGATGTGGTGCCTCAGATTCTATTCTAGAAAAAATTAGACCATCTGTTTGTCAGTTATCAGTTGCAGGCATTTTCAGGTAAATAGCACTTACGCACAAGTGACGAAAAAACAAGATTGTGAGATTGCTTCCTTACGTCGCAATGACACAACTACGTTTCCTTTGCGTAAGTCCTGACAAGCTTAATGAGACTGCAAAAAATAAAAATTTATATACTGAGCAAAAATGTCCAGAATAACAAACCCACCTGACGCGACTGTCACAGCTGCGTCTTGCTCTCATAGAAACCTCGCGGGATGCGGGAAACGAGCGCGTCTTTAGACCCTTCGACAAAGCTCAGGGCAAGCCTGAGAGGGAAGCGACACGAGCGACTTTAGTCGCCTTCAACATTCACCTCATCAATAAGTTTATCAACGAACTCTCTTATCCGTCCCTGCCAGTCAGGGACGGATTTTAACTTGTCTTTTACTCCTGGTAAAACCTTAAAGCAAACAGGATCTTTGTCAAATGGTTGTTCGCTCGTAAAGCCTAATTTATGTTTTTTCTGGAATGGCATTGTTTTTACTGTATATATGCATATACTAATATATAGCACATTGGAAGTCGAGACAATGTCTAAAACAAAAAAGTCAATGGGAGTGCAGCAAGTCTTGCTGCGTCTCAGTGATGAAACCAGGTCAATATTAGAGTATCTCTCTCAACAATCAGGCAAGTTATACAACAATGGTGTGTATTTTGCTCGTCAAACATTTTTTAAAACTGGCAAACTGTTAACTGGCAAATTTGATTTAGCTTTTGAAGCGTCAGTTTCAAAGACTTTGATTGCTCAATCGTTACCATCAACGCCTATGCAGCAAACATTGATGTCAGTAACAGAAGCTTTTAAATCTTTTAAAGAACTTAGAGAGCTATATTTCAAAGGTCAACTACATTTTAAGCCTAAGCCACCTGATTATCTCAAAGGGTCTAAGTTGTTCAAAGTTGCTTATCCAAATTCTGGTGGACAAAAGCCAACACTTATTGATGGGCGGCTTAGATTTTCTTTGGGACTAACCGTCAAGCGCTGGTTTGGAACATCTGAGTTCTTTCTTCCAATGCCTTCAAACATTGACTACTCACCGGTTAAAGAGTTTACCATCCTTCCCAATAATGGGGCTTTTTACCTTGAAATTTCCTATGAGGTGGAAAAACAAAAACACAAGTTAGATATTAATCAAGCATTATCAATTGATCTTGGCACTGCTGATAATCTTGCTGCTTGTGTTGATACTTTGGGAAATTCTTTGTTGATTGATGCTCGCGCAATGAAAGCGATGAATCAACTTTGGAATAAGAAAGTATCAACACGTAAAGAAGGCAAGGCAGAGGCTTATTGGGACAATTGGTTAGACTGTGTAACTCGTAAGCGCAACCATCAAATGCGCGACGCAATCAATAAAGCAGCAAAGCTAATTATTAACCACTGCCTTAAACATGGTATTGGAACATTAGTAATTGCTTGGAACGAGGGTTTTAAAACTAACGCCAATATGGGTAGGTTGAACAATCAAAAGTTTGTTCAAATGCCTTTGGGCAAACTCAAAGATCGACTAAAACAGCTTTGCGATTTGCATTGTATTAGATTTCAGGAAACCGAAGAATCTTACACCTCAAAAGCTAGTTACTTAGATGGAGACTCCCTACCCAAGTATGGCGAAAAGCCAGAGGGGTGGAAAGCGTCAGGTAAGCGCGTTGAACGTGGATTGTATCGGTCAGCCAAAGGTTTTATCGTTAACGCTGACCTTAATGGGGCGGCAAATATTCTTAAGAAAGTAGGCAGCAATCTAAGCATAGACTTAGGCTTACTGGGTAGACGGTGTTTGACAACCGTAGCGAGAGTTAGGCTTTGGGCGCTGCCTGAAACTACTTTGTCCGCAGAAACGAGCGTGGCTTCAGCCCTGAGAGTGTCAATTCCTAATAGTCGTCGCGTCTAAATAACCCCAATAACGGACCAAGAATCACACCAAACACAAAGCCACCTATATGCGCCCAGTAAGCAACTCCTCCCGTCTCCACACTCATGTTAGCGGCTGCTTGCAGGTTGGCAAGACCAGATATCACATTCTGAACAAAGAAAAGTCCTATTACTACAACTGCTGGAATTCTAATTGTCGTGACGAAAAAACCTAAAAAGATTAACGATAGAACTCTTGTATCGGGAAAGCGGATAATGTAAGCGCCTAGAATTCCAGCAATAGCACCACTTGCCCCCAAAGATGGAATTCCAGAATTGACACCTATCACCCACTGACATAAAGCTGCTAAGGCACCGCAACTCAGATAAAAAATTAAGTATTTAAAATGACCTAAGCGATCTTCAATATTGTTGCCAAAAATCCATAGATACAGCATATTGGAGAGCAAGTGCCACCAACCGCCGTGTAAGAATTGGGAAGTAAATAAAGTTGTCCACTCAGCAGCAAAGTTGTTTGTTAACTCTCGTGGTATAACCGCATACAACTGGAAAAATTGCTCTATTTGTGCATTTGATAGACTCACCTCATGAAGGAAAACTAAGACGTTCATGCCAATCAACCCATAGGTAATATATGGGGTGATTCGTGTTGGATTTTCGTCGTACAGGGGAAACACAGGTGTTTTTCCTAATCACTGATTAAGTGCAATATATCTTGTAAAACTGGCAGTTGCTGAATATTTAGGAATTTTAACTGCTGCTATTCAGCTGCAAGAGAAAATCCACATTTGGCAAACTTAAGAACGAATCACAAGTGCCAACTCTATTGAGGGCACTTGCTTTGTACTATCTGTACCAAGATTCTTGCCTTGGTTTGTCGCTAAATAAACCCAACAATGGACCGAGAATTGCCCCAAAAACAAAACCACCTGCATGTGCCCAGTAGGCAATACCACCACTTTCCATGCCAACATTAGTCGGTGTTTCTAGACTGGCTAATCCGTAGAAAGCTTGTTGGATAAACCAAAATCCCAGAAAGAAGTATGCTGGGACACGAAATGTGGGGAAGAAAATTCCTAGAGGAACGATCCCGAGAATTTCTGCTTGGGGGAAACGGAGAATGTATGCCCCTAACACGCCGGCGATCGCACCACTTGCTCCCAAAGAAGGAATTGAAGACCCTTGTGCAAAGTACCACTGGGCTAGTGATGCCAAAATACCGCAACTTATATAGAAAAACAAATATCTGACATGACCCAATTTGTCTTCTACATTGTTACCAAAAATCCACAGGAACAGCATATTACCAGCCAGGTGCAGTAAACCGCCGTGCAAAAATTGCGAAGTAATCAAAGTTAACCATTCTGGCACTGGTTGGTTAACTGAAATTCCCGCAAAGCTAGCAGTGAGTTCTCGCGGAACAACAGCCGCAAGGTGTAAAAATCCGTCTAATTGTCGTGCAGGTAAACTTGCTTCGTAAAGAAAAGCCAAGACATTGACAGCAATCAGTCCATAAGTTACATATGGGGTGATTGTCGTCGGATTATCATCTCTAATAGGAACCACAGGCGTTTTTTCCGATTTTTGAGGAACCAGCCTCACATTATCTAATTTTTCGTGTGTTTTCTTCTAGCCTGTGGAGGTATTTAGCACAATCAATAGTCATCAGTGAACAGTGAACAAAATTACTAGTGATAACTGCTAACTGATAACTGATAACTGTTCACTGCTTAATAATTCTTCATCGCCCGTTGCATGTCACGCTGATCTTGGCGTCGTTTGATGTCTTCGCGCTTATCATGAACTTTTTTACCTCTGGCAAGAGCTATAGTTATTTTCACCCAACCACGTTTGAGATACATCTTCAAAGGTATTAAAGTTAAACCCTGCTGTTCTACTTTGCCAATAAGCTTGCGAATTTCCTCGCGATGCAGCAACAGCCTGCGTGTGCGGCGAGGTTCATGGTTAAAATACTGTCCACTAGCATTGTAAGGCGAGATATGCGCGTTAAGAAGCCATGCTTGACCATCACGGATTAAGGCATAACCATCTTGGAGATTAACCTTGCCCGCACGAATTGACTTCACCTCGGTTCCTGTCAATTCAATTCCAGCTTCGTAGGTTTCGAGAATTTCGTATAAGTAACGGGCTTGACGATTGTCGGTAACAACTTTGTAACCTTGGCTGTTTTCACTCATTTATAATTCTACGTATGTCTAATGTGTTAGAAAAGATAGTGTATGGTCGTTTGTCATAGGTGCGGATACTAAACCGCGATCAATATTCAACTGAATATCAGTGTTATCCTACTAATTTAGCTTTTTTGTACTGTTTTAGGTTGTTTGTATTGTTAATTAACTTTTGCAACTGTTGTAGCTTATTTAAGGTTGTTCATCCCCGTTTGTCTAACTTATTTTTACTAGGTGATAATGAATGAAACATTGTTAACAAATACAAACTTAGTATTTTTGTTGTGTAAAGGTTGAGATAATTTTGTACTTCCTCAGTGTGAGTTTATAACAAACTCATTTTATAGCCGCAGAATGATTTTGTTCATGTCTTGCATGAGTAGATTGGTGAATGAACTCTCAAAGCTTGAGGAAGTTAAATCATGAAACGTCAATTAACTAAAGTCATTGGTACCAGTGTTATCGCTTTAGGTATGGCATTGCCCTTTAGTGTCCCCGCTTCTGCCCAGACTACAACAGATCCTGGAACTACCACCGCCCCAGGCACGACAACCAACACAAGAACCTATAGTGACAATGATTTTGATTGGGGCTGGTTGGGATTATTAGGTTTGGTAGGTTTAGCTGGTTTGGCTGGCAGAGGACGCCGTGAGGAACCAACCCGTTACCGTGATCCTAATACGGTTGGCACTACTAATTACAGAGAGTAACTCTATTCTGTGTGCAACGAGTCAATACAAAATGAAACAACAAAAAGACACAAAGCCTTAGACTGGATATCTAAGGCTTCTTTTGAGCTTATTGATCAAGGACAGTCTAGTCTTGCAAAGACTGTCCTTAACTATTGTAAACAAGAGTTAGCCAGCTGTAGGCTCTGGATTCGGGGAATTTAATTCTGTGGCTCGCCCTTGCGGTATAGATTTGTAATAGCAGGCAATTAAGCCAACCATCAGCCACCATACGGTATTGACTTCAGGACGAAACCAAACGGTATCAAATAAGTTGTGGGCAAGTGTACCAGCTAGGGCAGCGATCGCCCCCATTATCCAAAATCCATCCACACTTTTGATTTCTCGTAGCCGTCGTAACTGCACTAAACCCGTATTAAATATTACAATCAGCAGCCAAAGAAAACAAGCGAAACCAACAAAACCAGTTTCTACAATCACCTCCAAGAAAATTGAATAAGCACTCAAAGCGCTATAACGCGGAAGTTGATAAATCGGGTAAATTTTATTAAAGGCACTGTGACCTGGTCCAATACCAGTGATTGGATAATCCTGAATCATCTTGAAGACCGCAGTCCAAACATTTCTGCGAAAGTTATTACTACTATCTTGTCTATCAGCAAAGATACTGAAAACTCGCTCACGTACTGGCTCAACAAACACTACAGCTATCACCAATACACCAGTCAAGCTAGTCAAAAGAATCCACGGCAAACCAGTACGCCAGAAAGGAGGCATTTGCACGCTCCACCAGTAGTACAGCAATCCTATTAAGATCAGAACTGCAACGACTAGCCCAATCCAGCCACCACGACTAAAAGTCAGAATTAGGCATGAACCATTAACAACACACATGGTTAATGCCAATGCTTTTTTGAACCAGCTAGCCCACGCAAAAACTGCGACTATGCTTAAAACCACAGCAGGCAAAAGGTATCCAGCCAGCAAGTTAGGATTGCCCAAATAACTATAAACCCTTGTGGTCTTTGACATAGTTGATGTTGGATCAACCCACGTCGCCAGTGGTGGTGCTCCAAAAAACCATTGTCGTAACCCGTATACACTCACAATCAAAGATATGTGCAAGTACAGCGTAATCAGCCATTGGCGAAAGCGAGGCAATCTCAGAACTCTAGCACACAGGGCAAACAGGAGCAAATAGAGTGTAAAATTCCTCAAATCGGTCAACGCTGCCATCTTCACAGGTGACAATGCTGTAGCTACGACAGCTATTCCCCAATAAAGCAGTACCAGCAAATGAATCGGGGTAACACTTGAGGCATTTGGTGTTGTTTCATCTGATAAAGTTAATAGCAGCCAAAATCCGGCACAACCTACCAATATCAATCCCAATAGGTCATTGGACATAAAAGGTGCAAGAGCATACACCAGGCTGAGTAAAACAGCTGCTATTGTTTCTCCCCACTGCATTAATAGACTGCTTTGTCGCCAAGAACGGAACAGCCCCACCAAAGAGCGGTGCAGGTAACTCGTGCCAAGATATTGTCTTAGAGGCAGATAGGATAAAGTGAATCGTTGCCAAACTAAATTCATAGTATCAAGCTGTGATGAATTAGCACGAACCGTGTAGAACTTCGACAATGATGATAATCTGGGTATTTTAAAAAGTTCATAACACAGATTGCAAGTTATTATTCATTCGTTCCTAACTGCCATCCGCCATTGTTAATCATTTGAACAATTTGCACTTGTTTAGCTAATTGAACACAAGTTATCTATAGGAATCCGGTTTTATTTGGTGAATCACCCGTAGAGACGCTTAACGCTTAACGCTTAAGAAGCAATAAAAGTGTACCTAGCTTCGTCAAAAATCAAATACGAGTCCTATAGTTTGGCATCAACACGATTCTTTGCCTGAGTCAGACATCGCTCTTTGCTTGCGCTGTGTCTAAATTCAGTGGCAAACTCAGTACATAACGATATCCTGATTGTGATGAACCTTGAATAACAATTTGTCCACCATGTAACTCTGCCACATGACAACTCAGTAAAAGTCCTAAGCTTTCACGAGAAAGATAAGCGTGAGACTTGGTTGCACTAGTGCTTGACATATCCACGATTAAGTTTCCTGTTTGCTCTTGATTCTCTAAATGACCACTATGAGTTGAATGATTACGTGTCAGTTCTTGCAATGGTAATGTTCTGCTATGAGAAAACAAAGGATCAACTTCAGTTATCCCCTCACCTAGCCAAGGATGTGACACCCAGACAGTGATGTTTAGTGTGTCATCTTTGGAAGAAACATGAATGCGAACAGTACTACCTGTAGCTGAAACCTGAATCACACTGAAAAGCAGGTGATATAGGATTTGTCGCACCTTGTCTTTATCCAAAGAGCAAATGCGGTTGCGTTCTGGTTCTATAGACAAACGAATATCTTGCTCACGGCGGTTAGCTGCTTCTTCTAAAGTGCTGATCGCCTGTTGACACAGCATTTCAATATCGATTGGAGTTAAATTTAATGCTGTTGGGTTTTCCTCCATAGTCCCCATCTGAGAAATTTCGTTCACCAATGAGAGCAAGTACCGACCACTGTGTTGAATAATATCCACATATTCTCTTTGTTTATTTGTCAAGGGACCATAAATCTCACGTCCCAAGACACTAGCCATGCCTAAGACTGATGTTAAGGGAGTGCGTAACTCCTGAACGAGTTGTCCTAACAGTTCCAATTTCAGTTGGTTGGTAAGAACTAAATCTTTTTGTATAGATGGGCTGATTTTGATTTCAGTAGTATTAACAACATCCTTCTGTGAAAAGTTAGAAGTACTACCAGGAATACTATTACTTGAGGTTGTTTCCAACAGACGGTTACGCTCAAACTCACTCATACTCCAACGGGCAATAATTTGTATACATTCAATCTCTTTATCTGTGAAATCGCGGGGTTTTATATCCATTACTGCTAATGTACCCAGACAATGCCCACAAGCATCAAACAGTGGCGCTCCCAGGTAAGAACGAATACCATAATCTTGGATCAACTTGCTATACGGAGAACTGTCTGCTCTTGTCAAATTTTCCGTATCATTAATGACAAGAGGTTGTCCAGTTTCTACCACCTTAGTACAAAACGATTCCTCACGTAACAGTTCACGGCTTTGTGCGAGATGATTCATAATTCCTCCCCGCAGCTTTGATAAGCCCAGAGATGATTTGAACCAATGGCGTTCTTGATCCACGAATCCCAAAATGCAAATTTGTGCTTCCAACAAGTGGGCTGCAGTTTGAGTAGCCTCTTCAAAAACTGGAATTGTCTCGCTTTGGCGCAAACCTAAATCTAATAAAACTTTAAGGCGTTGTCGTTCTCCCGTTTCCTGGAAAACCCAGTCATCCCCTGAGGTAAACAATTTGTTTTCAGACTCTACCATTGTCATCGCTACCTTAACAGTCTCTTACTAGAGTAATTTATATAACCACTGTTTCTGGGTTATTTACTATGCTTAAGATTCCCTAATTCGCTTCAAAATGAACATATTTAGATGATTTTTTTTTAATATATGTTTGACTTGAAGTACTAAAAAATACGTAGAAATAGCTTGCTTTTCTCACAAGGTAATGGAATATTCTTGAATCAGTATCTATAATGAGCTACTGTTATAATTCAGTTTATTGTATAAAAAAATAAAATATTTCAGTATTAACACTATCGTACGGAGGAAGGACATATCACAATCAACTACAAGGCTTATCATCAATGATCACAAATCAATTTTTATGTTTTTATACTAAACTAGAATTGGATTTGGGCAACATGTTAGATCCCACATTCTGCATCTGGATATGTAACATAGTATAATCACTGTTAAAATTGCTTATTTTTATGTATTAAATAGAAATTTTTAGTAAGCAAATTCCAGTCAAAAAACAGTAAGTATCTTAGATAGCATTCCTAGTACAGCACGGCGTAAGTTAACCAGGTATTACTGTGGGAGAATGAGTAATTAGATTAAAAGTAGTTTTTGCTGAGAAGCGGAGAATTAGGATGTGGCAGGATTAGCTCCAAAACAATTAAACTTAAGCGATGGCGATCGCTCAGAACTGCAAGAGTTGGTAAACCGACACAATACAGGGCAACAAATAGTACTACGTGCAAAAATAATTCTTCTAGCGTCAGAGGGGAAAAATAATGGCGAAATTGCTCGAACATTAAATATAAGTCTGGATATGGCTCGTTTATGGCGAAACCGATGGTTTAAAACTAGCGATAAAAAGTTGCCTACTTTTGAGAGACTACGAGATTCGGAGCGTATTGGGGCACCAGTAAAATTTAGTATGGAGCAAGTAATCAAACTGTTTGCCCTTGCATGTTCAAAACCCGAAGACTACGGACGACCAATAAGTCATTGGACACCAAGAGAACTAGCAGACGAAATTATAAAGCAAGGGATTATTGAAAGCATATCTGTCCGCCATGTTGGAAGATTACTAGAAGAGGCAGAACTTAAACCCCACCAGAGTAGTTACTGGTTAACCCCCCCCTAAGGACGAAGAATTTGACGTAAAAGTTGAAGATATTACTGGTTTATACATAAGTGCGATTGAACGTTATCAAAACGCAGAGCGTACAATATCAATTGATGAAATGACGGGTATTCAAGCTACAGAGCGTCTAGAAAAAGATTTACCGATGCGACCTGGTAAAGTTGAAAGAAGGGAGTTTGAGTATATTCGTCACGGTACACAGAGTTTAATTGCTAATTTTGATGTCGCTACTGGTAAGATTATCGAGCCTACTTGTGGAGATTCTCGAACAGAAGTTGATTTTGTTCTCAATATTCGTCGAATCATTGAAAGTGAACCCAATGCTAAAAAATGGCATCTAATCATGGATTGTCTGAATACGCATCAGTCTGAATCGCTGGTTCGTTTGGTTGCAGAAAAAGAAGGTTTGAATATCGATCTGGGTATTAAAGGAAAAAGGGGAATACTCAAATCCATGAAATCCCGTGCTGCTTTTTTAAGTGACAAAACACATCGAATTGTTTTCCATTACACCCCTAAACACTCTTCTTGGCTCAACCAGATTGAAATTTGGTTCAGTATTTTGGTTCGTAAGTTACTTCAGCGTGCTAGCTTCAAGAGTCAGGATGACCTAAAAACCCGAATTCTTGAATTTATCGACTACTTTAATAAAACAATGGCTAAACCTTTTCAGTGGACATATAAGGGTAAAGTGTTAGCTGTCTAATACTTGGTTTATTTACGCCGTGCTGTACTAGTAGTTAAAAACCCGTAAAAACCGATACCGTCAGTTGAGAGTGCGGAATATCGGTTTTATATTAATATGCGATTCCAATATGAATTAAGTTGTCATAATCATTCATTTGATTGAATCTCTAACAAAATACTTTCAATAAGTAGCCCTCATGAACTGCATACACTCTAGTGGGAACGCCCACATCTTACGGTGAGTAAGCGCTGCGATCCTTGTCTCCCTTCGCAGCGCTAGTTTTACGAGATACCCTACGGAAGAGCCAGTACTTGATGAGGGTCTCCCGACAGAGGATAAGAGCGTTGGAAATCCTCCTGGGTGTAGTAACTCCCCATGAGGAACTACCATGCATGGTCTCCCAACAACTCAGCATCACGCGCGATGCTTGTACCTTTTTTACCGTTTATCATTCTGACTACTGTTAGCGCAGCGAGGCGCAGCCCGTTCTTTTTTCAGTCAGAAATATAAAGTTAATCAAAACTTTAGGATTTCTTCATAATAAAACTTTGACAAAACTATAGTATTTAGTACAGCAATTGTGACAGAAAATACTAGGGACTTGCCTAAAAATGAATAATAAGACTGTAACGGTTCCTTTTGTAGACCTAACTTTACAGCATCAACCAATTCAAACTCAATTACAACAAGCAATCCAAGGTGTAACGGAACGGGGAGATTTTGTTTTAGGGCAAGCACTCAAAGAGTTTGAAGCAGCTTTTGCGGCTGCGTCTGGCGTAGAGTATGGAGTTGGTGTTGCTTCGGGAACTGATGCGATCGCCCTCGGTTTACAAGCGTGTCATATTGGTCCTGGAGATGAAGTCATTTTACCAGCAAACACCTTTGTTGCGACGTTGATTGGGGTAATACGTGCAGGGGCAAAGCCAATTTTTGTAGATTGCGATCCACAAACAGCTTTAATTGATTTAGAAGCTGCAGCGCGGGCAGTTACACCTCAAACCAAAGCAATTCTTCCAGTACATCTTTACGGTCAGATGGTGTCGCCACGGCAGTTGTTAGATTTTGCCGAGACTTTCAAAGTGCTGATTTTTGAAGATGCAGCACAAGCCCACCTAGCCGAACGAGAAGGATATCGCGCAGGTTCAGTGGGAAGCGCAGCAGCTTTTAGTTTTTATCCCAGCAAGAATTTAGGGGCATTTGGAGATGGCGGGATGTTATTAACGCGAGATCCAGATGTCGCTCAAAAAATGTTACGCTTGCGCAATTATGGCGCGGCTCAAAAATACATTCACGTTGAAGAGGGAACCAATAGCCGTTTAGATACAATTCAAGCAGCAGTGTTGCACGAGAAATTACCATATTTGCCACAATGGAATCGCGATCGCCTCAATGCAGCCCAGCAGTACGACATTGAACTAGCACCTCTAGCATCAAGCGGACTCATTCCCATACAAAACCACAGTAGCGAGGGACACGTTTATCATCTTTATGTCATCAGAGTAGATGATTCTTGTGGTGTACAACGTCAGCAACTTCAAGAACAACTCGCACAAGTGGGGATTCAAACTGGCGTTCACTACCCAATTCCTTGTCATCTCCAACCAGCATTCACCCACCTAGGCTATCAAGTCGGGGACTTTCCCAATGCTGAAATGCTGTCGAAGCAAATACTATCCTTACCCATGTATCCTGGTTTAAGTCATAGCCAAGTTCAGCAAGTAGTATCGGCTATCACATTAATTCTCAGCGGTGAACATCAAAAAATTCTGTGTCTTTAAGAAAATCTCATTATTGATTCTTTATCATAAAAGCTATGCAAATTCGGCACCAGCTGAAAAATGCAAATACCACACGCCTGATTACTCCAGCTATATTAGGCATTTTGCTACTGCTTTATGCTCCTGTGTTATTTTACTGGGTGCAAGGTTGGCTCAACAAAAGTATCAGTATCGAACACGAATATTTTAGCCACGGTATCATTGGTTTACCCTTTGCTGCATACCTTTGCTGGTTGAACAGAAAAAAATGGCAAAGACTACCAGATTTTTCCCATCCTTTGGGCGTGGCGTTGTTAGTACTGGGAGGAGTTTTTTACCTGAGTGGTGTCAGCGAGTGGGTTAATCTTTCCTTTCCAACTATACTGACAGGGTTGTGTTTGTGGCTTAAGGGAATTCCTGGCTTAAAATTGCAAGGATTTGCTTTAATACTAGTACTTCTTGCAACACCAACATCAGTTCCCTACCTCATCACTCCCTACACATTGCCCCTGCAGAGTTTGATCGCGGGTACTGCTGGCTTCATACTCAGTCAGATTGGTATGCAAGTCACTGTCGAAGGAGTAAATATATATGTCGGGGGAAGAATTGTAGAAGTTGCACCCTACTGTGCAGGGCTGAAAATGCTATTTACGACTTTTTATGTTGGCTTGATGCTGCTTTATTGGACAGGTGCTTTATCCTCCCGCCGCAAAAGTATTTGGTTTTTATCTATTGCAGTCTTAATTAGTATTTGCGCCAATATCGTTCGTAACACATTACTGTCCTTCTTTCATGGCACAGGACAAGACGGAGCTTTTCATTGGCTGCATAATGGTTGGGGTGGTGATTTGTATTCTGCTGTTATGCTGCTTTCATTGGTGCCAACTCTAAATTGGATTGAGAAATATTTTGCCGAAGTTTCGGAGTAAAATTTTGTCTAAGTACTGTAAAGTTCACTGATGATTTCTTTTTCCAAGTTTCTCAAGGAGCAGCGGTTTTCTCAGATAGTAGCCCTTTTGTTGCTATTAGTACTGTTGCTTATAGGAGCAATTCCTGGTTACCTGACAGGACACTGGCAATGGCAGGAATTACCACGAATAACTCGTCTGCAGGAGTTGAAAAATTTACGTCAAAAGGGATTGATCCTTCCTGGTTGGCAGACTATAGAACAGCGAGAACAAGAGATAGGGGAAGGCACATGGTCTTATCAGTTTATTCAGAAAAAAAGCGACAAAACCAAAGCAGTTCTGCTTTTGCGACCACAAACAGGATCTAAAGATCAGCCTGTGGTGGAGTGGACGGAAATAAACAGCCTTTGGCAGTGGAAGATAGCTCAGTATCGCTCTGCTGATTTTACTGTTAAACCGCAAGGGACAGGGTCAAATCCTGCTGAAACAAAAGTACAAGCTAGGTTCTTTCGTGCCTCAACAAATCAGCAGACTTTTGCGGTTTTGCAATGGTATGCCTGGTTCAATGGTGGTAGTTCATCACTTTTCCCCTGGTTTATCGTCGATCAGCTAGCACAGTTGCAAAAAAAACGCGCTCCTTGGGTTGCTGTGAGTATTCTTATTCCTATGGAACCATTAGGGCAGGTGGAAACAATTTGGAATGAAGCTAAATCTCTCGGTCAAACAGTGCAAGCTGTTTTGATGGCAGGTCCAGTGTCAAGTCATTCGCCAATACAGTTGTATAAAAATAACAAAAAGTAAAGTTTTGCCATAAAAAAGGTACTTTTCACTCTCTTAATTAAAGTAAAGTTATAACTCTGTTATATACATTGGCACTTCATACTATAAGTAAGTTATAGTGCCAATGTCTATTGTTTCTGGTTGTCGTATGCGCTTGTTTAACGCCCTGTCTTTTGCTGGTCTGTACGTAGGCGTTTCTTTGGTAACAATTGTCCAACCGGTTGTTGCTCAAACATCAACGCAGAAACGAACGCCAGGACAAACTCCCGCACCTGTACTTAATACTCCAGCAAGACAGGCTCCCGTACCTGTACCTAATACTCCAACAGGACCATTACTACGACAACCTCCCCCAGCTCCGCCCAGTAGTACTGACTTTGTCGCTCCTGGTCTTCGAGAAGGGATGTCGCCGCAATTGAACCGCTACCTCTTGGGACCAGGAGATAGCATTAACATTTTGGTTCAGCGTCCTCCTGGCTCCTATCGTCTAGGACCCGGAGATAGCATTGGAGTTTCAGTTGTACGTTTCCCAGATTTAAGCTTTCAAGCTCTGATTAACCCCGAAGGAAACATCGTCGTACCATTACTGGGAACAGTGTCACTTAAGGGATTGACTCTACAACAAGCACAACAAAAAATTCGCTCAGGCTATAATCGTTTCGTGGTCAATCCAAATGTGACATTCTCATTGCTGGCGCAGCGCCCAGAATTCAATTTTTCGGCTCAAATTAATCCTGAGGGCAATATCATTGTGCCACAAGTAGGCACAGTATCGCTACAAGGCTTGACTTTGGAAGAAGCGCAAGAGAAAATTCGCTTAGCTTTGAGTCGCCAATTAGTTAACCCATTAGTGTCACTATCACTAATAGGACAGCGACCAGTTCAAATCACTATTAATGGGGAAGTCAATCGACCAGGAGTTTATCCTGTTAACTCAATAACGCCTCGCGTTAGCGATGCATTGCTCTTAGCTGGTGGTTCTGCGATGATGGCAGATTTGCGTCAAGTCCAAGTACGCCGGAAGCTAGTAGATGGCTCTGTGGTTTCACAAACTCTCGACCTGTATACTCCATTACAAAATGGTGGTGAAATACCTAACCTCCGCTTGCAGGACGGCGATGCGATCATTGTGCCACGTCGGGAAATTGCAAACGATAAGAGTTATGACCGCGCATTGGTATCTCGCTCAACTTTAGCAACACCACAGATTAGAGTTCGTGTTTTAAATTATGCTGGTGGGGGAATAGTCACTGTTCCTTTGCCTAATGGTAGTACTTTTATTGACGTATTGGCAGGAATTAATACTGACAGTGCCAACCTCAGTGACATAGCTCTGGTTCGCTTTGACCCAGAAAAAGGTCGAGCGGTTAAGCAATCGATTAATGCTAAAAAAGCTTTGTCAGGGGATGGATCTCAAAATGTCGCACTTCAAGATAACGATGTTATCGTAGTAGGACGAACCCTAATTGCTAAAATTACTAATATCATCGGTACAATTGCCCGTCCCTTCTACGATATTCGTACCTTTCTCGGCTTCTTCGGTGTCAATGACAACAGATACTAGATTAGTAGTCCTTGCCAGCCGTGTGTAAGAGAAGGAAGAGGAATGAACTTATGAAATAATTTCTAATTTCAGACTCCTCAAAACCGAAATTATATAAAAATTGTAGTCTAATTTATACTTAGTTTTGATTTGCTGCTGCCATGACTCCACCAATTGTAAAACGCTACCTCATTGCTTTCGATAAGTACAAGTGGATTGGACTAGCTAGTTTTGGTCTAGTTGTAGCGGGATCAATGGTGGTGGCATTGCAACCACGACAATCTAGATATGTAGCGAACGGCGCACTGACCTATAATCGCCCAACAGTTTCTTTTTCCGCAACAGGTAATGAAATTAATCTGCAAGGGCAGGAACTGAGCCAAGATATTTTGTTATCAGAGCCAGTCATTGATGCAGCAGCAGCAAAAGTTAATGTCAAGCCAGCAAAAATACGTCAAAATGTCGTGCTTACGATGCCTGACAAAGACGCAAAAACTACAGGAGACAAACAACCCACACCCACACTCATCGATCTGAAATATAACGATACTAAGATCCAGTCAGCACAAGAAACATTGCAGGCATTGATGGAGGCAATGATCGCCCTGAGTGCCGAAATTAATACACGGAGATTAAAAGCAGTTATTGGTAAAGTTAATGAACGCTTGCCACAAGCGAAAAAAGAACTACAAGTGGCTGAGCAGAAGTTAGAAGTGTATGATCGCAAAGAGCGACCAGCAATATTGGCAGCAGAAAATGGAAGTTTGCTCAACGCAGTGACTAGTAGCCAAGTACAGCAACGACAAACTCAATTAGTTCTTGCTGGAATTGATACTCAAATTCGCAGCATACAAGATAAGTTGGGTTTAAACGTCAACCAAGCTTATGTCTCTTCTGCTTTAAGTGCTGATCCAATTATTGCTAACGTGCGAGCACAACTTTACCAAATTGAATCCCAAATTGAAATTCTAAAGAAAGAAGGTTTGCGCCCCGAACACCCGACAATGATTCAGTTGCGCAATCAGAAAGAAGGTTATGAGAACTTACTTCGGCAACGTGGTGCTGAAGTTGTAGGCGGGAAAGACGGAACAGCGCCGCTTCCAGCTACTACGGCCATTCGCTCCCGAAGCAACCTAGATCCAGCCCGACAGCAGCTGGCAAATCAGATGGTTGCTTTGCAAACCCAGCGCGAAACACTGCAAGAGCAACTTGTTGACCTCACAAAAGATGAAGCACGATTGCGGAATGAGTATTCGCTGATACCCAACAAGCAATTGGAGCGATCGCGCTTAGAACAGGAGGTTGCACTCAAAAAAGCCGTCTATGACCAAATGCAGGTAAAGCTAACAGACGCAAAAACAGCAGAAGCTGAGACAGTCAGCAGTCTTGGAATTGCTAGACCACCAGTTGTGCTTGATGCTAATAAGGATCGTCTGAGTCCGCCAATTACCCTAGGTATAGGCAGTTTACTAGGATTGTTGGTAGGTGCCGGAGTTATATTTTTACTGGGATCATTGGAAGCAACCTTCAAGACCAAGGAAGATATCCGCGACAGCCTCAAACAACGAGAAGTTCCTTTGTTGGGCGAATTGCCTTTGATGCCAATTGATGGGTTAAATCTAGGTGAAGTGCCAGTGGTTCTTTCTCTAGATTCTTTGTATCTAGAGTTTTATGAAAAGTTCCGCAGTAATCTGCGCCGCGTTGGCGGGAGAAAATTGAAGGTGGTATTGATTACCAGCACCAGCAGTGGAGAAGGTAAGACAGTTAGCGCTTATAACTTAGGAATAGCATCCGCTCGTGCAGGGAAACGAACTTTGATTATTGAAGCAGATTTGCGATCGCCAACTCACTCTTCATCCCTAGGAGTGACTTCCGACCCCGATGCTACGATTGAACCTTTGCGTTATTACGGCAACTTGGGCGAATATATTCGCTTAGTGCCAGATATAGAAAATTTATACATTCTTCCTAGCCCAGGTCCTGTGCGTCAATCAGCGGCAATCCTAGAATCTAGTGAAATACGACGCCTGATGGAGGATGCACGCGAGCGTTTTGATTTGGTGATTTTAGACACTCCTGCTCTGAGTTTATCAAATGACGCTTTGTTAATACAGCCTTACACCGATGGCATTGTGCTAGTGACAAGACCAAACAATACACAAGAAAATATACTCACTGAAGCGATCGACCAATTGGTGGAATCTGACCTTGAGTTATTGGGAGTCGTGATCAACGGTACTGATATCACCATGCCTGTGCCTTACTCATATATGGGTTCAAACTATCCACCTGAAGAACCACAAGCACGAGTGATCAATGGAGCTAGGAGATAAGTCGTGCTGATGAAAAAGTAGCAGCTTGACCATAATATTGCTGCTGTTTATCTAAAACATTCCAAACGATACCATTTTCTAGGAAGAAGCGTTTACCAGTACTGGAGATGCGGACGCCAGAATAACTACTAAAACCTTTGCTTAGCGTCTCAGCTAGGAGTTTATTACGTTCTTCCTGCAAGACTTCCTGAACTGCCTTACGCGAAGGCGTTTGCATAAACTCTTCCCAAGAAAGTTCCCATAATTGTAATGCCTTACGATTACCATAGTTAAAGATTGGATCTGATTGGACACCGTGAGAGACTAAAACAAACGGTGCTTCAAACAGTCCCTTGGCTATTTCCTCTGGTGAGCCGCTAGCATCTAACAAACAACGTCCTGTCCAATTGTGAAAACTTTGGATCAGGCGTTGACTGTGACGAATGACCGTCTCTTGCTGCCAAGGAAGTTGTTTATCACGGTTCATAAATGTAGCGCGTTTATATAAGCATCAAAACCTGCGCCATTTTAACGTTTTTTCATACAAGATTATTAATTTAGCTGAGATTTTCGGAAAAACGTGAATTCCAATGTCATATGATATAAAATATCATCTATCTAGAGGAGTAATAATGAGTACAAAATTATTTTTTGAAACTTTGTGCATCTTACGGAGGATTTTCACACGCTCATAGTCGCAGAGCTTATACCCTGCCGTTAACATCATAATACATTTCACTCCCCAAATTCAAATAACTGGTTGCCCTAATGCAACCTTAAAGTTAAATAATATTATCCCTAGGACATATATTTGAGCAGTGAGAGTGAATATTTAATTAACATAGGTACGAATAGATTTCTCTATCTACTGTATGTATCGTTTCGTAAAACTCCACACATATAATCAATAACAGTCAAACACCCGCGTCAATGGATACTAACGAGACTGGAAGCATTGCCAGCATTATTGAAAAGCGTCTTCCCTTAGCTAAAAAAATAGTTGATGTAGAGGCGGAACTTAAATCCCTAGACTCAGCAGTCCGACATCTTCAAAAGCATCACAATCAGTTGTTGAAACGATTTGATGATTCAACTGTGCCTAGCCTTTTGGGGGACATCCGTTTAACAACACTACAATCAAGCATTAATACTGAACTAGAAGCGCTGACAAAACTCAAAGAGCGCTTTTGCCGTAAGACACTTAATATTGGCGTTGTTGGACGAGCAAAGCAAGGAAAGAGTCAATTGCTACAAAGTCTAACAGGACTGACGAGTGGTGAGATTCCAGATAGAAATACACATCATTGCACAGGTATTTGTAGTTTTATTTACAATAATAACAATGGGGAAACTTATGCTGAAGTTTGGTTTCACTCAGAGCAGTCATTTCTAGATGAGGTGATCAGTCCCTACTATGAAAAACTTGGCTTGGGTGAAAAACCAAAGACGGTAGATGAGTTTGCCACTAAACCCCTGCCTCTGTTAGTCAGTAATCATCCTGAATACCCTGCACAGGTAGTAGCGTATGAACAACTACTACAGTATCACATACATTTAGACAAATATCGCTCCCTTTTGCAGCAATCTTCACCCCGCCGCATTTCTCGGAACCAAATTCGGGAGTACGTTGCTCAAGAAACTGCTTCCAGTCAGAGCATCTTTTTTAACCCTTCGGGTATCTCCTCCCTTGGCACTACGCCAACGCTCAGCTTGTATGAAACAGATACGCACAGCCAGCACGTAAGTGCTTCGCGCACACTTGGTGAACGCGCAGCATCTGGTACAGGAGAGGGAAAACGCCAGTCGCACGCCACTTACTACAAGGGCGAAGAATCTCCGCAGTCGCCACAACACTTTGTAGCCGCGCACAGCGCTGGCTCCCCTCCAATTCCACCGCAGATTCTTTCGGAGGGAGCTCCTCCTGGGAACTGCTCGCTGTCTTATTATCTGGCAGTTAGGGAAATTAAGATTGCTTGTCAATTCAATCACGCTGATGTCGGACAAATCGCCTTTGTAGATATACCTGATTTGGGTGATACGGGTATTTGGGATCAACAGGTAGGGATGAAAATTTTAGGGCAACAGGTTGATGCAATCCTGTTTGTGCGCATGCCAAAGTCCACTGACGACGACTGGAGGGATGTAGATGTGCGTGTGTATGACATGGTACGTGCAGCACAAGTTGATGTTGTGCCAACTCAGTTGTGCTCCTTCATGATACTTAACCGCACAGAAGCTGATTCACGCTTTGGTGACAACTCCAAAAGCTGCCAAGATTTAGCACAGGATATTGCCAAGACAGATATCAGTGTTGTCAAGTGTGTAACGGCTAACTGCGCCAATACTCAACAAGCGCACAAAGTTCTTGAACAAGTTCTTGATTATTTGAAGGCAAAAATGACTGATTTAGATGAGAAATACGCCTTCTTCCACCAACAACAATTAAATGTACTCCAAAACCAAGTGAAAGCTGAGTTAGAGAAAATTAGCAAGGTTTTAGATTTAGCAACCCATGATGATATTCATGGGCTTGGGCTGTTTGAGGAAAAATTCAAAGAACTTTGGTTAGGTGTAACAAACAGTCTAGAGGAACTCCTGACAGGGCTTAGGCGAAAGCGAGAAGCAGTTGATATCGACTTTAAAAAGCAAGTAGAAACTGTTTTGCAAACTTGTCGAAGTGATACAGGAATTCCGTCCATTCAAGAAATAGAACAGCGCTTTTGCCTAGAAAAGAGCTACGCAATTATATACGAAAAGTACCTGAATGAAATCCGTGCTCATTTGTCGAAACATCTGTCGTTATTGGATATCGGTTTAGAGCGATCCCTTGACAAAGTTAAATCGCAACTGACTCAGATACTAATGGACAAGGGACAGTTGGAAAAACTGACACAAGCCAAAGGAGGTGAATTTATCGAAGCGATCGCCAAGCAAATACCTGACGAACTGATACCAGGAATACCGAGTAAACTTAAGTATGGGTTCCAAACCCTAGCTAGGTTTAAGCTTTCTTACCGAGGATTTCTACAGTATCGCATTCGCAAATGTTTAGATGGATTGACTCCCAATCAGCCTGCAACCCTGAAGCTTTCCGCATCGTCCTCTGCTGAACAAGTGCTGCTTAATCTCAAAATAGCTTACGCAGAAGCTGTGAGTAAGTCTGAAAAAGCTTTAAAACAACTGCTGTGTGAGCCAAGTCAAGTAATTTATGCGATTGTAGAAGAATTTGTAGATTGCATACTTCGCGCAACAGATGTAGAAAGTGAATGGCGAATCTTTCTACAAGATGCGCGACGGCAAATTTGGCATGAATTTCAATACCTAGGGGATACTCCCAAGGGAGTCACTCAGGTGCAACGTCATGTGTCTGGGACTCAATGACTGTTGAGTCCCACTGGCACGCTATTTGCACTTAATGAGAAAACCAACAGTTGTTCTTAGCCTCGCTGTTTGAAGAACAGGCTAACTTCAGAGGAAGCCGAACCACAGACAGCATGTACCTACTACCTCCGTGTTAGCTTCGGTGCTGGCTGTTTTTGATAAACGCGCTCACGCTCTTAGTGTATTCAAATGTGAGATCTTGACAGTTTAGGAATGAAATAATACCAGGATTTTGGCATGTGTCATATTGTTTGGGAGACACTGCTACAGGCTATATATTATTGAAGTATTTCTTGTGTTTAAAAAGAGTCATTATTTTTGATTATTTACACTTTTTTATAAATGAAACAGAGACAATTTTCTGTGATTGAAGAGGGTCATTTAGCTCATTACAACAAAATATGAGATATTCTATTTTGTTGTAAAAGCTTACCGATTTTAGTAGTACACGTATCCGAAAACTCAACAAAGAAGATAAGTAACTGATTTTTGAAAGTGTATTCTTTCTTATGTCTAGAGGAGACTAATATTTTTGTTATCATTTTTTTAAAGATTTTCTGAGTGTTCTCTTATCAACTATCCACTAAGAATTTGAACTTAGTAAAAAAAATGATTTGTATACATATTCTTACTGTTTGGATTGACAAATTACTCTCATAATGTAATTTTGTTAGAACTATTTAGTAAAAGTCTCATTTTTTACTTATGTAGATGACTGTAAGTACGATAGTACTTGTTGAGGAGAGTGTAAATTTAAGATAAAGTGATTTGATTTTTTTAATGAATTTTTTATAAATCTATTTTAGAGAAGCAGTTAAAGACAAAATTCAAACTTTTAAAATAGCTTTAGGATTGTTTCATCTCAATATCTATAAAATCAATTAGTATAAAAACATTGAAAAATATTTTTTTGATACATTAAATGTAAAAAAAAATAACGGTCATAATTTGATATTTGTAAAAACCCATTGGAAAATTAATGACTTGATGAGGATTTCTTAAATGATAAATACTAAAACTAAGTAGAAACTGACTAATTGATTCAAGACAAATTATTTTTTGTCTCACAATCTTGAATAAAGCTTGTAAAAAACGAACAGAGCTTAGTTGTGAATGATAAATTTTCTAAAAAGAATGCTTTAATACGAGTAAAATATAACTCTTAAATATGAACATAATCCATTGCTGGTAATAGTTTTAGACTATTGCAAATTAAAAAACATAATAAAAAATCAGATAACTCCTAATACATAAAAAAGAACAAAATTAGTATTTATGCTCAAACAAAATTAAAACTATGAAACGATTACGGAATGTAAATGCCAGAGTTTGGAACAAAATTATAATTTATATTTTCAGTAAAGTGTATCGCTTCCTCAAGAAAAACATGTGTATAAATAAGTGTTTTCTTTGCTTATATATACTCTAAAAATGTCTCAAAAAATTGAATGACTTATAAAAAGATTTAGGTAAAGAGTAAAAATAGGTTTTTAAGGTTATTTCTTATGACGAGGCGTGGTTAATCGACCACATACAGATAACTATTCATTTATTTTCAAATATGAGATACTGTAAAAAGAGAGGTGATTAAAATAAAAATGCACAAGTCTTTGACGCCAAAATATCAACTTTGTAAGTCTCGCTTAGTTCATAATAAGGCTAATATTTGCGCGATCCCGTTTACTTTTGTAAACAGTGACTTGTTAATCCAAACTTTCAAGTCGTTGGTCTTAACCTATAAATCTTACCCAAACATACAGCAAAGCTAGTCATGAAGGATGATAACTTAAAATATACGAATCTTTTCTTTTTCTGTGTTCGGGACAAAATAAAAGGCTTTTCTAACCACAATCTTCTCAAAAACATATTTTATTTACAGGAGAGTTTTGTATCATCAATATAAACAAAGTCAATTTTTTTTCATATTATTACTCAGTTTAGTCTAATAGTAACGATGGAAAAATAATTTTCTTTTTACAAGAAAAATCTAATGATTTTTGTTTTTAGATTGATCCAAAAAATGAAGCATACTTTTACAAAACAAAAAAAAAGTTTAGTATCAATGAAATGACTTGTTTCATGACAAAAACTCTGATAATCTTATCGTTTCCATACTCTAATTAGTTTTGTTTGATGATGTTAACGACCAGCAGATAGTAGAACAAAATGACAAATAAGAAATGGGCTGTAAAACGTATCACTGTGAATCTAGCCGCACAGGAAGCTGAAAAACTTGACAAGTATTGTCGGCAGACGGGTAGACCTGCAACGGATGTTATCCGAGAGCTGATCCGTAGACTGCCACTCTCCTCGGAGGAGGCTACAGAAGCAAGTACATAAATGGGAATAGTTGTAAAAGAAATCACCTCATAAAAATACAGATATCAGTCGCCAAAATTAAGCTTGGAGATTGTATGCCAGTGGTTGATCAATATTGGTCTAAACCCCAAAGCGCCACTGAGAAGTCGCGGCGCTAGCGGTTCAAACGCGCTTGAAGAAAGAACATTTCACGTGCTTGAAAACCTTTACGCATTGAGTATTTTGACTCAAGCAATTCTGATTTCTGAGTTTTTCTGACAACTGACAACCCAGCACTTGAGGTGAGTCGCAAATTCCGACACCAACACAGTTACAATTTGTAATGAAACTGAAAAGGTAAAGACGGAATGCGCGTTGCGATCATAGGAGCGGGACTAGCTGGACTAGCAACTGCTATCGATTTGTCTGATGCTGGCTGTGAAGTCCACATTTTTGAGTCTCGTCCGTTTGTTGGAGGGAAAGTAAGTAGTTGGCTTGATGGTGATGGCAACCATATTGAAATGGGGTTGCATGTCTTTTTTGGCAACTACTACCAGCTTTTGGAATTGATGAAGAAAGTGGGGGCGTTGGAAAACCTGCGCCCAAAAGAGCATAGCCACACCTTCATCAATCAAGGGGGAAAAGTTGGTGCTTTAGATTTTCGCTTTGTCATGGGTGCACCTTTTAATGGATTAAAAGCGTTTTTCACCAGTTCCCAACTTTCGTTACTGGATAAATTCCAAAATGCGATCGCATTAGGAACCAGTCCGATAGTACGCGGTTTGGTGGACTTTAACGGCGCGATGAAAAACATCCGCGACTTGGATAAAGTTAGCTTTGCTGACTGGTTTCGTAGTCACGGCGGTAATGAGGGTAGTATTAAGCGAATGTGGAACCCCATCGCCTACGCCCTCGGCTTTCTCGATTGCGAACATATTTCTGCCCGTTGTATGTTGACAGTTTTTCAGCTATTTGCAGTGAAAACCGAGGCGTCGAAACTGCGAATGCTGGAAGGTTCCCCCTATGAGTACTTGCACAAGCCGATCTTGGAATATCTAGAAACTAGGGGGACAAAGATTTACACTCGTAGGAGAGTACGAGAAATACAGTTTATTGAGGAGGAACACCAAACCCGTGTAAGTGGTATTGTCATAGCTGATGGTGATAGAGAAGATATCATTACTGCTGATGCTTATGTCGCTGCCTGTGATGTTCCAGGAATTCAGCGTTTGTTACCTCAACAGTGGCGCAAGTGGCCGGAATTCGAGAATATATACAAGTTAGAATGTGTGCCAGTGGCAACAGTTCAATTGCGGTTTGATGGCTGGGTGACGGAACTGCATGATACTCAAGAGCGCAAACAGCTTAATCGTGCAGCGGGAATTGATAATTTGCTTTATACTGCCGATGCTGACTTTTCTTGTTTTGCTGATTTAGCATTGACTAGCCCTGGTGATTATTACAAGGAAGGGCAAGGTTCACTATTGCAGCTCGTGCTGACACCTGGTGATCCGTTTATTAAGCAAAGTAATGAGGCGATCGCCCAGCATGTCCTCAACCAAGTGCATGAGTTATTCCCCTCCTCGCGAGAGCTAAATATGACTTGGTACAGTGTAGTGAAACTTGCTCAGTCTTTGTACAGAGAAGCACCAGGAGTAGATGTTTATCGTCCTCAGCAAAAAACGCCTATTTCTAATTTCTTCCTAGCAGGTAGTTATACGCAGCAGGACTATATTGATAGTATGGAAGGTGCAACAATTTCGGGAAGGCGTGCAGCAAAAGCAATTTTGGACAATGTCAAGAAATGAACCGCCTTCCCAAAGTGTGTCCGCAGGACATACGCGCTTTAGACGCGTTAACTCCGGCCCCTCTTAGGGGCTAGCGGTGTACCGTTGGGCGAAGCCCTTCTTGAAGGGTAGGCTAGAACGCTAAGGAATAACACATATGGCAGATTGGTTGGAGCATAGTGTGCAGGTTGAGGTAGACGCTCCCATAGAGTTAGTCTGGAGCTTATGGTCTGATTTGGAACAGATGCCCCGTTGGATGAAATGGATTGATTCGGTGAAGGTTCCAGAAGATAATCCAGAAATATCGATATGGAAGCTTAATACTGGGGGTTTGGAGTTTACTTGGAAATCCCGCATTCTTAAAGTTGTCCCCAAGCAAATTATCCAGTGGGAATCGGTGGATGGTTTGCCAAATCGGGGGGCAGTGCGTTTTTATGACCGCCACAGCAGTAGTATTGTTAAACTGACTATTGCCTATGCTATCCCTGGTATTATAGGGAAGATTATGGATAATTTGTTTTTGGGACGGGCGGTTGAATCAACTCTCAAGAATGATATGGAAAAGTTTCGAGAATACGCTCTTCAAGCAAAATCGAATGTATCTCAGTAGGGCGGGTAGTGCCTACCACTCTAGCTTCTAAAAAAATTTCACAAACATCTGACACCCGCCCGCAACCAGAGCGGGTTTCGGCGTATAAGCCCAACCCAAGGTTCTGCCGGTTGACAGAAGTGGCGTTTGCCTAAACATTCATCACTAAGGGCGCGAATCACCGCTTTCCACTACACAGATGACTTTGGGCCCATAGCTATAAGCTGCGGGCCTTTCTGCTTGAAATTTTGTCAAATAACATAACGCGAAGTGTGGCAAGTTCTCATCTCCAACAACATACTTTGCAAAACTTCATACAAGTATGTCACAGGTAGACCTTGAATATTTGCCACAATAGTATAAGTCATTTGCACAGAGTGGGATCATTCACAAACTACGTGATACGTAGTGAATGTGAACCAAACCACCTTGGACACTAGTCCAAGTGTAAACGTTATCCGAGTCACGACACCTTTGGATTAGCCAGTCTTACGGCTCTGTCACCACTAGTACAGCACGGCGTAAGTTAACCAGGTATTACTGTGGGAGAATGAGTAATTAGATTAAAAGTAGTTTTTGCTGAGAAGCGGAGAATTAGGATGTGGCAGGATTAGCTCCAAAACAATTAAACTTAAGCGATGGCGATCGCTCAGAACTGCAAGAGTTGGTAAACCGACACAATACAGGGCAACAAATAGTACTACGTGCAAAAATAATTCTTCTAGCGTCAGAGGGGAAAAATAATGGCGAAATTGCTCGAACATTAAATATAAGTCTGGATATGGCTCGTTTATGGCGAAACCGATGGTTTAAAACTAGCGATAAAAAGTTGCCTACTTTTGAGAGACTACGAGATTCGGAGCGTATTGGGGCACCAGTAAAATTTAGTATGGAGCAAGTAATCAAACTGTTTGCCCTTGCATGTTCAAAACCCGAAGACTACGGACGACCAATAAGTCATTGGACACCAAGAGAACTAGCAGACGAAATTATAAAGCAAGGGATTATTGAAAGCATATCTGTCCGCCATGTTGGAAGATTACTAGAAGAGGCAGAACTTAAACCCCACCAGAGTAGTTACTGGTTAACCCCCCCCTAAGGACGAAGAATTTGACGTAAAAGTTGAAGATATTACTGGTTTATACATAAGTGCGATTGAACGTTATCAAAACGCAGAGCGTACAATATCAATTGATGAAATGACGGGTATTCAAGCTACAGAGCGTCTAGAAAAAGATTTACCGATGCGACCTGGTAAAGTTGAAAGAAGGGAGTTTGAGTATATTCGTCACGGTACACAGAGTTTAATTGCTAATTTTGATGTCGCTACTGGTAAGATTATCGAGCCTACTTGTGGAGATTCTCGAACAGAAGTTGATTTTGTTCTCAATATTCGTCGAATCATTGAAAGTGAACCCAATGCTAAAAAATGGCATCTAATCATGGATTGTCTGAATACGCATCAGTCTGAATCGCTGGTTCGTTTGGTTGCAGAAAAAGAAGGTTTGAATATCGATCTGGGTATTAAAGGAAAAAGGGGAATACTCAAATCCATGAAATCCCGTGCTGCTTTTTTAAGTGACAAAACACATCGAATTGTTTTCCATTACACCCCTAAACACTCTTCTTGGCTCAACCAGATTGAAATTTGGTTCAGTATTTTGGTTCGTAAGTTACTTCAGCGTGCTAGCTTCAAGAGTCAGGATGACCTAAAAACCCGAATTCTTGAATTTATCGACTACTTTAATAAAACAATGGCTAAACCTTTTCAGTGGACATATAAGGGTAAAGTGTTAGCTGTCTAATACTTGGTTTATTTACGCCGTGCTGTACTAGTTAAACATTCCGCAAGGAAAGTGCTTTTGGTCTAACAAGCTCGGATAACCAGGTTGAGGCAAACATTACTTACTTGTAGGAACTGGTCAAACCGACCAAACTAAAACCTTGTCCAACTTCGTTTTTCTCATTGATTCCAACGAAACCCCGATGAATCCAATTCATCCAGCCCATGCAAAAGAACTCCTAAACAAGAACAAAGCTGCAGTATTTCGCAGATACCCGTTCACTTTGATCATGAATCGGGTTGTCGAAAACATTGTCACTTACCCGCTCGCTTTGAAAATAGACCCAGGTTCTAAAACAACGGTGCGATTCGTTGGCTTGAAACTAGAAGCTGCAATGCTTTAGAGGATTAGCCGCTAGGAACGAAGAGGACTATACATCCTCATCCGAACCTTGACAACTTAACGACCATGAGGGTGAGTCTTTGACAAGTCCCTCCCCGAAGGTACATCGGTGACGGCACACAGCGCCCCTTTAAAGGGGAGTTTCCCTACCCCGGAGACTAGCTATCAATGGAGGTAAAGCGGGAGTGAAAGCGGTTAATTAACTGGGAATCCGACTTGGTTAAACTTGCAAGCCAGAGCCTATGAGTAGCGGTCATCTACCAAGGTGACAGAGCGAATGGTGTGATTGAACCATCGTCATGGAGAACCAGCAAAAACGGATTGATTAGCTGGGAGAGACAAATGTCCGAGGATAAGAGGGTTGGCGAACAGTTGATCGACCAACAAGTACCCCCAATAAACCCGGTGGACCAGCACCAACTCTAAAGGTTCAAAGAAATGCTCAATTGGTTAAGAATAACTCAATTGCAGTAAATGGTCGTTAGGAACGAAGTAACCCACTTGTTTGTTCTCAGTTGGTCGATACTGAGTAGGTGCTAACCACAAACTTCGAGATGGGTAGGATTGAATCTCAAGCGAATGCCTAGAGTAATGTCTAGGATATGCTGACAGATTCACGATTAGATAGATGTAAAGTTGTAAGTAGCAATGAATAAATCTAAAACGCGAGAACCCAATACAAAATCAAGTGAAAAGGAAACTCCCGCCCTTCTGGAAAAACCAATTTGCTCGAATGAGAATATGGACTCGACGGTGGAGTGGAAGAACATTCCTTGGCGCAAAGTTGAGCGAGTGGTATTTAAGTTGCAAAAACGAATTTACAGAGCTTCTGAGCGTGGTGATGTTAAAGCAGTTCGCAGACTCCAGAAGACTTTGATGAGGTCTTGGTATGCAAAGCTTCTAGCGGTCAGACGGGTTACTCAGGATAATAAAGGGAAGAAGACGGCGGGTGTGGATGGAAAGAAATCCTACAACCCATCCCAGCGACTTCAACTTACAAAAGAACTGAGATTAGGCTCGAAGGCAAAACCGACCAGGCGAGTATGGATACCCAAGCCTGGAAAGGAGGAGAAAAGACCTTTGGGGATACCGACAATGTATGACCGAGCTTTGCAAGGGCTTGTCAAACTGGCATTAGAACCAGAATGGGAAGCGCTCTTTGAACCTAACTCATACGGGTTCCGACCAGGACGTTCGTGCCACGACGCTATCGAACAAATTTACACCGCAATCAACCAGAAAGCCAAATATGTCTTAGATGCTGATATAGCGGGTTGTTTCGATAACATTAGCCATTCAGCACTGTTGAAAAAACTGAATACATTCCCTACCATACGACGACAAATTATAGCATGGTTAAAAGCGGGAGTGATTGATTGGAGTGGCTACGCCAATAGAAAAAAGGGCTACAGTGCAACATCTCAGGGAACACCGCAAGGTGGGGTAATATCACCTCTACTTGCGAACATTGCCCTGCACGGCATGGAAAATCGGATAAACCAGTTTGCCGACACGCTTCCCACAAGAAGCGGATTCGGTAAAAGGGATAACCGAAAAAGTCTAACTTTAGTTAGATACGCCGACGACTTCGTAATTCTCCACGAAGACCTTGCCGTTGTTCAAAGGTGTAAAGATATAATCTCAGATTGGCTCAAAGGCATTGGACTTGAATTGAAACCAAGCAAAACCCGCATATCTCACACTTTCATAATACATGAAGAAAATGTGGGTTTTGACTTCTTAGGATTCAACATTAGACAATATCTAACTGGGGATAACCGCTCGGCTAAAAACACTAATGCGGAGTCACTTGGTTTCAAAACAATCATCAAACCTAGCTCAAAGAGTGTTGAAACACATTACAAAAGGATAGCCAGTATCATCGACGACCATTCGGTAGCGCCACAAGAGGTGCTAATTACCAAAATCAATCCGGTAATTAGGGGATGGGCAAACTACTATTCAACAGTTTGCAGTAGCAAAACCTACTCAAAATTGGACAGCTTAATGTGGAACAAGCTCTGGGCATGGGCAAAATATCGCTGCCCCGACACAGGGAGAAAAGAAATTGTCAATAAATATTGGCGTTCTTTAGGCGATGACAACTGGGTATTTGCCACCGAGCGGGACACAAATCCCCTGCTTTTACAGAAATACGCCAAAGTAGAAATACAGAGGCATATTAAGGTAAAAGGCAAATCGTCACCGTACGACGGAAATCTGGTGTACTGGAGTACCCGAAAGGGAAGCAACCCGGAAATGCCTGCAACAGTCGCAAGACTTCTAAAGGAACAGAAGGGTAAATGTGTATACTGCGGACTGTACTTCCGTGAGGAAGATGAAATTGAAGTTGACCACATTGCCCCCAAAAGAAAGGGTGGCTCGAATAAGCGGAACAACCTTCAAGCAATTCATAAACACTGCCATGACAATAAGACCAGAGAAGATGGTTCTTTGGACAGGAGTACCCATGTCAAACGGGCTATTTAATTGAGGAGCCGGATGATGGGAAACTATCACGTCCGGATTTGTAGGAGAGTTGGGGCTGGTGACAGTCCCCTCGACTCCATCGGTATCGCACTAGTCAATAACCGCGATGAAGTTATTTGGGGAATGGAACTACACCATCGAGGTCAGCAAATCAAAGATAGCTTGGAAACCCGCAAAGCTGTACGGAGAGGGAGACGTGCCAGACATACTCGTTACCGTCAAACAAGATTCCTTAACCGTACACGTCCCGAAGGTTGGCTCAACGCTCCCTCACTACGTCACCGCGTTTTGACTATTGAAACTTGGGTAAAACGTCTCATGAAGTTTGCACCCATTGTTACTTTGACTCAGGAGCTTGTTAAGTTTGATTTGCAAGCAATGCAAAATCCTGAGATATCCGGTACTGAGTACCAGCAGGGGACGTTGCATGGTTATGAGTGCCGCGAGTACTTGTTAGAAAAGTGGAATCGTCAATGTGCGTATTGTGGTATCAAAGATGTTCCACTCGAAGTTGAACACATCCAACCCAAGTCAAAAGGTGGGTCAGATCGTATATCTAATCTTTGTTTGGCTTGCCATAAATGCAACCAAAACAAAGGAAATAAAGATGTCAAAGAATTCCTAAAAGGTAAACCAGAGGTATTGAGCCGCATTCTCAAACAAGCTAAGTCACCACTAAAAGATGCTGCGGCGGTCAACTCTACCCGGTGGGCATTACTCAAAGTTTTAGGACGATTTGGTTTGAAAGTTTATGCCAATTCAGGAGCAAGAACAAAGTTTAACCGAATCAAGCTGGGATTGCCAAAAGCACACTGGATTGATGCTGCTTGTGTTGATTTTGTAGAAAAACTGATAATACTGACCACTAAGATATTAACGGTTAAGTCAACTGGAAAGGGGACTAGGCGCTTATGCCGCATCAACAAATTTGGTTTTCCGTGTTCAAATCCGCGCACTAGTTACGAGCATGGATGGAACACGGGAGACGTTGCCACGGGTAAGGGTGTAACAGGTCGAGTCGTAGTCCAATCAAAGACAAGACTGGAAATCAGGATTGACGGGAAAAGAATCGGCGCTCAATTGTCAGATTTCAAAAAGTTGCACTGCAAAGACGGCTATTCCTACGCTTGACTACGAAACACTACGATATTCCGTGGTTAGATGCATCGGCTGAACCAGCACAGTGTCGGATATATTTTATCCCACAACATAGTGTTGGATTATAGGTTTTGCGGTGAACATTATCGCCCTAACTAAATTTAGGTAACGGGCGTTATTGATGATAACTGGTGTGGGGCAATCTTGATAGCGTGATTTTACCTCTAACTCAAGCCAAGCTTTGACTTGGGTTGCTATGTAAGCAAATGTAAGAGTGAGAAAACAAGTATCGTAGGCAACAATCACTCACGAGTGATTGTTTTAAACTGTTTGAAGACAACTTGCGATACGCGTAGCGTCAAGCCTCCGGCTTATCGCCCGTCGCTCTTGTCACGTTTTGCACTTAGAATGGAAGTGAAGTTAACAGGAATTATGTTCAACTATCCCTTGTATTGAATTTTATTTGACCCTTGGGCTACGCTCAGGGTCAACTCGAATGACTACTAACACCGATTGTTGCTAGTTTTCTCGTACATCCTGAATACTACAACCAACACACTTACCGCTAACCGAATGTAGTCACAACTGTTTTCCACCGTATTTTCTGTCACCAATTCTGAGCAATGTCATCCCTTGATCAGCCGTTTGCCAGTTATCACCTTTGGTCTTTAGTTGCCCCAGCCGCATGGCAACAACGTTGGCATTGCCAGATGAGAAGAGGTTTTATTAAAGCGCGACAACACGAACCACAAGTCAAAGCGCTTTTGACAAAAGCGACAGCATCGCAGCGTATTGGTTTACTAGCACAAAAAGGCATTTACGAATTTCATCACCACATTCATCTGTTGAACCAATCTGATGGTGTCGAAAAAGTTGCACAGCTTTTGAGATTAAGCAACTCAACTGATGAAGTTAAGCAACGTGTCTTACAAATTTTGAAAAAATATTACGATGAACCCTTACTTTTAGGCAAACGTATCATCCTTTTAACTCGCGGAGATGAGGGTTTTCCCAAACCGATTTTGATTTCACAACAACGTTATCACTTTCGTTTGTATGCAGTGATGGACTGTGTATTTATTGAGTCTGATAGCATTTTGCATATTATAGATTTTAAAACTGGGAAATCTGCCTTTGACCGAAGACAGGCATTAGTTTATTTGCTAGCTGCTCGTTACCTTTACCCCAGACATCAAGCAGTAGCTTCATTTTATAACTTAGAACTTTGCAAAAAATCGGAGATAATTAGCCCTTCTAAGGATGAATTAGACATCATAGAATGGGAATTAGCTGAAATTGCCAAAAAACATCAGCAAGATTTACAAAAATATCAAGAAAAAAGCAGTGACTTCAGTAAAATTTTTCAACCAAATCCTGGCTCTCACTGCCGCTTTTGTCCGTTTAACGAAATATGTGAATTTTCTACATTCAAAGATTTACCACTGCAAAACTAGAGAGCGTAAATATAACAATTTTAAAAAGTTTGTAAATAAAAATCATATTTTTACCTAATCTTGACGTTGATTCCTGATTCAGTGTAGTATCTGGTTTCAGAAACATCATAAAAAAAGGAAGGGGACTCCATGACTTCTGCTGACGCGTCGCTACAAATTCCTTCCCAAACCTCAAACTATACAACCTATGATGTTGTATCTAGTTTGAAAACAAACCCTCAATTAGACGCAGATAATACTCAGCAGGGAGCATATACCAACATTGCCAATAGCTTCATAACAGCAGTCAATACGAACAACCTTAATTCGCCGTCTATTAACCTATCTGCTGAAAGTTTTAGCAGGTTGCCTGTTGTGAATCAGAGCGATACACTGCTCAATGACTCCGAAGACTTCGATAACCTAGTAGGCAGCAGCCATTATGACTTTGGACTAGCGGGCGACTTGAGCAAGGGCAAGGATGAATTACTGGCTCATAACTCTCAAGGAAATTCACCGCAAAAGGCGGCTCAAGAGAGTTTGGTTTTTATTGACCCTCATTTAGAAGATTATCAAAGTCTGGTTGCTGGTATCTCACCATCCGCGAAGGTGGTTGTCCTAGATCCTTCCAAGGATGGTATCGAGCAAATCACGAGGGAATTGTCCAACTACAATCATGTCGTTTCCAAAGTAGAAATTCTTTCTCATGGGGCATCAGGGCGTCTGCAATTAGGACAAACCTCCCTAGACTCTGCTACCGTTAACCGATACAGCCAACAATTCCAAAGTTGGGCAGAAGCTCTTACTGATAATGCTGATATTCTCATAGACGGCTGTAACGTTGCTCAAGGCGAACAAGGTAGCCGTTTTGTCACAAAACTAAGCGAACTAACAGGAGCCGATATTGCTGCTTCCACTGATTTAACAGGGGATGCTGCTCAAGGAGGCGATTGGAACTTAGAGTATAAAGTCGGTCAAATAGAATCAGTGTCATCGTTGCAACCACAAACGCAGCGAACTTACCATGCAACTCTAGGAGGTCTAATAAATTTTCCAGAAGGTTTCATGAAAAGCATCGAAGACTACGGGGCAAAGCCTAACGATGGCATCGACGATACTGCCGCTATCCAAAAAGCGCTTGACGATGAACGGCGCGATGCTAATGGCAACTCAATATATGGTGCACCTGATCAGTACAACGGTCGCCCTAAAGCACTTTACTTGCCAGCAGGTACTTACGATGTGAGTGGTACACTCAATTGGATTGGCTGCAACGTCACTCTTCAAGGTCAGGGCAATGGCGTTACCACCATCCGTCTTAAGGACAATGCAGCTGGCTTCGATAACCCTAATGCCCCCAAGTCAGTCATTCAAACCCAAGATGGGAATATGTCTTTCCGCCAGTACATCAGGAACCTCACCGTTAACACTGGAAACGGCAATGCTGGGGCAATCGGTATTGACTACATTTCCAACAACATGGGCACATTGCAAGATGTCACGATTAAATCTGAGGACGGCAAGGGTTTTACTGGTCTGGCAATGGATCGCAATTGGCCAGGTCCATGTCTAATCAAGCATGTCCAGATTGAAGGCTTTGACTATGGCATTCGAGTCACCTCGGGTGAATATGGTCCAACTTTCGAGGATATAACCCTGAAGAATCAGCGCTTAGCAGGTATTAACAACGTCTATGGGGCACTTACGATTCGCGGACTCCACAGTACCAACAGTGTACCAGTGATTAAGGGAACGAGCTGGGCTGGTATGGTTACCTTACTAGACGCTGACCTCCAAGGGGGTGCACCGAACGTTAGCGCAATTGAAACCGAAGGTGAACTCTACGCACGTAACCTTACTACCACTGGCTATCAGTCAGCGATTCAGTACAAAGGCACGGTAGTCCCTGGCACAACGCAGACCGAATATGCCTCGAATACCTACCAGTTGTTCGACGGTCCGAAGAACTCTCTCAACTTGCCAATTAAGGAGACTCCAGAGAACCAAGATAACAATATGGCGAATTGGGGACGCTTTGAGTCTAAAGAGTACGGCGATATGAGCTCTTTGCAGTCGTTGCTTAACTCCGGCAAGTCCACGATTTACTTCCCCTTTGACAAATACTTCTCCTACAACGAAACGGTGGTTACCGTACCCGCATCGGTCAAACGCATCGTCGGGTTTTCATCGGTCATCAATCAGCATCCTGATGGTATAAATGGCGGTGGCATTAAGTTTGTGGTCGAGGGGGATAGTTCAGATCCGCTCATTATCGAGCAATTTGGCTATGGAGTGAAAGTCGAGCAAAACTCATCGCGACCAGTAGCGCTCAAGGATGGTGTCTACCAATACACCTCAAGTCCTGGTGCAGGCGACTTGTTCCTTGAGGATGTGAATATTGAACCGTTACGGGTTCAACCAAATCAGAACGTTTGGGCACGACAGTTAAATGATGAATATGGCGGTACCAAAATAGTGAATAATGGCGGCAATCTGTGGATTCTGGGTCTTAAGACCGAACGCGCTGGCACCGTTATTGAAGCGGTCAATGGCGCTAAAACCGAATTGCTGGGAGCATTGATTCAGCCAGCACAATATTTTTCTGTTGAAGATAAGCAGAAACCAGCATTTGTTAGTAGAGACTCTAGCACCTCGCTATCGTATCGAACGCTAGCTTACGAGCCATCTCATTATTACGATATTCAAGTTGAG
This sequence comes from Brasilonema sennae CENA114, assembly GCF_006968745.1. Classification (NCBI taxonomy): domain Bacteria; kingdom Bacillati; phylum Cyanobacteriota; class Cyanophyceae; order Nostocales; family Scytonemataceae; genus Brasilonema; species Brasilonema sennae. The sequence goes on along the minus strand of NZ_CP030118.1, from coordinate 2,380,435 downwards.
GAAACGCGTAATGGAGAGACACGCCAGAAGTTGACTAACCAAATGTCGTACTTGGTGCCGCTATTTACAGCATACAAAAAATAAGATTCAAGAGGGTGCGGAGTGTAGGGAAAATATCACCACACCCCATACCTAGTCTTATGAAGCAGGTGGCAATTCCTCTAAAATTGTGAACCGAATGTGATTAATCGCTAACTCACCAATTGAAAGATCTTCTTTGGTGAGTCTAGCCCCCTGACTCATCAAGGTTTCAAAGGAGATTCCTTTACCAATTTCAATATGATACCAGCATAAGCCCATAAAAAACCTTGTAGGATAAGGTCCACCCCTACCAACATCATCAGGGTTGGATTCCATCGGTAACCAGCCGAAACCAGGTACGTAAAATTCCAGCCAAACGTGATTATACTGAGGTTGCAGAGGAACTTGCTGGTATTCAGCGTAGGGAGGACATTTGTAACGACCTACTGTACGACAGGGGATGCCATTTAAACGGCATAGAGCAAGTAAAACGCCTACATACTCGCCGCAGGAACCAACTCCTCGTTCTAAAACGATATCTGGCGTGTCAATATGGGGTTTAATACCATAGGACAACTCATCGTAGACGTAGTTGCGGATACTGTACATTTTCCGCAGCAGATTCGTTTCAGTTCCAATTGCTTCACGGGCGGCGCGGCGAACAATGCTGGTATCCATTGCCAAATCATCATCATCCACTAGGTAGCGGGATTTCAGTTCTACTGATAATTCAGGTATATTCTCTACATCTGTGGGCGTAATACGATACTTAATTCCCCGGACTTCCAAAACTGCTTTCCAGCCAAAAATATGCCGTTCTCCTGGAGTGAGGGCATCAAATTTGAAAACAGCTACACGTTGCCCTTGTACGATTTCTTCTGTAAAAGGTAGACCAATCGGTTCAATGTGTTTGATCTTTTGACGCTCAGTTTCTGAGGGCAAAGCAATACGCCATTCTACCTCTGGTAAATACACATCCTCTAATGGCGCTATCTCTTCCATATAAGACATTTCTATAAGATAGCCATTGGAGAGGGTATAACGTTTATCAGGATTGTGAGAGTAATTGAGCGGGTGAATGAAAGTGCGATCGCGGTAAGATAGCTCATGACTCGGATCAGCATTGGGATTATCCCGGACATATGGTTCTTCAGAGGCATAGGCAACGTAAAGAGTTTTTTTGCCCGTCTGACTATCTTTATGTATCGCTATCCCCGTGGGAGAATCAAACGGTGTTAGTACAGCAAATGTAACTTCCCCAGTAGCCCTGTCGATACAGTACACAGTTTGTTCCACTGTATCGCTGACCCAAAGTGTTTCTTCATCCACTGCCAAATTTTCTACCCCAACCCCAGGGGCATAAAATTTAGTAATTTGTTTTCGCGTATCGCGATCAAAAATCAGAATACCTCCCTGCTTTTGGCAACTAACGTAGATAGTTGATTCCCAAACAGCAATCCCATCAGCTGTATAAGGTAAGGTTACAAAATGTTCCAAACCCAACGAATTTAGGTTGCACAGATAAACTTGATTGCCTCTAGTCAGCCAAAGAGTATCTTTCCAGACCGAAATCCCAGTGACATCCATAAAATCTTTGACTTGATGGGAATTGAGAATTTGGGTGTTGTCAGAGTGAGGGTTAATTTGCAACAAATGCCCTTTGACAGTATCAATAGCGAGGAGTGTATCTTCAATAAAGGCAATGCCACAAAGGGTTGCAGCACCAAGGGGTCGAATTGTCCTTTTCCCAAGCATTTGGCTGGTAGATGGAAAACTGGGAAGTGTAAAAGTCATATATAAACTAGTTTCATCAAGGGTATAGCACACTTAGTACATGTCACTATCAAACAGGTTCAGAATTGGCAAAACGAGAGAATTCATTTTCCTGTTTTGGCATAATTTTGATTTGCGAACCGTATTAATGATGAGTCGTACTTAGAATCGAAGGAGAGAATGTCTTGGTGAGGGAGTTTTCTACTTGTGTTACTCATAATTATCAATATTATTTTGTGTCATGGAAGTCTTCGTGATCGAGTAGCACGCCCATATTATCCGGAAGATTATTCGCAAGAAAAAATGCGGAATTGTCAAGAATTTTACGTGCATTGTACAATTTGGTGCTCAACCTAATGTAACCTTGTGTTGATGGTTTTCCAGCCATTGCTAAATTATGATCGAATTTTGTAACCATTCCCTGTGACCTATCGCGATGTCTGCTCACTCTCTACCTGAAAAAGCCGCCGCTGTTTGGCATAGTTTGGAGGTTGATAAATCATTGGAACTGCTTAAAACAAATGCAGACAGTGGTTTAACATCCCAAGAAGTACAACAGCGGTTGCAAGAATATGGTCCCAACGAACTAGAAGAAACTGCAGGACGCAGTGCTTGGGAAATTTTGGTGGATCAGTTCAAAAACATTATGTTGTTGATGCTGATTGCCGTAGCCATAATTTCTGGAGCTTTGGATCTCATATCTTGGCAACAAGGCGAATTGAAACCTGGTGAGGTGCCCTTCAAGGACACGATCGCCATTTTAGCGATTGTTATCCTCAATGGCATACTCGGTTATGTTCAAGAAAGCCGTGCAGAAAAAGCCTTAGCAGCCCTAAAAAAACTTTCCTCTCCCAACGTGCGAGTTATTCGCGATGGCAAACCAGTGGAAATTGCTGGTAAAGATTTGGTACCAGGAGATGTGATGCTCGTGGAAGCAGGGGTACAGGTTGCTGCAGACGGACGCCTCATAGAACAATCTAACCTGCAAATACGAGAATCGGCACTCACTGGTGAAGCTGAAGCGGTTAACAAACGGGCAGAACTTGTCTTGCCCGAAGAAACATCATTGGGCGATCGCCTTAATGTAGTCTATCAAGGCACTGAAGTCGTCCAAGGACGAGGCAAGATTCTGGTGACAAACACTGGGATGAAGACAGAACTTGGCAAAATAGCTTCCATGTTGCAAGCGGTGGAAAGTGAACCAACTCCATTGCAACAGCGGATGACTCAACTTGGTAATGTCCTCGTCACAGGTTCTTTGATTTTGGTGGCGATCGTCGTTGGGGGCGGTGTCATCCAAAACATGATGCAAGGAAAAGGTTTTAGCAACCTTCAAGACCTTGTGGAAGTTTCTCTAAGTATGGCAGTTGCTGTCGTACCAGAAGGCTTACCGGCAGTTATTACCGTTACCTTGGCACTGGGAACCCAGCGCATGGTACGTCGCAATGCTTTGATTCGCAAACTCCCAGCAGTGGAAACCCTAGGTTCTGTCACCACTATTTGTTCTGATAAAACTGGTACTTTAACTCAGAACAAGATGGTTGTCCAATCCGCTTACACGAACAACAAAACTTTTCGTGTGACTGGAGAAGGTTACACACCCAAAGGCGAGTTTCAGCTAGAAGGTCAAACAATTTCTATAAACCAATCTCCAGAAATCCAAACTTTATTAGTTGCCTGTGCGTTGTGTAATGATTCCTTTTTACAACAGGAACAAGGAGAATGGAAAATCTTGGGCGACCCCACAGAGGGGGCTTTGGTAACTCTGGCGGGGAAAGGAGGGATAGAAAAAGACCAGTGGGACAGCAAGTTACCTCGCGTTAGCGAGTTCCCCTTCTCCTCAGAACGCAAACGCATGAGCGTGATTTGTCGGGTTGAAGGAGTGAACGATGGTGTATCGTCGTTAACATCACCAGACCCTGTGATCAGCAACTTGCTCCAATCTGAAAAGTATTTGATGTTCACCAAAGGGTCACCAGAGTTAATTTTAGCACGTTGTACCCACTTTCACGCAGGCACTGGCTCAACACCTGTGAATGATCAGCAACGCCGCGATATATTAGCAGAAAATGACCAAATGGCGAGTAAAGGTTTGCGAGTGCTGGGTTTTGCCTACAAACCCCTCACCGAAATTCCGCCCGAAGGGTCAGATGAGACATCCGAGCAAGGCTTAGTTTGGCTGGGATTGATCGGAATGCTGGATGCACCACGTCCAGAGGTACGAGCAGCAGTGCAAGAATGTCGGGATGCGGGTATTCGACCAGTGATGATTACTGGAGACCATCAACTGACAGCACGAGCGATCGCCACAGATTTGGGCATTGCACAAGAGGGCGATCGTGTCATTACAGGTCAAGAGTTACAACGGATGAGCGACCAAGATTTGGAGCAAAACGTTGACTTAGTAAGCATTTACGCTCGTGTCGCCCCCGAACATAAACTGCGAATTGTCCAAGCACTACAACGTCGAGGCAGATTTGTTGCCATGACAGGTGACGGTGTTAACGATGCACCAGCCCTCAAACAAGCTGACATCGGTATTGCAATGGGTATCACTGGTACCGACGTGAGCAAGGAAGCCAGTGATATGGTGTTACTTGATGACAACTTTGCTACCATTGTCACTGCCACAAAAGAAGGTAGAGTTGTTTACACCAACATTCGCCGCTTTATCAAGTACATTCTTGGAAGTAATATTGGTGAGGTGATCACGATTGCAGCAGCACCAATTCTCGGACTGGGAGGCGTTCCCCTCTCGCCGTTGCAAATTCTTTGGATGAACCTTGTTACGGACGGTTTACCAGCACTGGCTTTAGCTGTAGAACCTCCTGAACCCGACGTGATGAAGCGTCCACCCTTCAGTCCCCGCGAAAGTATTTTTGCTAGGGGGTTGGGTTCTTACATGATTCGGATTGGTATTATCTTTGCCATCATCTCGATTATTCTCATGGAGTGGGCATATCATCATGTTCAAGCAGTCACTGGTCCCGGACTAGACCCAGAACGATGGAAGACAATGGTATTCACTACCCTATGTGTTGCGCAAATGGGTCATGCTATTGCAATTCGCTCGAATACCCGACTGACTATAGAAATGAATCCCTTCTCAAATCTCTTTGTATTAGGGGCTGTTGTCGTCACAACAATCTTACAATTAATGCTCATTTACGTGGCACCCCTACGCAATTTCTTTGGTACTCACTGGCTGAGTCCAACTGAGTTGGGTATTTGCATTGGTTTTAGTGCTTTGATGTTTGTGTGGATTGAACTGGAAAAACTTTTCTTGCGGTTGATGGGTAAAAAACCTGTTTAAAAGGCAATACGGTTGCTGTTTAAGATTTTTGGTGAGATTTGGCCAAGCATATCTCACCATAGTCCATCATCTAACGATAAGAATAAGCCCTGTAAAAGAAACGTACACCACGAGGTAGGCGCACAACGTAGCGAAGACACCCTAGAATAACAAGCAATCTGGCAACTTTAGACTGACAACTATTTAACATTTTTGCCAGAACTAAAATGATATTTTCAGGAGTTAGATATGCAAACCATGCGTACTAAGTTTGTGGGTTGGATGATTGTTACTGTCGTTGGTTTCTGGGCGTTTCCTTCCTTGGCTGATGACATCGCCCTCACCGATTTGCCTAAAACTGTCACCCAAGCGATACAGAAGCGCTTCCCGTCGGCGAAGCTGATTTCGGCGGAGAAAGAAAACGATAACAATCAGACTCACTATGAAGTAAAGTTCCAGAACGGGAATCAGAAGCAAAAAGTCCACGTGAAGCCGAATGGGTCGATCTATAAAGTGGAGATTGATGACTAACCGAATCAGTAAACAGTAAACAGTGAACAGTGAGTCCAGTGTTGCAGGAGGGTTTCCCGACCTAGGTATTTGGCGTTCGCCCTCAGGCGTGCGCTTTGCGCATACCCGATAGCCGTAAGGCGTGGCGTTAGCCATAGGGTAAACAAGGGGTGAACGAGTCCGTTTCCTACCTGATAACTGGTAACTGATAACTGATAAGACTCCCTACTTAGTCTCCATCCAATTGTCGCCCACGCGAACATCCACAATTAAGGGTACACTCAACGACACCGCACTTTCCATGACAGACTTAATATGCGGTTGTAATTCTTCCCATTCCTCTGGTGGAACCTCAAACACTAATTCGTCGTGGACCTGTAACAACAGACGCGTTTGATAACTTTGCAAAACTTCATGCAGCTTGACCATCGCGATTTTAATAATATCAGCGCTGGAACCTTGAATGGGAGCATTGGCAGCTGCACGAAGTAACCCCGCATCTTCAGCACCTACATTACCGAGTTTTTTCAAGTCAATATCTTCTGGTTTGTTGCCTTTGTATTTGCGTATGTTGTTGCTGGTAAAATCGAAATAACGACGACGCCCCAAAATTGTTTCGACATAACCTTGGGATATTGCCTGTTTTTTGACTCCCTCTAAATATTCAAACACCTTGGGATAGCGACTGTTAAATCGCTTAATAAATTCGTTCGCATTGGCTTTATCCACACCAGTGGATCGCGAAAACCTCAGAGAACCCATTCCATAAATTACACCAAAGTTGATGGTTTTTGCTAAGCGTCGTTCTTCTGATGTGACATTTTCTTTTTCAAAAACCAGCCGTGCTGTTACAGTGTGAATGTCCTCATTTTGTTGATAAGCTTCAACTAAAACAGGCTCTTGACTCAAATGAGCCAAAATCCGTAACTCGATTTGTGAGTAATCAGCAGCAACCATCAACATACCAGATTCTGGCACAAATGCTTTACGAATCTGGCGACTAAAAGCAGTGCGAATAGGGATGTTTTGTAAATTAGGGTCAGAAGATGACAACCTACCAGTAGATGTTACCGTTTGGTTAAAACTTGTATGTACTCTATGAGTATCCTGACGAACCAATTTTGGCAGAGCATCTACATAAGTTGATTTCAATTTCGATAAGGTACGATACTCAATAATGGCATCAATAATACCAGTTGTATCACCTTCCTGTAGTTTCTCCAGTGTTGCAGCATCTGTAGAATGACCCGTTTTAATTTTACGGGAATATTTCGTACTTAACCCTAATTTTTCAAACAATATCTGGCTCAATTGTTTGGGGGAACCCAAGTTGAATTTCTCTCCAGCAATGTCATAAACTTTCTGTTCAAACTTGGCTAAATCTGTTTCTAATTGCTGTGAAAGTTCTTGTAGGTATGCTGTATTGATGGAGATTCCTTGATATTCCATCTCAGCTAATACTGGTTCTAGTGGCTGTTCCACATCCACGAGTAGTTTATGTAAAGCTGGAATTTTCTCAAGTTCCTCTCGCAATTTTGCCACGAGTTGGAACGTGACATAAACATCCATACCGCAATAATCTGCGACGCTAGGAATGTCTACATCAGCGATGGTTTTCCCTTTTGGAACTAAATCAGTATAACTTTTTGCTGTTAAACTCAAGTAACGCTGAGCTAAGTCACTCAGATTATGGTTACTATCGGGATTTAGAACATAACTTGCTAGCATCGTGTCAAAGACAATTCCCACCAACCTAATTCCTTGACACCGTAGAACTAAGCGGTCAAATTTTGCATTTTGCAAAGCTTTGGGATAATCAGCACTTTCTAAAATCGGACGTAGTGCTTCTAAGGCAATATCTTTGTCTAAATTATCCCCGACTTTGTGACCAAGCGGTATGTAAGCCATCTCATCTGGTTCTGTTCCCCAGCAGCAGCCAATTCCCACCAAGTCAGCATCTCGTGGTTCTAAATCAGTCGTTTCAGTATCCCAAGCAACGGGATGCTGAGTATCGGTGAATGTTTGCAGCAGCTTTACCAATTCGGTGAGTTGTTCTGGGGTGTTAATGATGCGTGGTTTAATTGTAGAAACAGAGGGTTGCTGTTGATTTGCTGTGTCTTCCGCAGTGAAAAACCACGAATCATCATCCTCGTTATTTGTGCTTGGCTTAAGTTGAATGCTGATTGGTTCGTTTGTTTCTGTTTCTGGTGTTTGTTCAATTTGCCCACCAAAACGTTGCTGAAGTTCGTTGATTTTACCTAAAAAAGATTTGAATTCTAGCTTTTCTAAAATAGGTGTTAGGGCGCTGATATCAAATCCTTTGAGGATGCAGTTTTCTAAATCAACTTCTAAAGGAACATCAAGGACTATCTCCGCTAATTTACGAGACTTATGTGCATCCTCTTTTCCTGCTTCTAGCTTTGTGTGAAGTGTGCCTTTTATTTCATGTAACGCAGCATAAATTTGGTCAAGAGAACCATATTCATTTAACCATTTCGTGGCTGTTTTTTCGCCAATTCCCCTGACACCAGGAATATTATCTGATTTGTCACCACACAGTGCCTTAAAATCAACGACTTGTGATGGTAAAATACCTAGTTTTTCTTTAACTTGTTGTGGATCAAATTCCTTAAGACTTGCTTTAGAACTTTTGAAAGCATCTGCACTCAGATAGAGGACGCTGATTTGTTTTTCGGTGTCAATGAGTTGAAACAAATCTTTATCGCCGCTGACAATCTTGACTTGATATCCCGCAGCCGCTGCTTGTTGTGCTAAAGTTCCTAAAACATCATCTGCTTCGTAACGAGCAGCAGTGACAATTTTCAGGTTAAAAGCATCCAGCAACTCGTGTAGATTTTTCAGATCTGGAATAAAATCTTCTGGTGTTTCTGGACGGTTTGCTTTGTATCTATCATATGCTTCGTGGCGGAAGGTTGGCAAACCCAAATCAAAGGCGATCGCCATTGCTTGTGGCTGTTGAGTCGCCATCACCTCCAACAAAGATTTGAGAAAGCCAAAACAGACGCTTGTAGGAATTCCCGTTTTTGTCCGTAATCCGCCGTCTCTTCCTTTGGCAAAAGCGAAGTACGAACGATAAGCCAGGGAGTGCCCATCTACTAGGATAAATGTGGGGCGAGTTGTCGTTAAGGAATCGGAAGCCAACTGATTTGTAGGTATTGTTTGGGACATAAACCTATTTTAGCGAGCGACTTTCACTACGAATCACATCTGTAGAGATAATTAAGCGATTTCCTTGGCTTGTTTTTGGTGACAGCATGAGATGTCATTTGTATTCTCTTGTTAGTCGTCTCTACAACCTGATAGCCTGTGAATCTCTATGTTGGGACTTCAACATTCACTCATCAGCCGCACTAAAAAACTACAAAGCATCATCCTCGTTATCAGTGCTTGGCTTAAATTGAGTACTGAGTAGTTTCTGTGTTTCTGTTTCTGGCGTTTCTTCAACTTTCCCACCAAACTGCTTCTGCAGTTCGTTAATTTTTCCCAAATAAGACTTGAACTCCAGCTTTTCTAAAATAGGTGTTAGGGCGCTGATATCAAACCCTTTGAGGATGCAGTTTTCTAAATCAACTTCTAAAGGAACATTAAGGACAATCTCCGCTAATTTACGAGACTTCTGTGCATCCTCTTTCCCTGCTTCTAGCTTTGTGTGAAGTGTGCCTTTTATTTCATGCAATGAACCATAAATTCGCTGCACTGACTCGTACGTGTTAAGCAAGCGCACGGCTGTTTTTTCGCCAATTCCCCTGACACCAGGGATATTATCTGATTTATCACCACAAAGTGCCTTAAAATCAACGACTTGTGATGGTCTAATACCCAATTTTTCTTTAACTTGTTGTGGTCTAAATTCCTTAAGACTTGCTTTAGAACCTTTTAAAGCATCTGCACTCAGATAGAGGACGCTGATTTGTTTATCGGTGTCAATAAGTTGAAATAAATCTTTATCGCCACTGACAATCTTAACTTGATATCCAGCTATGCTCGCTTGTTGTGCTAAAGTTCCTAAAACATCATCTGCTTCGTAACGAGCAGCAGTGACAATTTTCAGGTTCAAAGCATCCAGCAACTCATGTAGATTTTTCAGATCTGGAATAAAATCTTCTGGTGTTTCTGGACGGTTTGCTTTGTATGTATCATATGCTTCGTGGCGGAAGGTTGGCACACCCAAATCAAAGGCGATCGCCATTGCTTGTGGCTGTTGAGTCGCCATCACCTCCAACAAAGATTTGAGAAAGCCAAAACACACGCTTGTGGGAATTCCCGTCTTTGTCCGTAATCCGCCGTCTCTTCCTTTGGCAAAAGCGAAGTACGAACGAAAGGCGAGGGAGTGTCCATCCACTAGGATAAATGTGGGAGAAGTAGTCGTTAAGGAATCGGAAGCCAACTGGTTTTTTGGTGTTGTTTGGGACATAAACCTATTTTAGCCAGCGACTTCCCCTACGAATCCCATATGTAGAGAAAATTAAGCTATTTGCTTGGCTTGCTTTTGGCGACGGCGACGCTGTTGTAACACCACACCAACTCCTCCCATACCCAAAAGTGCGATCGCACTTGCAGATTCTGGAACAGTCGCTATGTTGTCCCTACCTAAATCAATCAAGAAAACAACGTCGTTGAAGTCGCGATCAGCTGTTAAAAGACCATTTCCATCAGATTTCAAACCTTTTGGTCCATACAAATCCTCAAAACCCACCAACAGATAACCATCCGTTTCATAAGCTACTAAATGATTCAGTTTGTCTGGATTTTGAGTGGCATCTGCGCCGTAAACATAGCCGTTAGGATTATTAAACCCATCTGCTTTCAGAAAGAAATTGAGTTTAGTTCCAGCTGCTTTAGTGCCTAAATCAACATAGTCTCCGATATTTAAAACACCATTCTCTTCTCCCATCTGACACGTTGAATTAGCGCCATTTGATGTATTACAAGAAATATTGTCAAAAACCAATCCTTTTTGGTAGTCAGAACCGTTGATAGCTTCATAAGCCAACTGGTTCTTATAGCCAGCACCCTCATTTAAGAACCAAACGCGAACATTGTGGTCATTTTTCAGACTCAGCTTCGTGGGGTCTAGTTTATTTAATGTGTCTTCAGGAATTGCAATTCTTTCCTGTTGCACATATTGCTGGAACTCAGGAATTCGAGATTGAAACCCTGAATCATCAGTTGATTTGTCTTTAACTTCGTAGGGTGTCAGGTTCTCCCAAGTAAATGTGGCAGCGCTTGCAGGAGTGACAGCAGAAAATACACTTGTGATAGCAGCAGTTGCAGCAAAAAGTCCTGTTATTTTTTTTCTAATCATATAAATCCTTTATTTTTTGTTTTGGAAAATACTCTATTGTTTAGGCTCTAATATCGATCAGTTATAAAAAAAAATAAAACGATGTTAGTTGGGCAGACAATTACACAGCAACACTTTCCCTAACTATAACGAACTGTCCGTTTGAGGAACTCTACCCAACACCAACTGAAAGGTTTTCTGGGGTTGCGACTGCCTACATCAACTGAAATTTATTCTGCTCTGAACTATATTAGTTTGGAATCCAAATCTTTTTTTAGTAATCGAACATGAGTTCATTCTTTTATATCTTAGGTTTTGATTGAGTGACTTGAGTATTTTCCGAACCTTTATTTTATTTATAAGAATTAAAATATTAGTCCTATAAAACTTGAGATTTTTTCATGTTGAGACTCAATAAAAAAATATTTTCTAAGTGCTAAAAATTATAAGATCAATGGTTGAAAGTATTGCTAATCATTTTCATAGCATTAAAATGATTTATATCATGACTTACTCAAACTATATAAGTAGTAACTCGTAAGTGGAAATAATTCTATATAGAACGACACGTAGGGGAGCCAGTACTTGATGAGGGTTTCCCGACAGAGGATAAGAGCATTGGGCAGTGCTTAGCAAAACCCGGATGTAGTCAGCAAAATACGGTAAGCACTGCCCACCCTACAATACTTAAGATTTTTCATAAATCATTTAGGATTGCTATATAAGTAGTAACTCGTAAGTCGAAATAATTCTATATAGCATTTACCATATACTAATCACAGTTTCATCTGTATATCTGTGTAAAAATTTGTTCACAATGACGAGATGAATTTATTTGTATTCTCTTGTTAGTCTTCTTTACTCTTACTTGCCCTTCGGCTACGCCACTTCGGCGCCGCTCAGTGCAAGTCAGGGCAAGTCTCTACAGCGTGATAGCCTGTTAATCTCTTATTGGAACCTCAATATTCACTCATCAATTATGCATAAAGTGTCTGCCACAGAATTGGCATCACCTGCCATTGGGGATACATCTACTTTTGACATTCAACTGCTGGTTGTAGATATCGATGGCACAATCGCAGGAAAATCTAACAGCATCAGCACAGCCGTGAAGCAGGCAATTGTTGCAGCACAAGCACGGGGTATTCAAGTGGCGATCGCCACTGGTCGTATGTATCGTTCCGCTTTGCGCTTTCATCAAGAAATTGGCTCTAGCCTGCCATTATTAGCTTACCAAGGGGCTTGGATTCAAGACCCAGCTACCCAAAAAATTCATCGCCATTTGCCTGTTTCCCGAGAGTTAGCACACAAGCTTCTAGACTATTTTGAACAACCGGAGTTACGAACGCTCTTATCTGTTCACTTCTACATCAATGATCAGCTTTATGTCCGTGAAATAACCAGGGAAACAGAACTTTACGCAGAACGTAGTGGAATTAACCCTATTGCTGTGGGAGACTTACGCCAAGTTACCAGCAATGAACCCACAAAAATTTTGGCATTGTGCGATGACACAAATATTATTCAACAGTTACTGGGAAATTTGCGCAGTCAATACACCCCAGCCGAACTATATCTCACCACATCTGTTGCCACATTTTTTGAAGCGACTAACCCTTTTGTCAACAAAGGTACTGGGGTACGTTATCTAGCCGAAGAATTACTGGGACTAGAAAGAATTAATGTCATGACCATTGGTGATAACTTCAATGATGTGGAAATGTTGGAGTATGCTGCTATAGGTGTAGCGATGGGTAATGCACCAGCAGCAGTGCAGGCTAAAGCTCAGTGGGTTGCTCCTGACGTGGAGTGTGATGGAGTTGCAGCTGCTATTGAGAGATTTTTACTGTGTAAAAAGTAGCTAGTAGTGGGTAGTCACAGGGGATTTTGTCTGTATAACCCTGACTTAGATGTTACCACCAATAAAATCAGAAAGAGCACCGACGACTGGCCGTGTTTCGTCTCGGTGCTCTTGCTGGTTCGCTCCTCACACATTGGATAGTATACCCAAGGAAATATCGCGAGTCAATGATTGTTAAAAAAGTTTATTTTTTCAAAGATTTTATTTTTATACTTCGTCGAGAGCAAAATAACCTAATTTTTCCTCCAACATAAACTTCAATACAGACTGTGTAGCCAAAACCAATCCTATTTTGGCTTGAGCAAGTTCTGGTGAGGCAGTTTTCACTTTGCCGAAAATCTGGCATTTACACCAAAAAGTTTCAAAAACTCGACTTAAATCTAACGCAGCTTTTTCCCAATTAACTGAGTCGGCAAAATCAGAACCCTCTACTTTATCTACCACTCGCACTAACTCGTTGATCAGGAGATAGGAAGCTGGGTGATTGAAACGCAGTTTTTCATCGCTGTTGAGCCAAGGAATGGGATTGGGAGTAAAAATACTTGACCAAAGGTTTTGCTTGACATTATCACCCTGATCAACATTCGATTCCCCCAGTTTAATCAATCCCTCGTGAACACCCAGCCGTAAAAGCGAGCAGCAGCGTGCATGAGCGTATTGAACAGTGAATAAGGAACCAGAGTTTGGGGAAGAAAAGGGAAAAGAGGAAATGGAGCTCTTAATGGGGTGCTGCATAGAAAAAGAACCTATGGACATTCTTTCTTGGTCTCCCTTGCTCCCTGCTAAGCGCTCCTTGCTCCCTTGCTCCCTGCTAAGCGCTCCTTGCTCAATAACTCCCCCTACAGTAAGATTCTGCAACCAAGCAGCTAAGAGGGGATGAGTCAGTTCCAAGTGAATCCAACCAGGGGAAACGACTTGAACTTTGAAATCTTTGTCATAGTTTGTTGAAATATGAGAGGTAATGCCATTTGCAATCTCTATAGCGGGATATTTTTCAAATTTCGCCAGCCGCAAAGCTATACCTGAAATATAAAGAATTGTCCCATTATATCCACCCTGAGATAGAGGAATATTTATGTTATTTGTGCATTCACTATGCAGAAAATTAGCATAAGTACTTAAAGCGATTGCTATTTTGCTGCTTACTAACTGTTTTATTGCTTTATACTTATGTTTACGTGATTTATTTTGCACAAAAAATCAAGTATTTTTACTCTTGACGTCGTGTCTTCAATATTTGTCATCTGTCTGAGGAAAGAAGTTAAATTTACGGAAAGAAAAATTAGAATTGTGCAAAATTTAATTAAATTAGAGTAAATTTTACTACCTTAATTGTACAGTAAGAAGTATAACAAAAGAGTAGGAGCTACGCTTTCTACCTTTTGGATGAGTGGTACAGTTAGGTTTAATGCCTGTTGTGCCGACATCGAAGACACTCCTTGCACCTTTTTATGACGTCTTTGTCTTCCGCCGAACGCTCTTTGTTACCTATGCAATCTCCATCCTCTTTCTCTGAGGCCTCACGTCCTTTTTTGACTTGGCAACGAATTCTTGATTGGGCTCAAGAACACTACCGCTGCCGCACCTTTAGCAAAGATGAGCGCATTCCAGCCCGAGCTGGATTGCTGTACTTGGTGCAAAGGGGTGCGATCCGTATGGTGGGAACCGCCCAGGTAAGTGCAACTGCAAGTCAATTAACATCTCGACGCATCAATAGAACTCCCGAAGAAGCTTTCTTAGGGTTTGTTGGTGCAGGACAACCGTTTGAAATTGTTGCCCAGTCGCCATTCACGCTCCAGGCTTATGCCCATGTTGACCAAACTGCTGTACTGTGGATGTACTGGCACGATTTGGACAACTGGCCTCACTTCCGCCGCGAAGTTATGGATGCCTTTAGGTACCAGCACCAGCGCAAACTGCTGTGGCTAAGTGCCTTGGGACAACGACGCACGATTGACCGACTCCTAGGATTCCTCACATTGTTGATTGAGGAATATGGAGAACCATCAATGAGCGATAGCGATCCAGATGTAATTCGCGGTTATTGCCTGCCTTTCCCCCTCACCCATGCCCAAATTGGCAGCGCGATCGGTTCTACTCGTGTCACCGTCACCCGCTTGATGGGTAAATTGCGTCAACGTGGCTTAATCCTTACTCAAGGCGACAATCTCATTTGCTTGCCAGCAGAGTCAATTAACAGAGGCAACTAAGCCAATACCGGATGCAGTGGAGAGCGAATTTTGACAAACCCTACTAGGGTTGTGAATTCGATGCCCCTGCCCAAGCTGGCAGTAAGTTGGCAAAAGGGATACCCACTTGCTACTGAAGTTGACAATCTGTTTGACCACCACAAACAGATTGCACACAATTAGGTACTTTCCGTTTTGGAAAGCCTCAATGTTCAATTTTCTTGTGCCCTTACCAGAACATTTAGAAGGGAGGACAAATGATTCTTGGTAAGGAGCAAAGAATTGCTCTTGTATCTGCCGCAAAAGCGAAGGTTAAGTAGAATATTGAGGAAGAATTTTCGAGGCAGAAGTGTAGTAAATGCGACGACTTTTGACTACCAGCCACTTTTTTTGCAGGGCTTGGGTGAAAATGGAGGCAAACTCCATATTCGGGAAGGAAAATGTTCACCCAAAACGCCCTGCATAAATTGTTTGACAAAAGAAAAAGTAAGGAAATCCAATACCATTTTGGATTTTATATTTGAAATTTTGGATTGTGAAAAAGTTACTGGTAATAACTTTTAGCATTCCGTCTGTCGCAAATATTTTTTGAATTGGTATAAAAACACTTCAGTTAGACACAGACATTTGAAACGGCAAGACTGGCAAGCAAAATGCAAAGATTGCGCCGTTAGGAAATCCATTTTCTGCCCAGATTTTGCCACCATGCGCTTCTATGATTTGACGAGTCAAATACAACCCTAAGCCAGAACCTTTGGCTTGGCGATCGCCCTTGGCGCGCCCTATGCCCCAACCAAACGGAGTTTGGTTGCCCCAAATCGGAGATTTGGGGAGAGGGGTTTTGGAAAAACCCCTCTGGGCAAAGAAGGGCGATCGCTATGTCCCTGGTAAAACCGCTTAAAAAGATTTGGCAGTTCTTCTGGCTTTATCCCTGCCCCAGTATCTATAACTTTGGCAGTTTGATAAGAAGAACCTCCTTCCAGCACAACCTCCACTTTGCCACCGCGAGGAGAGTGGTTTATAGCATTAGTCAGGAGATTAGTAAATACTCGTTGCAACTGCAAGGGATCACCATGAACCCAAAGAAACTTGCGAAAGTCTGACTCACCGTAGTTGCAGGAAATATGAACGCGACGACTGGAAGCAAGTTCGGTCAAAGTTATTGCCACATCTTCAGCAATTTCAACAAGATTAATAGGTGCTAACTGTAGCTTTAACCCCTCCATATCGTTGCGGTAGACATCCAAGAGCGTTTCTACCATCTGCAAACTAGTCTGGTGGCTCTTAATCATCGTTGTTAAAACTTTTTTCTGGGCAGGAACAACAGGACCAAAATTTTCTCGTTCAAACGCCTGTAATGTCTCAAGAGCACCCAGTAGAGGAGTTTTCAGATCATGAGTTAGCGTTGAGGCAAAGTCTTCTCGCACACTAGCTAACTTGTTTTGTGCATGAAGCTTGGCTTGTTGTTTCAAGAGTGCTTCTTGATACAGACGATTGCGATACGCCAAGGGCGTCACGCTCCGCGTATCGCTCAGAACGCCTGTCACAACTAATGCTAAGACTGCAATCAATCGACTAGCAATTGTGGAAGCTCTAACAAGAGACAAGCTTGGAACCCATACGTTCAGAATCGTTAGAACACAAGCAACTAGAGTTAGTTGTAGCGTTGCCATTCGACTCAGACGAGCGTTTGCTATCATAATTGGACCGATATAAAGGTAACCAAACACGTAGTCTGGTGGAGTAGAGAACTCCAATAACACCACAATCGTAAACAGTCCAATAATTATCCAAGATGTTCTCAAACGCGGGTTATCTTTATGGCTTACAAGTTTGAGAACCGACATCTGGAGACGGAACATAGAAGCTGTGTGTCAAGTATAACAAATTCTTCCCACACCCAGTTACTTTTGACTAGAAATAGTTGTTTATTTTCCTCTGATTTCTATCTATATTTACAGATATAGACGCTATCTAAACGCGCTAAACTTTTATCAAACTTAAGAGATATATATTAATAGATATAATTCATCAATAATAAATTATATCTTGTAAACTTTGAATAAAAAAATGATAATGATGAATCTGAGAAGCACCTAAAAATAGGGTGCAAAGCAATTATGAAAGAGAATAGAATTTCCTATAGAGCAACTCGACACAAAGCCATAAGAGCTTATCTTTATCAGTGGAAAGCGGCTGTAACGGCAGGTGTATTTACATTAACGTTGATTTTATGGCTTTCTTTGAAGTCCACTCGCAGTTAGTTCACGGTTAAAAACCTGTTCACACCCCTATATACCGATAGACTTTTCATTTTTGGATTATTGACACTAGACGAAACAGCAGTTTTCAAGTATGTAGACAACATTTCAGGAAAGTGAAGGAGTCAAAAGTAGTGTCGTGAAATCAATTGAAAAACGCTGTCAATGTGAAAATATCAAACTTAATTTATTAATGCTGGAGTTAGACTAACTCATGCTAGAAGGATGGATTCAAATTGCATTAACGCTACTGATTGTAGTAGCGATAACTCCCTTTTTTGGGCGATACATGGCGCGTGTCTTTCAGGAACAAAGGACGTTTCTCGACCCGATTTTGAACCCAGTTGAGCGCGTGCTTTACTCCGCAATTGGCGTTTCTGCCAGGGAGGACATGACGGGTTGGCAGTATGCGCGGGCAATTTTGTACAGCAACGTAGTCATGGGGTTGCTCATTTTCTTCATCATTATGAATCAGGGATGGCTACCCCTCAACCCAACCAAAATAGGTGCCCCAACTTGGGACACAGTACTACACACCACCATTTCCTTCATCACCAATACCAACCAGCAGCACTATTCTGGTGAAACCTACTTGAGTTACGCCAGCCAAATGTGGGGACTGGGGTATCATATGTTCACCTCGGCTGCAACAGGTATAGCGGTGGCGATCGCCTTTATTCGCGGGTTGACAGGCAGACCGTTAGGCAACTTCTACGTAGACCTGATTCGCTCAATTACACGGATTTTACTACCCATTAGTATTGTGGGGGGAATCATTATGATGGCAGCTGGTGTTCCGGAAACACTGGCTGGTCCTGCGGTGTTTTCTACTTTAGAAGATCCTAATATTAGTCAGGCGATCGCTCGCGGTCCAGTTGCCCATTTTGAAATCATTAAGGAACTAGGCGAGAACGGTGGCGGCTTTTTCGCCATCAACTCAGCACACCCCTTTGAAAATCCCAATGGTTTAACCAATCTCATCCAGCTTGTCGCACTCCTTTCAATACCCACCTCGCTGATTTACACCTATGGCATCATTGCCAACAACGTCAAGCAAGCATGGTTAGTCTACAGCATACCGTTTGCCATCCTAGTGGTCTTTGTCATTATTACAGCGATTGGTGAATACAACGGTAATCCTGCTGTGAACGCTTTGTTGGGGAGTCAGCAACCGAACCTAGAGGGTAAGGAAGTTCGGTTTGGTTGGGCACAATCAGCTCTGTATGCTGTGTTCACAACTGCCACTATGTGCGGTGCAGTCAATAGCTTGCACGATTCATTTATGCCTAGTGGTGGTTTCGTCACCCTTTCCAATATGTTTTTCCAAATTGTTTTTGGAGGACAAGGTACGGGAACCGCTTATTTGTTTGCTTACCTAATTCTGGCAGTATTCGTTACAGGTTTGATGGTCGGAAGGACACCGGAATTTCTGGGACGCAAAATTGAAAAGCGTGAGGTAGTGCTTGCCAGTTTCTTGCTTCTGATGGTTCACCCAATCGCCATTTTGATTCCAGCAGCTATTACCCTAGCATTCCCGGATCAACTAGCAGGAATTAGTAATCCTGGCTTCCACGGTTTTGCTCAAGTCATCTACGAATATGCCTCAGCCGCAGCCAACAACGGGTCTGGGTTTGAAGGCTTAGGCGATTCACAACCGTCTCCAATAGCGATCGCAACAGGAGCAAAAACCACCGCAACCGCCTTGTGGTGGAACCTGAGTACTTGCTTTAGTCTCCTAGCAGGACGCTATGTCCCAATCATAGGTTTGCTACTGCTTGCCGATAGTATGTCGCGCAAGCAATCAGTTCCCTTTACGACTGGTACATTGCGAACCGATACTGGACTGTTTACTGGCGTAACCGCAGGTGTCATCCTTATTTTGGGCGCACTCACGTTCTTCCCAGTCCTGGCATTTGGACCGATTGGCGAAGCTTTCCAAATTGCTAAAGGTATTGGCTAACACCCATCAGTGAACAGTCATCAGTAAACAGTGAACAGTGAATAGAGGAAGCGATTTCTTGACCCCCCTGATAACTGATAACTGATAACTGATAACTGATAACTGTTAACTGGTAACTGGTAACTGACAACTGATAACTGACTAATGTATGCGAAGTACTACTGACCAATCCACATCTTCCCGTTCACCTCGTGTTCCAAAAGGAAGCCGTGACTCGCGTAAGAATAGCCCCAAGGCAGATATGCGGGGATTGTACCAGAGAGCAATTCGGGAGTCGTTCGTCAAACTCAATCCTCGAACTGCCGTCAAAAACCCAGTCATGTTTATCGTCTGGGTAGGAACAATTGTCACTTTCCTAGTGAGCGTTGATCCCAATTTATTTGGCACTGTACAGGCAGATATCAATCAGCAACGCCTGTTCAACGGGTTGATTACCTTGATTCTATTTTTGACAGTCCTGTTTGCGAACTTTGCGGAATCCGTGGCTGAAGGACGCGGGAAGGCACAAGCAGATGCACTCAAAGCAACGCGTTCAGACACCGTTGCCCGCAAAATGCTGCCTGATGGTTCCATTAAAGAAATCAACTCCACCGAACTGCGGCGAGGTGATTTGGTAAAGGTGACTGCTGGTAACATGATTCCTGCTGATGGGGAAGTGACTCAAGGCATCGGTTCGGTGGATGAGTCTGCCATCACCGGAGAATCTGCCCCTGTACTAAAACAACCAGGCACGGACATTGCCAGTTCAGTGACGGGGGGTACGCGGTTGCTGTCTGACGAATTGACGATTCGGATTACAGCCGATCCAGGTCAAGGTTTTATTGACCGCATGATAGCCCTGGTAGAGGGGGCAGAACGCTCTAAAACTCCCAACGAGATTGCGCTGACGGTGCTGCTTGCTGTGCTGACGCAGGTTTTTGTGATTGTGGTATCAACGATTCCACCGTTTGCTGGTTATATTGCAAACTTTATTAGCACTGTGTATGGAGCTGAGGCAGGAAACAGTTTACGCGCTGGTGCTAGCATTGCCATCCTGATCTCACTGCTGGTTGCTCTCATCCCTACCACAATTGGTGGTTTGTTGAGCGCCATTGGTATCGCTGGGATGGACAGAGTTGCCCAGTTTAATGTGATTGCCACTTCCGGACGAGCCGTAGAAGCCTGCGGTGACATCAACTCCTTGGTGCTAGATAAAACAGGTACCATCACCTTAGGAAACCGGATGGCTGATGAATTTATTCCTCTGAATGGTCATTCCCTTGAAGATGTAGCGCGAATCTCCTTAGCAGCCAGTGTGTTTGATGAAACACCAGAAGGTAAATCAATCGTGGGACTGGCAGAAAGGCAGCGGGTTGGGGTAGACTTTGATACTAGTAAAGCAGAGGGAGTAGAGTTCTCCGCGAAAACCCGCATGAGTGGTACCGATTTACCCGATGGCAAACAAGTTCGTAAAGGCGCAGTGGATGCAATTAAGGGGTTTGTCCGTTCCCGTAACGGCAATGTTCCTAGTGATTTAGACGCAGCTTATGAAAGAGTTTCCCGGTTAGGAGGGACACCGTTAGCCGTCTGCTTTGAGAACGATCTCTATGGCGTTATTTACCTCAAAGACATTGTGAAACCAGGTTTGCGCGAACGCTTTGACCAACTCCGGCGGATGGGGGTTAAGACGATCATGCTCACAGGTGACAACCGCATTACGGCTGAGGTTATAGCTCAAGAAGCGGGCGTTGATGATTTTATCGCAGAAGCCACCCCAGAAGACAAAATTGAAGTGATTCGCTCTGAACAAGCCCAGGGCAAGTTGGTAGCTATGACTGGGGACGGTACCAACGACGCCCCGGCGCTAGCGCAAGCAAATGTCGGCGTGGCGATGAACTCTGGGACACAAGCCGCCAAAGAAGCTGCGAACATGGTGGACTTGGACTCTGATCCCACCAAGCTTATTGATTTGGTGACAATTGGTAAACAACTGCTGATTACCCGTGGGGCATTAACAACCTTCTCTATTGCCAACGATATTGCTAAGTATTTCGCTATCATTCCGACTATTTTTGCGGCGGCTGGAATTGGTGCACTGAACATCATGGGATTAAAAAGTGCCCAGTCTGCCATTCTCTCGGCGCTGATTTACAACGCCCTAATTATCCCAGCACTCATTCCCATAGCTTTAAAAGGCGTGAAATTCCGTCCTCTGACAGCAGATCAACTGCTACGACGCAATATCCTCATCTACGGTCTTGGCGGTATTATTGCTCCCTTTATTGCCATCAAATTGATAGATATTATCCTACCGTTCTCCTAAATACTCACCGATTGGTGCAATTAACTTTACTAACTACTACAAAATCCCATGAAACTCCTTCGTAGACAACCTACAATCCCACCACCCCAAATCTCTGACTCTGTGTTTGAAGCAGTGATTGAAACCTGGTCTTCTGCCAAGAGACAAAAGCTGCCGTTGTATCTGTTTTTCGGGATGTGTTTTAACTTAGTGGTTGCGCCTGTGGTTTACGCTGCCACTAATGAAACATTTTCCCCCACCCAAGCTTGGGCATTAGGACTGTTAGGACTGGTGACGGTTGGTCTTTCTATCTATCTGTTTTTCGTGATGTTTGTACCGGAGAGATTCTGATGAGTTTTGCACGTGATGCAGGTAGAGCCGTTCGTTCTACCATAGTCCTTTGGCTGATTACAGCTATCATTTACCCATTTGTAATGATTGCTTGTGGGCAGATTTTGTTCCCGTTTCAGGCAAATGGCAGCTTACTTAAAAATGCTCAGGGTAAGGTTACTGGTTCAGCATTAATTGGTCAGCCTTTTACTTCTGATCGTTACTTCAATAGTCGCCCCAGCACCACCAGCTACAGCACTGCTGACCCGAAAAAGGATGAAGCTGGTGTTCTCAAAACTGGAGTCTCTGGTGCGAGCAACTTGGCTCCCAGTAATCCAGACTTACTCAGTCGTATTAAGGGCAAAAATGACCCCGACCCCAAAAAACAAACTGAAGGTGACCTCAATCGACTCAAAAAAGCAGGTGTGCAACCTACTGCCGATTTAGTCTACACCTCTGGTTCCAGTCTTGATCCGCACATCAGCCCCGAAGCTGCTAGGGCGCAAATTGCACGCGTGGCAAAAGCGCGAGGACTCCAGCCGAATCAGCTTGAAACCTTGATTGGTCAAAATACTGATGGTCGCTTTCTGGGCATCTTTGGTGAACCAGGAGTCAACCTGTTGAAGCTGAATCTAGCTTTGGATGTATTAAAACCCTCAATTTCGTGAGAAAGATAGAGAAATAAGAGCATCAGGGGATGGAAAGTCTAGGAAAGAACCGTTCCCTGTACTTATCTTTATTCTTTGCAAATGAAAATTGACCAACCACGATTTCTATGAGCGACAGTTTTCCCTCCACCCACAAATCCTTTCAGCCTTTGGAGGATGGTAGCATTTCTTCCCTTAATCAGGATAATTCGCTGCTCAATAACCGCTACCATATCCTCAAACCCCTTGCTACAGGAGGATTTAGTAAAACTTTTCTCGCTGTCGATGAAGATCGTCAGGTAGAAAACGAATTCTGCCTCATCAAGCAATTATTTCCAAATCATCAAGCTACACACCATCACCAGAAAGCAAGAAAACTATTTCACCAGGAATCTGTACTTTTAGCACAACTTGGTAAGCATCCCCAGATTCCCCAATTGTTAGACTCCTTTGAGCAGGATGGACAGCAGTATTTAGTCCAAGAATGGATTGACGGAGAAACTTTGGAAGAGGAATTGGCGCAACAGGGAGCATTCAATGAAGCTGAAATTCGGCAGTTACTCTTGGAGTTATTACCTGTTTTGCAGTTTGTTCATGATCATCAGGTAATTCACCGCGACATTAAACCGACAAACATTATTCGTAGCCGCAGTTATGGTCAACTAATGTTAGTAGATTTCGGGGTTGCGAAGTATTCTGCCAACATAATTCCTGAACAAACCGGAACCACTATTGGTAGTGCTGAATACGCAGCACCTG
Source organism: Brasilonema sennae CENA114 (assembly GCF_006968745.1). Lineage (NCBI taxonomy): Bacteria > Bacillati > Cyanobacteriota > Cyanophyceae > Nostocales > Scytonemataceae > Brasilonema > Brasilonema sennae. The sequence goes on along the minus strand of NZ_CP030118.1, from coordinate 2,357,246 downwards.
AGCAAGTAAAGGGCAAACCTGTTTTTGCCAGCGATCTTTACAGCCTGGGTGTCACTTGCTTGCATTTGCTCACACTGATGTCGCCATTTGAACTGCATGATTGTAATGAAGATGCTTGGATATGGCGCTCATATTTGACTACACCAATTAGCTCTTCTCTAGAGCAGGTTTTATGCAAGTTGCTACAAAGAGCAACCAAACAACGCTATCAATCTGCAAAAGAGGTTCTGGCAGACTTGAATGATTTGCCAAAACAGGTTGTTTTTCCATCAAAACCACCTGAAAGAACAAGCACAGACAATGACGATTTTTACTTCGGGTTTAGTCTTAAAGAAGATCTACCTGCTTCAATAATCCCATATGCTACAGCACTAAATATTCACTCCATCGATTCTGTCAGAATTTTTGACCCCCAGACTCAAGCTTGGTATTACTTGAGCGGCAAAATGGAAGCAAAAAATATTGCCCGAAAAGTAGCTACATTTCTACATCCGTGTCTAGCGGAGGCTGCTACACCAACTCTTGGAAATCAAAGAGATCAAGCAGTTTTACGTAATATACTCTGGAGGATTTTTACAGCAATTACTGTTACTTACGTTGCTTTTTTAATTATTGCTTGCGTCACCGGAATTCAATCACATTTGACGAATCCTACTTGGAAAGTAGAAAACTTGAGGACGAAAGTGAGATGACTCTTATCAACGTTGATGTGCAAATTATTTACAAACTTTCCACTTTGAGTGCGCAATCCCTTTACGTTGCAAGCATTTCTCAGACAACTGGGGCGAGTCAATCAAACTTTAACAAGGAAACTTACAATAATATAGACTATCTTTTAGGATTTTTCCTAACTTTCGTGTTGCTCGGCTTTATCTTGGGATGTTTACTTCAGTATAAAAGGTATCAAAAGCTGCGTCCCAAACGAAAGGCTGAAATCCTTAAAGCATTTGAAACTTTACAAAAGATACAGAACATAAGGCCTGAAATTGACGAGACGGTTCCTTCTCAAAGGAAACAGCAAATTGAAACTTTAGAAAAGATATGGAAAATGAAGCTTTAAGGTTAATGTATTAAACTTGTTGCAAAAGTTGGGAAGGCTTCACTGGGAAAATAATTTTGTAAAATCTCACTTTTGTAAGAGGTTTATTAGAGCGGTTTTCTGTAAGGTGGGCATTGCTCATCAATATCTCAAATATCTATCACGTAGGCTTTTGTGAGCAATGCCCACCCTACGATTTGTGGTCTATTCATATGAAAACCGTTGTAAGTAGTCAGATAGGAAAGCGTGAAACCAGCACACAGCTACACAGGTACTGGTAACACTTTGACCAAAAGATAGTAGAACAGGTTAATTTGATAATGTGGACGAACCAGTCGCCAACCCCTGGCAGTTTCGACCCGATGTCATTCCATCTGGCAGTATTGTTTCGCATAAAGTGACAGAGCGATTATTTTGGATGTCGTCAGTTCTTGAAGCTTTCGCAAGATTTGCACCGCTGAGATTGGCATTCCTGAAATCAGTTCTATTTAGCTTAGATGCTTCTAGATTTGTCCGCTGCAAATCAGCACCAACGAGTAATGTACTCTTGAGGTTTGCTCCAGTGAGATCCGCTCCTTGCAAATTTGCTTCGCGAAGATCAACCCACTCCAAATTTGCATACCGGAGATTGGCGTTCTTTAAATTAACTGCTTGAAGGTTAGTTGAGCGCAGATCAACTCCTTCTAGGTTTGCCCCCGACAAGTTCATTCCTGATAGATCACAGTTAAAACATTTCCTTGTTTCTTGAAGCTGTTGAATCGTGTATTGTTGAACAAAGTCATTACCTTGGCTAACCAGGGAGGGAATAAGGGCGATCGCCCCAGGGATAATTAAACGTAACAACGGAATCATAATATCAAGAATTTTTTAAAATCGAGTCATTAAAGAATATTAGGTGGCTACACTTTTACAAAAATTGAATTGCTAAAAGAGTTTAAGTTTCTAAAATCATGAACTAGAAGCTTGGCTGAGTCCAGGCTTCGCTTCAAGTAAACATGTTTGATTGAGCGAATAGTAAATGGGATGGGTTCTTTTAAGAGCGACTTTCAGAGCAGGAGTCATCATTGGATGAATAGCAACTGCTAATATCTCGTCTCCAAAAGAAATCGTGGGATTTTCTGTTGCTGGAATGACTTTTTCTTCTCTGAAAAATCCCAAGAAAACACATTTTTCCGGTAACTGAATATCGGTAAAAAAACGCCGCATAGAGTACTATTGGGTTCAATGAAAACACCAATTAGACTCGGCTCAATAAAATCTTTTTCTTGAAACACAAACCCAAACACTAAAAAAAGTGTTTTTAAACTTTCATGTTATTATTATGTAACTTTTTTATCAAAAAATGATGCCATTCCAGATAGATTTTAAGATCAAATATGCTATATATTAAATTATATAGATGTTTAGTATCTAAAATAAACTCTATCTATTTAGAGATATGGATTTGATCTATAAGCTATCTTGAGAAGAAAAGATTTGGGCATTGCTGAATATAGGTATGAATTTCTCTCGGGCAGAGACGCACCAGGCGCAGAGAGTAAGAGTTTGAGATTTTGGATTTTTGAATTTCATACTTCAATTCACCAACGCCAATTTTTCTTAGGTATTTAGACTGCACCGACGGTGCAACGCATTCATCCCACACCTAGAAGGAGTGGGCTTTGTGCTCCCAACACTGTAAGATGGTGTGTAGCAATGTTAATGCGCAGATAATGTACAGTTCTTATACTGTTTGCTCTAACAGTACCTACTTACGTCCACCTCGTCGCGGCAAGCACAAGATTTTTATTGGTATGGCTCCTGGTGTTGGGAAAACCTACAGGATGCTAGATGAAGCATGCCGACAAAAAAAAGATGGTATAGATGTTGTTCTTGGATGGCTGGAAACTCATGATCGCCCAGAAACAGATGCTAAAACACAAGGTTTAGAAGTCATTCCACCAAGCAAGATAGAACAGGGCGGGTTAATCTTCACCGAGATGAATACTGATGCGATCATTGCCCGCCAACCTCAGCTTGTTTTAGTTGATGAACTAGCACACATTAACATTCCTGGAGCAGAGCGCAACAGACGGTACCAGGATGTGGAGACAATTTTGGCGGCAGGTATTGATGTTTTTTCTACTGTCAACATACAACACTTAGAGAGTCTGTGCCATCAAGTCACCCAGATGACGGGTATCGTTGTACAGGAGCTTATTCCAGACAGTTTACTGGAAGCTGCAGACCAAGTCGTTGTTGTGGATGTAACACCAGAAACATTAGAAGAGCGATTGTTGGAAGGTAAAATTTATCCAACAAGAAAAATCGAGCCATCCATACAAAACTTCTTCCGGCGTTCCAACTTGGTAGCTCTGCGAGAACTAGCGCTGCGGCAGGTAGCTGATAACATAGAAAAGAAAGAGATTCAGCAAGCTGCTCGACTAAACTCTCACGCTAAAGCTCTCAGCGCAAATGTCTACTGTATCCACGAACGAATTCTGGTTTGCATTTCTTGTGAGCCAAACTCTGTGCGATTGATTCGACGCGGAGCTATATTTGCTGATTATATGAACGCACCGTTCTACGTTCTGTTTGTAAACAATCCAGACCATTTTCTGACAAAAGTAGAAGCACTGCATGTTGAAACTTGCAAGCAAATCTGCCAAGAGTTTAAGGGTGAGTTTTTGCAAGTCTCTGGTCAAAACGTAGCACAAGAAATTGCTCGTGTTGCAAAATCATACCGAATTACTCAGGTAGTATTGGGTCAAACTCGTCGCTCAAAATGGCAAATGATATTTACAGAGTCTTTGATTCACCAACTGATGCGATCGCTTCACCAAACTGATATTCATATTATTTCATCTGAAAAATAACCAAGACCAAGTAAATCAAGGGGTACTGTCGCTACTTCTGGGTGCAGCGGTGCGCACAGTCGAGCATTTCCTAAGCAAAAATATTCAACTAAACCTGCTACAGGTAAGTGACTCTGTTCGTCTTTACCTGTAGCATAATACAGTTTAGATAAGAGCAAAACCGTTATCAGGACTGCAATGTAGAGACGTTGCATGCAACGTTTCTACATACGTGGAATGGTTAGCAATAATCCTTAACTGAACTGTATTGACCTATAGCAAAGTCAGAATTTCTCAGGGGCAATCACATTACAGATCAAATTTCATCAAGTCTGTCATTAGCATCTTTAGCAAGTTCAACACATCGGACACTCGCAATCATTCCACAAGCAGCAGTCACTGCACCTTCATTCGCTTTTCCTGTCAGCAGAAGCCCAGCACCTGTAAGACTAATAAAAGCAGACACTGCGGTAGAAATTATTGCAAGATTAAAACTATAACGTGCTTGTCGCAGGCGTTCACGAGCAATACTTAGTTCTATCGGAGAGTCAGAGTGAGGGGTTGGCTTATGATTCATAGATTTCGCAGAGCAAATAAACTTCATACTTCTAATGTGCAGCCAAACGCCTGTAATCTTGACTACGCAACGATTGTGTTGTTCATCACCTGTGACCTTTCTATGATTGTCTTATGCGCTACTTTTGATTGCACAAGCGTTAAGCGTTTGCGTAGCGGCCCCTTAGGGGCTAGCTCTGCCGTAGGCAATCGCCTTTAACATGGAAGAAGTCAGAAGGAACAAGGAAGATAGAAGTTGGTCTTCTTCCTTGTTTCTTGCATCTTCTTCCTTCGCTTAAAAAAACTCTGGTCAAACTATGACAGATCCTAGCCAAAACAGAAAAAAGAAGAAAATAACTATCATCGCGTCTCCACAAGGTGTAGAGAGAGCAGAAAATGCTTTAATAAGGCTAGGATTTGATTCAAAAAGTAACTTTGCAAAATCTCAATTATTAGCTCGTAATACAGTTACAAAATTTTTTCAGCGTGAACCAATTCAGCTTGATTCCTTTAAAAGAATATGTGAGGCATTGAAACTGAAGTGGATAGACATAGCAGAAGAAGAACAATCTGAGCGAATAGAAAGAAAATATAGGAGTAGCTTAGAAATTAATGAGGAGGTGGGGCAAATGCAAACACTTCACCGTAAAGTAACTGTAATAGATAAACATAGCAAACTTTTTAAAGCTGAAATTATATTAAAAGGCGATATCAATTCAGTTTTCAACTTCAAAATTATTCAATTGTTTTTACAAGAACATTCAGGAGACACTATAACAATTACTGATATTCAAGAAGGCAGCATCAGATTAATTGTAGAAGGTTCTCAAGAAGATATCAAACGGCTTGTATCTCAGTTTGAATCAGGAGAACTAACAGAAGTAAACGGTTTTCCTGTTGAGGATGCTCAAATTTTGAGCGAAATTTCAGATGATGACGAAAGTAACGAATTAGATGAGAAATGGCGTCTAGTGCAAGAGATTGTTAGTCAGCCAGTTAAGGGTCGAAATTTGAGAGGTGCTGACTTGAGCGATGTTGACTTGAGCGATGTTGACTTGAGCGATGTTGACTTGAGCGATGTTGACTTAAGTGAAGCTCACTTAAGTGGTGCTGACTTAAGTGAAGCTGACTTAAGTGGTGCTGACTTGAGTGGTGCTAACCTGAGCGGTGCCAACCTGAGCCTTGCTTACCTAAAGGGTGCAATTATTAACAAGGAAACACGGATTGATGGCAAGTGGCGTTTAATTTGGAAGATTGTTAATCACGGAGCTATAGGTCGAGATTTAAGTAATGCCAACCTGAGCGGTGCCAACCTGAGCGATGCCAACCTGAGCGGTGCCAACCTCAGCGGTGCCAACCTGAGCGGTGCCAACCTCAGCGGTGCCAACCTGAGCGGTGCCAACCTGATCGCTGCCAACCTGATCGCTGCCAACCTGAGCAGTGCCAACCTCAGCGGTGCCAACCTGATCGCTGCCTACCTGAGCAATGCCAACCTCAGCGGTGCCAACCTCAGCGGTGCCAACCTCAGCGGTGCCAACCTCAGCCTTGCTTACCTAAAGGGTGCAATTATTAACAAGGAAACGCGGATTGATCGCAAGTGGCGTTTAATTTGGGAAATTGTTAATCACGCAGCTGTAAATCTTGATTTAAGTAATGCCGACCTAAGCCGTGCCAACCTGAGCCGTGCCAACCTGAGCCGTGCCAACCTGAGCGATGCCAACCTGAGCCGTGCCAACCTGAGCCGTGCCGATCTGAGCGATGCCAACCTGATCGGTGCCAACCTGAACCTTGCGGATCTGAACCTTGCGGATCTGAGCGATGCCAACCTGAGCGGTGCCAACCTGAGCGATGCCGACCTGAGCGATGCCGACCTGAGCGGTGCCGACCTGAGCGGTGCTATCGTTATGAATGCCTTATTTGGACGGAGTAAAGGTCTTACAGAGGATACCAAGCGCGACCTAAAGCAGCGAGGGGCAATTTTTGGCGATGAGCAGCGAAAGACTATCTTTAGCGATCCCTCTCCAGTTCCAAAACCAAAATAACTTAAAAATCTGTTAATACCACCACCCCCAAGCGCGATACGCTTAACGTATCGCACTGACTCAACTATGCCAATTAAGGCAATACCTCAACATCCCAAGGTCGAACCACTCTTGTCATTCCCTCAACATTCACTTGGACAAGCCAGGAGGTTCCTCCGCGCCGCACGTCAGTCACAATTCCTTCTTTAGTTTCACCAAAGAGTTTTTCGTTGATAACTTTAATTCTTGCTCCGATCTGAATTTCGTATGGCGGTGCGTAAGCTTTGGAAACTGGACCAACATTTTTATTAGGAATAGCCAATTTTCCCTCTTTGAGACGCTCTAGAGCATCGGACATTTTTTCCAAAGCAAGCGTCTGGCGAAGTTGAAGTTGAAGCAATAAACTTATTTGATCTGACGTCATAATTTTATATTGTAAATTTGCTAATAATTATTAGATTTCCCCTCAGTGCTTCAGCTGCAGGAAAGAATTGTATTAGGCTGCACCAAAAAAGAAATTCTCAGCCTTCAGTCGTAAAGCACAGAGAATTTTTTCTTAATCAATTGTGTAAGTAAATACACATAATTTAATTTCGTATGCCCCTTGCCCCCTGCGCTTGAGCCGCTCTGGGCGTGCGCTTTGCGCATACGCTGCGGACTGTTTTTACTTCTGACGACTGACGTCACGACTCCTGAATTCTTCCATATCACTTAATTCTGACAAATCCAGCCTTTTGAATCAGTTCTTGACCTTGAGGTGTCAGCAGCCAATTTGCATAAGCATCCCCTGCTTGCTGCTCTGTTTGACCATTTTGTTTTAAAATCACAAACAAATTACGGGTAATTGGGTAGTCCCCAGTACGAAATGCCAGAGCATTCAACTGATTCTGCTTGCCGGGACATTCAGACAGAGGTATGAAGGGTTCTTGGTAGGGAGGGACAAATTGCCCCGAAATACGCCCCACTGGTAGGGACTTAACTGTGCATTGGGGCACAACCTCTGGTGCAGAAGCATAGTAAATTCCACCAGGACTCGAAGCCAGTTTTCTCAGAGCTTCAGTAGTCGTACTAACATAACTTACGTTATTACCAAGGTTCTCTTTGTTTAAAATATTTTCGATAAAAAACTCTACTGTACCGCCAGCTTCTTTGCTGCGAGTGTATGGTATAATTGGTAGATCTGAACCACCCACTTCTTGCCAGTTAGTTATCTTGCCAGTGTAAATGTCTTTGATCTGGGAGACAGTTAAACCAGGAATGTTAAGGTTTGGGTTGACGGCGATCGCAATACCATCAATTGCCACTGGAATTTCTTTAAGACTAAATCCTTTCTGTAGTGCTTTTTGGTTTTCTTCACCCTGAATTGAGCGAGAAGATTGAGAAAAAGCGAGTTGATTATCTACCAACATCCGAATACCAGTGCCAGAACCTGGTTTTTCAACAGGAGGTTGAACGTAACGTAAAGTAAACTGAGGGCAGATGCTTTGAAGCAGTGGGTCTAAGTCTCTACGGATAGGTGCCCATGTTGTACTACCACCGTAGTTGAATGTCCCCGTTGGTAGATTTGGTATACTACAACTTGTTGTCGTAGAATTTAGAATAGCAGAGCTATTAGCTGGATTATTATTTACCGAAGGATTGACAACAGGAGTAGAATTAACTTGGTTTGTATTACTTATTTTAGCCCAGCGTTCTATAAGAAACCATAAGCCAGCAAAGGTTAAGCCAAGCGTTATAACGATGGCTAGGAAAAGGCTAAGCGTTTCGTTTTTATCAGACATAAATGGGTATTAGCACCGAATGGTGTTTATAGCAGCAGAGATAACAATTTGTAAATAAGACGAAATAGTGCTGTGGCTGCGATCGCCATTAATGCCGCCGCAACAGACAAAATAATAACTTCCTCAATGGTAAAACCGCCCCGTACCCGTAACAAGAATAAGACAATCCCTAAAGTGATTGCAGGAAAAATTAATAAATCAGATCCTCCAATCCATCGCTTCCATTGGGCATAAATTAACCCTGATAAAATGACACAAGCAGCAGCCAAAGTGATGACTGGCGATGGTAGTATTGTTGAAAGACCAATTGTTATCAATGCTCCTTCAAACCCACTAAACGCTGCTCTAGCTAATAATTTAATTAAAGAAAATTGTTGTTTAACAGGCCCAGTCGCAGAAACGGATTGCTTTTGTACTGGGGGTTGAGTCTGTGTTTGCTGTGATTGTGGTTGTGGGGTGACAGAAGGCTGACGGGGATTTATGTATGTAGAAGGTATATGGTTTTGAGATACATTGAGGGCATCTAGAACCTCCTGCGCCGACTGATAGCGTTGATTAGCCGCGCTTAAAAGCATCTTATCTAAAATATCAGCAAGGTGTGGGCTGACACTCACATGACCCCGCCATTTCCACTGGTTACTATACGCATCGAACAGTTGAGTTATCTCTGTTTCGCCCGTTAATAACATCAGGATTGTCACAGCCAAAGCGTACAAATCTGTAGATGGAAATACTTGACCTCCGGACATTTGTTCGGGGGGAGCAAATCCCATAGAATATATATTAGTGGAAGGAGCAGATGCACCAATGGGAGCGTTTGTAACCAGTTTAACTGCGCCAAAATCTAGCAAGAAAAGTTTGCCATAGCGATCGCGCATGATGTTGGAAGGTTTGATGTCTCTGTGGATAATATTTTTTTGATGAACAAACTTGAGTATTTTGAGAATTTCTTGCAGAATTTCTAAAACTTCTTGTTCTGAATACTTGCCTTTTTGGGCTAATTCTTCCTCTAAGTTTTGTCCGTCAATATATTCTTGTACTAAATAAAAGAACTGGTCTTGCTCTCCTGCTTGTAAGCTGGGAATGATAACTGGAAAGAAAGCGTATAAGTCTGGAATTTGCTCATGTTGGCGTCCAATTTGCTCTAAGACGACTGCCTCTCGTTCAAATAGATCTTGTGCTAGTTGTAATTGAGTTGGACTTAAATCTCCCGCAGGTTGAAACTGCTTCACTACACATTGGCGCATTCCTGGGGTACGGCGATCGCGTGCCAAAAACGCTGCTCCAAATCCGCCTCGTCCTAAAAGCTTTATCGGCAAATAGCGTCCGTCTAACATCAGCGGCATTCCGCAAGCAGTACAGTATTTCTGCTGCACTGTTCTGATGGTCCCATGATCATCTAAATCTGAAAAATAATTTTGTGGGCGGGGGCAGCGTGGACGAGTACAATAAATTTCCATACTCAACACTCAATACTCAAATTCCATACTCAACACTCAATAGTCAATAGTCAAGAGCGCTTAACTAATAAACATCACTTGTGCGCCTCCTGCTGCAGCTGCCCACCACAGCTACAGCGTAAGCATTGCTCTTGTACAGGAGGCACGCGAACAATGGGGGAGCGAGGGGTTTCCTCTGGGGATGAGTCCTCAAGGGGAAGTTTTTCCCCTTGGTTCGCTGGGGATGCCAGTTCCCTCTGTAGGAATTGCCCTATGCTTGCGGCACGCGTGCGCCGTTGCAAGAGCGTCTGGTGGAGGAGATACGGGTATGCCTGTAGCACGTCTAACGGAAGAGCGCCAGTCGGGAGACAAGGACTGCAGCGCGCTTACTCACCTTTCGGGTATCTCTATAGCCCTGCCTTGCCCGCACTCGCGTTCAAAGACGCGCTCGTCCCAAAGGGACACGCGCAAGGGACAAGGGACGGCAGTTGCGGGACTGTCGGAAAACCCGCAAGGACCCACTGCCTCAACGGACAGGTGCCTGACTGTCGGGAAAGCCTACCAAGAGCGCTGCCTCACCCCGGCACTGTCCTCCCCAATGCAGTGCCTCCTAATGACTAATGACCAATGACTAATGACTACATCTTAATCATCGTCGTCAAAATTATGCGCTCCTACATCCACTGTACTAACCATTACGGGTTTGCGTGATGTTTTTAACATTTCTAGATTCCATCCTGGTGCAGTAAACTGGGGTAGAATTTCCCGACTAAACGCTTCTGCTGCCTTAGATCTGTAACGATTAGGATTAAAAACCAGGTTTAGCATCCGCTTGACTATCACACCTTCAATGGGAGCACTGTGTAGCACCCCCATTTGTAACTCTTTAGCTATTGCCGAAGTCGAGACAAAGGCAGCCCCCAAACCGGATTGCACGGCATTTTTTATAGCTTCTATGGAGTTTAGTTCCATTTCGATTTTAAAACGCCGCGTGTCAATGTCACAGCGTGATAGTACTTGGTCAATGACCTTGCGGATAGTAGATTGAGAATCGAGAGCGATGAACTCTAATTTATATAGGTCTTCTCTTTGAATCGTTTCAAGTTTGGCAAAGGGATGGACTACAGGTATAATAAGTGACAGTTCATCTTCGGCATATGGAATAATATCCAAAGATTCCGCGAGTTCACCAGGAATTTCGCCACCGATGATTGCCAAATCCACCTGTCCGTTAGCTACACTCCAAGTGGTTCTGCGGGTGGAGTGCACGTGCAATTGCACTGCCACATCTGGATATTTTTGTCGGAACATCCCAATCATCCGGGGTAAAAGATAGGTGCCGGTGGTTTGAGAAGCACCAATAATCAAAGTACCGCCTTGGAGATTTTGCAAATCCTCAATAGCGCGGCAAGTTTCCTGACACAGGCTGAGGATTTTCTCACCGTAACTCAGAAGTAAATGTCCAGCTTCGGTTAGTTGTGCACGACGTCCTCCACGGTCAAATAATGGAACATCCAGCTGCCGTTCTAGGTTTTGCACTTGCAAGCTAACAGCAGGCTGGGATACATAAAGGCTATCAGCGGCACGCTTGAAGCTTCCTTCTGCGGCGATCGCTTTGAGAATACGTAACTGATCTAAAGTGAAAGGAAGGTCAGACATAAGGCTAAACCCACAAACTTTGAGCATGAGCGGCAGTCTTGTACAAACCAGCGTAAAAAAACTTCACAGCAGGGCACGATTTATTGCATCTTAAATTTGGAGACTTTACTCGAAAAAGACAGTAGCATACCATCTTGACTAAAGTTCTCTTTTCTACAACTAACCCTAATAAGTAGTAGATTTTCTGGAGAATTCTATCTAAACTCCACTCTGGGTTTCAAAAGCTTGAACGCTTTTTTGTTTTCGTTTCAAAATCCAATGCACCCCTCTACGCTTCCCCCTGCAAGGAGAGACTATGATTTTGTTGCCCCGGAATAGAGAGATTTTCAGGGGGTAGGTTGTTACAATAATTTCCGTTTGACTTGCGTCTTGCCGGAGTAACAACGTTTTCATTGCCACATTTTGCCCTCCAACCAAATCTGCACATAGCTGCGATCCACGACTTCCACCACAGTAAACCGTTAATCCAAGGTTCGGGACAACTGTCTTTGTTTGTATGTCCCGCACAAGGATAAGATTGACTGCTACAGTCTGCATCCACTCTTATAGCTGAAGAATTATTCATGACTACTTTATAGTGGATGAAGCCATCTAATTCAGCATACGACCATTTGGACTGGGAGACTTTTGGTTTTTCCAGCGGATGGTCATAAAAAACAGGGGACAGATGACAGGGTTGTGCCCTGTTTTCTATCCTCTGCACCATGCCATTATATATTTTTTTACTGGTTAAATTGGGAAAGATACGCAAGTCCCAAGTCCATTTTTTCAGTTTAATAAAGTTCTTGCCAATGACAACTTCTTTCGTAATATGGTTATTAATATGAGAAGTAAATTGTTTAGCTGTTCCATAAAGTGCCATTAATCTACATTTTATTGAGGGAGTTTTTTTGTGTTTTGCTGTTGTCTGAGTATGGTCATTGCGACTGACTGCTTTGTGCTGTACCTCTTTTTCTGATGTGATCACAGCTAGATACTTTTATAAGCTAATATCTGAGGATACTTTACCATTCTCAAATACCATCGATGCTGTGTCGTTCAAACAAGTTTGTTCAGTCAGATATACTTCCCCTAAGAAATTTTCCTGTTCTCAAGTCCTAATTAACTTCAGCTTGTCAATGATAAGTGGCTTAAGTTCAGATGGTCGCTTTTTGATCAGGTGATTCTATTTTATGGTGCGCGTGTTGGCACTCAACGTGAGTTCATCCAATGCACGTACTGTATGGGGACAGGATATCCTGCAATACGGTTTTTTACATAGTTTGTGGTATTTGTTGTACTAAATTAGGCTTTCTTTAAGTTACTTCATTTGTGTGTATGATGCCGCCGACGTCTTGGTTGACCCTTAGTCATTTTGTCATGCTAGGACTACTATTTGGTTTTGCAATTGTCCATAGTGGAGGCGCAGCCCTGCGCCCGTGGGCAGAAAAGCATATTGGATGTAGACTCTATCGCATTATTTTTGCATTTAGTAGCCTGCCGTTGGCTGTCATATTAATTATTTATTTTTTTAACCACCGCTACGATGGCTTGCAACTTTGGTACGTCCAAAATTTACCTGGAGTCCAGCCATTCGTATGGGTACTCTCAGCTATTTCGTTTTTGTTTTTGTATCCTGCTACTTTCAATCTCCTAGAAATTGCTGCTATCCAAAAGCCTCAGGTACATCTTTTTGAAACAGGAATTATTCGCATTACTCGCCATCCACAGATGGTGGGACAAATTATCTGGTGTGTTGCTCATACCTTGTGGTTGGGTACAAGTTTTACACTTGTCACTTCAATTGGTTTAGTGTTACACCATTTATTCGGAGTATGGCATGGGGATCGCCGTTTAAGCGATCGCTATGGAGAAGCTTATGCTCAAGTAAAACAGCGTACTTCGATCATGCCCTTTGCTGCTATACTTGAGGGCCGTCAATCTATCTTATGGCAGGAATTTTTACGTCCGTCTTATTTGGGGGTTGCTATTTTTGTGCTATTACTTTGGTGGTCACACCCTCTATTGCTCGAAGCTACAAGTAAAATTGAATTATGATTTTAACATAATCGGATTTATCAACAGAAGTTGATGAGATTAAATATTAATTTGATCTCATCCACTGCCACCAAATCAATGTAGGATTAATTGAAGTAGCTGTCAGTGGGGGTGCACTTAGTCGTTTTGATATTTTAAATTTGGTAATTGCTGGTCAATTGCCAAAGTAGGGAAAAACTTGATAATTCGCTATTTTCTTTTCTATAATCAGCCTTAGTTGATAAAATTTAGTGAATAAAACAAGATAGCCAACAGCGACCAATACTTGAGAAAATCCTCAATACTTGTGCGAGAGCGTCTAGTTCCAGCAGCATTGCCACAGGCCATAATGGTACTATTTCTTTTTGCACCAAGCCAAAGAAAACTACCCACGGTTATTATAGGTGTCTGGAGGAAAGTTGTCGCACAGGTCAGGTCAACAGCAGATTGGTGTAAAGATACCCTGACAATAACGACTATAAAACCAAAAAGTTTGAGAGAGTTACCATCTTGAATGTTTTGCCGGCTTCTTTGTCAGTTCTGCAATGGATAATATTTACAAAATCCTGACAATGGACTCCCAAAGCTGACAGTTAGTTTTGATATCAAAACCATATAAATTCCAGAGGCGTCATGGTGTTGTCGGTTAGTGAGCGGACATTTTCTCAAGAAGTTTTAGAATCTTCAATTCCTGTTTTAGTAAATTTTGAAGCACCTTGGTGTGGGTTATGTCGAATTATCCACCCATTATTATTGCAATTTAAAGCTCAATGCGGTGACCAAATTAAACTAGTAGGGGTGAACGCTGATGACAATTTTAAACTCGCCACAAAATATAAACTTAAATCACTGCCAACTTTAGTGTTGATCGAAAATGGCATAGTCTGCCAGCGTTTGGAAAGTTTTCGTGGACGAGAAGATTTACTCTTAGCTTTGGAAGATATGAAAGTCTGTTACACCAACCGCCCTAAAGCTTACCATCGACCAACAACAGCGGATTTAGGTTGTCGTTCTGCGTAAAGAGGGATTATAGTGAACCAGCGCTATGTACCAAGAATATTCACTTCTAGTGACGAGTGGTGCAAGCGCAAAGCGCACGGCTGGCTGCAAGAACGTTATCGGGTTCGTGCGCTCTGCGCATAAGCGCAGGCTAATTACTCATTATCCCTTTGTCCGCTTGTCCTCTTGATTGACTGATGACCAAATCTAAAACCAAACTTAATTACCCCACCCAATAACTATTGTGTGGGGTATTTTATCCTAAAGTGTGTGTGTCACAATTATTAACAGTTCCGACAAATTAGTCAAGAATTCTAAAAGTAGGCGTCAGTGATGGAAGTTATCTATCAGTATGCCTGGCTGATTCCGGTATTACCTCTTCTTGGGGCAATGCTGGTCGGTCTAGGGTTAATCTCGTTGAATCAGGTGACGAACAGCCTGCGACAGCTCAACGCGGCATTTATTATCTCCTTAATGGGACTCGCGATGGCGCTGTCGTTTGCTTTGCTGTGGAGTCAAATTCAAGGACACGCTCCTTACACCCGTACCTTGGAATGGGCAGCAGCAGGCAATTTCCACCTGAACATGGGCTACACTGTTGACCACCTAACAGCCCTGATGCTAGTGGTTGTAACAACCGTAGCCGTTCTAGTCATGGTTTATACGGATGGCTACATGGCTCATGACCCAGGCTATGTCCGGTTTTACGCCTATCTCAGCTTGTTCGGCTCCTCAATGTTGGGTCTGGTGGTTAGCCCCAACTTAGTACAGGTTTATATCTTCTGGGAGCTGGTCGGGATGTGCTCGTACTTGCTGGTCGGCTTCTGGTACGATCGCAAGGCAGCAGCAGATGCTTGTCAAAAGGCATTTGTAACTAACCGCGTGGGTGACTTTGGATTGCTGTTGGGCATTCTGGGGCTTTTCTGGGCAACAGGAAGCTTTGAATTTAATGTGATGGGCGATCGCCTGGCGCAACTTGTCCAAACAGGTGCTGTCAGCAATTTGCTCGCCATCGTGTTGGCGATTCTCGTCTTCCTGGGTCCGGTTGCAAAATCCGCTCAATTCCCCCTGCACGTCTGGTTACCAGATGCAATGGAAGGTCCCACCCCCATCTCCGCCCTCATCCACGCAGCAACAATGGTGGCGGCGGGTGTTTTCTTAATTGCTCGGATGTACCCAGTTTTTGAACACGTTCCAGCAGCAATGAACGTGATTGCCTTCACTGGGGCATTGACAGCATTTTTGGGTGCGACAATTGCCATCACTCAAAACGACATCAAAAAGGGCTTAGCTTACTCCACCATTTCCCAACTCGGTTACATGGTGATGGCAATGGGAGTAGGCGCATACAGCGCTGGACTTTTCCACTTAATGACCCACGCCTACTTTAAGGCGATGCTCTTCCTGGGTTCTGGTTCTGTGATTCACGGTATGGAAGGAGTCGTCGGTCACGATCCCAACTTGGCGCAGGATATGCGGTTGATGGGTGGACTGCGGAAATATATGCCAGTTACGGCAATTACCTTCTTCATTGGTTGTGTCGCAATTTCTGGTATCCCGCCCTTTGCTGGTTTCTGGTCAAAAGATGAAATCTTAGGGAAGGTATTTGCAGTCAACCCACTTCTCTGGGCAATTGGTTGGTTAACCGCCGGAATTACCGCTTTCTACATGTTCCGGATGTATTTCGTTACCTTTGAAGGTAAATTCCGGGGCAATCAAACTAATTTGTGGCAAAAACTCAAATCTCCAGCAGGAATGGGAATTGTTACAGGTTTTGATGCAGCCCCTGCTTTTGGTCCTGGTGCCATGACCAAGGGAGAATTGGAAGCAACTGAGGAACATCACCATGATGACCACAGTCACGGTCACGGTCATGGTCACAGTCAGTATCCTCATGAGTCGCCTTGGACAATGACTCTGCCATTAGCGATTTTGGCAGTTCCTTCTATACTGATTGGTTTGCTTGGGACTCCTTTTGCCAACTATTTTGAGGAGTTTATTTTCCCACCCAGCGAAACTTTAGCCGAAGTCGTAGAAAAAGCGGCTGAATTCAACCCGTCAGAATTTTACATTATGGCAGGTGCTTCAGTTGGGATTTCCTTGATTGGCATTACCTTAGCTTCGTTGACGTATCTGTTGGGTAAAATTAACCCAGTGGCGATCGCAGCAAAAATCCAGCCGCTTTATGAGTTCTCCCTCAACAAATGGTATTTTGATGACATTTACCATCGTGTTTTTGTTGTCGGTTTGCGGCGTTTAGCCAGACAAGTGATGGAAGTTGACTTCCGCGTTGTTGATGGTGCTGTAAATCTCACCGGTTTCTTCACTTTGATCACTGGTGAAGGTCTGAAATACCTAGAAAACGGTCGTGCTCAATTCTATGCCTTAATTATCTTTGGCGCTGTGTTGGGTTTAGTGATTGTTTTTGGTGTAACTTGATAACTGCTCAATAAAATCTAGACAAATCTAGAAATATCCTTTGCAAGTTAGCTGATTACACTCAGGGATAAACGGGAATTTACGCCAGTCGCTAAGGGGGGCTAACCTCCCCCACAGCACTGGCTCCTCTATTCCCTGGTCTTGTGACATCAGGAATTACTTTTAAAGTGTTCCCTAATTAATGTGGCTTAAAACCATATTGGGGATAAACAAGATAAAAACTTACTATTCGCTTTTACAGCGATTTTATCTTAAGTAATTCTACCGTCATTTTCGCGTTGAACTCCAGATAAATCTAGATTTTTGAGCGACTGTTTCAAACCCTGTACAGTGAATAAAGTCAACTCACTCTGTGGCTCTAACTGATAAATGCATACAGAGGATGAAGACAGGGTCATTAGTTTTGCTCTCTTCATCTTTCTTTATTTTTATTAAATAAACCTAACAATGAAGACCAACGCCTGCAAAAACTGCTAGTAAATAGCTAGTAGTTGATAGCCGAACATTATTATTGCTGCCTAACAACTTGCGATGAATACAGCAAATTTTCCTTGGCTGACGACGATTATTCTGTTTCCGATAGCGGCGTCACTGCTGATTCCCTTCATTCCAGATAAAGATGGCAAAACAGTGCGCTGGTATAGCCTGGTCATAGGGCTGTTAGATTTCGCACTGATTGTGACTGCTTTTTATACTGGGTATGATTTCTCCAATCCAGATTTGCAACTCTTTGAGAGTTACAGCTGGCTTCCACAGATCGGTTTGAATTGGTCGGTAGGGGCAGATGGCTTGTCTATGCCCCTGATTATTTTGACTGGATTCATTACCACGCTGGCGATGCTGGCAGCTTGGCCGGTGACACTCAAGCCCAAGCTGTTTTACTTTTTGATATTAGCGATGTATGGCGGTCAGATTGCCGTTTTCGCCGTCCAGGATATGCTGTTGTTTTTCCTGGTGTGGGAACTCGAACTGGTGCCGATATACATTCTGCTTTCGATTTGGGGAGGCAAAAAGCGGCAATACGCAGCGACCAAGTTTATTTTGTACACGGCTGGCGGTTCGCTGTTTATTTTGCTAGCTGGATTAACGATGGCGTTTTCTAGCAATCCCATCACTTTTGATATGCAAACGCTTGCAAATCAAGGTTTCAGCCTCAATCTCCAACTTTGGCTGTACGCGGGCTTCTTGATTGCCTACGCTGTCAAACTCCCGATCTTTCCGTTGCACACTTGGCTACCAGATGCCCACGGAGAAGCGACAGCGCCTGTGCATATGTTGCTAGCAGGTGTTCTGCTGAAAATGGGCGGTTACGCGCTTATTCGCATGAATGCCCAAATGCTTCCTGATGCCCACGCTTATTTTGCCCCGGTGTTAGTGATTTTGGGGATAGTTAATATTATCTACGCTGCCCTGACATCATTTGCCCAGCGCAACTTGAAACGGAAAATTGCCTACTCCTCAATTTCTCACATGGGCTTTGTGGCGATCGGTATTGCTTCCTTCACCGACTTAGGATTGAATGGGGCAATGTTGCAAATGGTGTCCCACGGTTTGATTGGGGCGAGTTTGTTCTTCCTGGTAGGGGCAACATATGACCGTACTCACACCCTCATGTTGGATGAAATGGGCGGTGTTGGTAAGAAAATGAGCAAAATGTTTGCCATGTGGACAACATGTTCTATGGCATCCTTAGCCTTGCCAGGAATGAGCGGTTTCGTTGCTGAGTTGATGGTATTCGTTGGCTTTGCCACCAGCGATGCCTATAACCCCACCTTCAAAGTTATTGTGGTGTTCTTGATGGCAGTTGGGGTGATTCTAACTCCGATTTATTTACTGTCAATGCTGCGGGAGATTTTCTACGGTGAAGAAAACAAAGAATTAGTTTCTCACCAGAAACTCATAGATGCCGAACCCCGCGAAATCTTCATCATCGCCTGCTTGTTAATACCAATTATTGGTATTGGTTTGTATCCTAAGATGCTGACTCAGATGTATGATGCGACAACTGTGCAGCTGACGGCGCGGTTACGCCATTCTGTACCCGCTTTGGCGGATCAAGAAGCGCCAGCGCTATCGTTTAGTGCGCCGGAGATTGGCAATTAGGTTGTTGATTTAAAATCAATATTGCTTAAGGGGCGGGTTTTGTACCTGCTCTTTTTTTATTAGGTTTTTCCAATCTGTTGAAGAAACCCAATATTAAGCTCCAGTTTCTCTCCTAGCCACAGAGCATGTTCCGTATGGTCTTTCACATCATCGCCCGTCTCGGGGTGGATTAAAATATCCAATCCCTCACGATTGAGCATTAACCAGGGAACAACTTTCTCAAACTGATTCGGTAAGAATGCAACTTGATACATCGCCTTTGGATGTGGACCAATGAGTTTATCATGCCAGCGCCCAAGCCGCACCTCAAATCTTTCGCCTAATCCTTCGCGTACACGTTCAGCTACATCACGGCTGGTAGTATCAAAGTAGACATGAGCGTGAAAACCACTGATTTCGATAGTATCTTGTTGCATCGCTCTAAACTCCAATTTTCACCGTGACTGATTTGACTGATTACCTCCATTTTAATGGCTATGCTAATCTAAGCTGTTCAAGCGCTGCGTCACAACAACCCTAACCAGGATCGTAAGGATTGCTCTAACTGCTCGACATCGGAATTCGCCAACTTACCAATCGTTGTCACAATTAAGCTCTCATGTACTGTGTACAAACCTCGCTTGACTGCTGTAAGCACGTTAAGCCCTGCTGCAGCCCAGTCAGAAAGTACAAACTCACCCTCAAGTAACGATCCTGTTTTACTTGTTAGTGGCGTGATGATAATATCTTGAGAAACATGCGGTGCATTAACCACAACTGCAGGTCTTACCTTTGAACTAGACAAATCCGAGAAGGGATACCGAACCAAGATGATATCATTTTTGGAGTAGCTGGGCATAAACATCATCCTCGGCGTTATCCCAAACTGCATCAAGTGATGTTTGGCTAGCTTGAAGCCAAAACTCAGCTTCATCATCAGGAAGAAGTGTTACCAGCACTCTTGTTCCTTCAGGTAGTTCCGCTGATTCCAGCAGTTCAATTTTTCCTTGCCGAACAGTAGCCCAAAGTGTTTTTAACATATTCATCTTATAACTGGTCATGCTTTGATTTTAGGCGTTGATGCTGGATGTGCGATCTGCGCTCCGCGCAGCAGCGAAGCGATCGCCCTTTGACGAATTTCTGTCGATGCAGTCATAGAACACCGGATTAACTCATGCCTAGCTCGATTGTACTAAATGGTATTGATGAAGATGTTCCGGCGGGCTGTGGTGTTTAGTTGAAATCAAAATGGCTTTAAGAGTGGGTTTTGTACCTGCCTTTTTTCATAGCGTGGTTGTCTCATTTTCTTATTCTCTAACAGCACAATCAATATTTAGTTAAGTGGCTCAACATAATTAAATATAAAATGTCATTGCGTTAGCGCAGCGTGCCCTCCGGGCAGTGGAACGAAGTGAAGCGTAGACCCCGGAGGGGGCTTCCCGCAGGGTAGCAATCGCAGGATTTATATTTTAAGTTTTTTTAGGTTGACCTACTTATCTATCAACAACATCCGCTCCTCAATGGCTTCCCAGATTTTGGACGGCACCTCCACAGCTGCTTGTTTACACTCGATAATTAGGGAATTAGCATAAAGATAATTTTCCAGTCTACTGATTTCGTCCCGAGATAAATCAACTTTTTCCTGTGTAAGATTGAAGGCGTTGAGCAAAGATTCTTGGAGAGATTCAGCAAATTTTTGACGTTCTTTCTGTGGCTGTTTCTCATCAAAAATGTGAGATTCTTGTGCTTCGAGTTGCTTAATTAGCTCAGTAGAGTTAAAATTATTAAAAATTTTTAATTTTTCAAGCTCACGAGTGAGATTTATGGCATCGGCGTAGCCGTTGGCGATAGCGTCGGCAATCTCGTAGGGGCCGACGATGCTTAAGTCGAGGGCGTCGAGGTTAGCGTAGACGTTGAAGCCAGCGGTGGCAATGGCGTCGGCGTAGGCGTGCAAGTCGGCGTTGGCGATGGCATCGGCGTAGGTGTTCACGTAGGTGTTGGCGTAGTCGTAGTCGTAGGTGTTCTCGTAGTCGTAGCCGTAGGTGTTGGCGTAAGTGTTCGTGTGGGCGATGGCAAGCGCCAACGCACGTTTGCCCACTGGATTAACATCTCCGGCCGACCCAGCTGTGACTTCATCTGCCCAGCGTAATAGTTCTTGCAATTTAGGTGTGTTAATGTACTTTTGCGCTTCCTTTTGCATTAACAACAACATATCACCTGCATTCTCACCCTTCAAATCTGCCACCAGCAAAAATACTTCTCGCCAGCGTTCATCTGTGAGGTGTTCTGTAACCAAGTTCTCAACTTGCTGATAATCAATAATGTATTGGGCAGTTAAATATTCCTGAAATGTCAGATGCGAGAAAGAGTAAATGCCCTGCGCTCGTTCAATGAATAATCCATGCTGCGCCTCTATCGCTTTTAGCACCTGTTTACTGTCCTCAGTTGAAATATCCTTGAGATACTCAGCGATGTATCTTTGAAATTCATTTTCTTCAAACAACACAAATTGCTCTTGCTCAAACTTACGATGAGCCACGTAACTTAAAAGTTTTTGCTTTTCTTGAGGTAACAACTTTCGGTAACGTTCACTGCCAAATTCCCGGTTGATTCCCCTTTGTTCATCCCACTGCTGCAATAACAAATTGAGTCCTCTTGTATACAATTGAGAACGCCTAGAGGGTAAATCTTTCAACTCACTGAAAACCCAGCAAGTCAAACTCAGCAGGATGGGGGTGACGGCTAGGTCAGCTATTTGCTTATTTTGGCGTAGCTTTTCTATGAAATCTTCTTTTAGCTTTTCCCCCTCCTCAGATGTCTGAACTGATGTCGCAAACCAGTTTTGAGCAAAGTTTTCGACTTGCTCTTTATTGAAATCAGCAACCTCAACGTAATCGAATGTTGGTAAAGTATATTCTGTTGTTTGCGTCCGGCAAGTCAGGATAAAGCGATTTTTGTAATAGTCGTGGGAAAACTCAGAAATATGGTTTTGGACATCTCGTCGCGACTGACTAGGCACTTCATCCAAACCATCCAGTAAAATTAAGACTTTACCCTGCTTCAAGATTTGTTTGGTTTGCTCCTCATCAGATAAATCAAATTCTCCATGAATGTATTTCAGTAGGTCGAACTGACTGGCGGTTTTGATGGATCTCAGTTCAATCAAAATCGGGATGAGATCAGGCTGAAACTGCCCCTTGCAACAGTCAACAGCCAAGTGTCGTAAAAATGTGCTTTTGCCTGATCCTGGTTTACCCAACACCATCAATCTGGGATATTTGTTTGCAATTTCAAATCCAGGCGATCGCTTTCCACGCTGTCCCAATCCAAAGCGGTTAAAGTCATCTCGTAAGTTTGAGTCTTTCAGCAGTTCAGGAATAGTGGCAAAACACACACTAGAAAGCTTCTCCAACACGTAGACATCCACGTAAAGCTTGTCTACATCAATCTGCTGGAGATTCAACAAGCGAATTTTGCTGTAGAGGTGTTGGATTTTATCGCAGCAGTGCTGTCTCACCTGCTGCATCAATTCATTAATATCAGAAATTTTCTCAGAACTCTTTTCCTGGTTCTTTGTCTCAGGCTGGGATTGGTTTTTTGGGGCTGACTCTGCAATGATTTCTTGCCATTCCAGTTCTAGCGCTTTACAAATACCAATGAAGTATGGTTTATCAACTGTCTTACCAGTAAAAAACTTATGAATTGGCTGGAGAGTGATGCCTTTATTTTTACTGTTATTCGTTGTGCTTACATCGGCTGCTAACCTTTCCCGACTTCCCTGAAACTTTGTGTTCAGCGCGGAATTTGCTTTTATGATACCTGCTTGGGATGCTTTGAGCGATCGCCCCACCATACCTCAACCACAAGATTTGTCATCATTTTAGCGTTTACACACAAAAGTCATATTGAACTCATTCCAAACTCATAGTGAATGAAAGCCTTGCTCAGACTGAACTTTAGAGGGATTTACCAGAACATGGAAACTGTAAACCAAAACAAAAAAAATTAACAATGAAAACTTCTAAAGTTTCAGCTTTCCAGTTAGTCTTCTCCACTGTTCTGTCCTTAACTATCCTTTCTGGTGGGACATCCTTATGGCTAGCTTCTCAACCTAAATTATCCGAGTATCAGGTGCGAGTTCTAGAAAACAGCACTGCAACTTGGCAAACAGGCGTCGGTGCTATCTTTGGATTGCTAGGTAGCAAAGCAACTGACCTTTTAGAAGCAGAAGAAGAAGAAGAAGAACAAGAGAATACTTCAAGTTAACCGATTTGTTAGCCTGCGCCACTAATTCCCAGTGATTTCGACTAACGCTTCGCCTGATCGCAAAAGCTTTAGTGCTTCTGGCAATGTTACACTCAAAATCTCTTTCAATCGGGCATTTGAAGTATTGCCACACGTTAACCAGATTATTTGTGGAGGTGATCCAAGACGATCAACCAAGTCAACAAAGTCGCTGTCTTTGGTCATCAAGATAACTCCTTGAGCTTTCGCTGCCTGAAAAATCTCAGCATCTTCGGCATCTCTGAGTCCAAGATCACGCAAAGCTAATGCCGTTATGCTGAATGTGATGGTGATCCAAGTAGCAATTGCAGGTGAAAGATGTGCATCTACCCAGATCGTCGTCATGCAACTAAAACCGGATGATTGAGCTTGCGTGAAGCGTACATAAGTGCTGCTTTAAGATCATCCGCCTCAAGATCGGGCATTTCTTCCAGGATCTGTTCGGCACTCAGTCCAGCCGCAAACAAGTCCAGCACATCTGATACCCGAATTCTCATGCCCCGGATACAAGGACGACCACCACACTGTTTGGGGTTAACTGTAATTCTTCCAAGTAAGTCCGACATACGGTTTCACTCCCTTATTACTTGTTAATATATTTTCTCTATCGCCCTACAAACAACTGTTTTTGCGACAAGGCTAGACTAAACTTAGTGTAAGAATACCAAACTTAGCTTTGTAAACTTATACCGATTCAAAAAATGTTTGCGACAGATACCCCACCCGCGCTATCGCGCACCCTCACGCCAGGTGCTTCAAGTCGGGAAACCCGCCCAACGCACTGGCTCCCCTTGCCAAGGGGAGGGTAGGGAGGGGTTTAACCGATGTGTTGCATTCTTTTTTCAAATTGGTATTAGCTTTGTTATGAGCTATCGCAACATTATTACAATTGAGCCGCGTAAAGGCGGTGCTAAGCCTTGTATCAGACGAATGCGTATCACTGTGTATGATGTTCTGGGTTGGTTAGCAGCCAGAATGTCTCACGCAAAAATTCTAGATGATTTCCCTGAGTTGACAGAGGAGATATTATTGCTTGTTTAGAGTTTGCTGCTGGATGATGTCATTTTTGGAATAGCTGGGCAGAAACATCATCCTCAACGTCATAGGTTCTCAATGAACTCTTCAGTAGTGACTTGCGCTTGCTTGAGGATACCGCTCAATGTGCCGACTTTTAGTTCCCGATGCACCGGGACAACACAGCCAATTTCGCCATCTGGTGTTTCCTTCTTCATCACGACATGACTGGCAGTTTGTCGAACTTGTTCAAACCCCAGACGTTCTAATGCACGAATCGCTTCTTTACTTGGGATTCGTGGCAATTTAGGCATAGCTGACTTCAATGCTAGTCACAAATCTGGGAGATGTTTCAGGTAAAGGAAACTCTTCTAAATAAAGCCGTGTTGCTTCTCTCAAACCGGCGATCGCCTGTTCAATCGTTTCTCCTTGATCTACTGTGCCAACTTCTGGGCACTCAGCTATATACATATCATCTTCCTTATAAAGGATAACTGTAAAGCTGCGAGTTTTCATACTTTTTAGATTTTGATCTCACCCAATTCCATCACTTACTGCGCGATAAGCCTTTATGCTTAAGCTCCGCTGATCGCCAACTGATTTTCTTCAATCAGCTCATACCCATTCGCCAGCTGTGCGATCGCCCTATCAATCAAATCAACACCTTGCTGAACATTCTCTATCAGGCTCAACTGTCCGCGCAAATCAGCAGCACCCGCAAAGCCTTTCGAGTACCATGTCATATGCTTACGTGCTTGACGCACTCCCCTTTCACCTTTGTATTCGTACAAAGCTTGTAAATGTTCCTTAGCACATTCCAAACGCTGAATTGGTGTAGGTGATGGTAATTCTTCCCCAGTTTTCAGGAAGTAATCAATTTCTCCTGCCAAAAACGGATAACCCAAAGTTCCACGGGAACACATCACCCCGTCAGCACCCGTTTGTTCCAAACACTTCACCGCCGCTTCAACCGAGAAAATATCCCCATTACCAATCACTGGAATAGAAAGAACTTCCTTAACGCGAGCAATCCATTCCCAACGGGCATTGCCATTGTAACCTTGGGCCCGGGTACGTCCGTGTACCGTAATCATTTGCGCCCCTGCATCTTGCATCCGCTTGGCAAAGTCGAGAATTGTAATTTCCTTGTCACTCCAACCAATACGAGTTTTCACTGTTACAGGCACATCTACTGCCTTCACAACTTCCCTAACGATTGCCTCAGCGACTTCCGGCTGACGTAACAGCGAAGAACCCCCACCATTTTTAGTAATTTTATTTACCGGGCAACCCATATTGATATCAACTGTATCAGCTCCTTCCTCAACCGCTTTTACTGCTGCTTCTGCCAGAAAATCTGGACGACAGTCAAACAACTGAATACTAATTGGTCGCTCGTTGCGGTCTACCTCCATGATTTTCGGCAACTGTTTGACATAGTGCAATCCCGTTGCGTTCACCATCTCCGTGTACATCATCGACTCAGGTGCATAGCGACGCACCAGCCGACGAAAGACCATATCCGTCACGCCAGACAAGGGTGACTGGAGAACTCGGCTTTTCACCTCAAAAGAACCAATTTTTAGAGGAGTGGAAAGTTTGGCTTTTAGGTCAGGAGATAGCGTAACCATATATGATGTCGAGGCGTACAAGCTTTTCTATTCTACTAAGCTGTGGGCTAAAACAGCCCTAAGTAAATCGCTTGTGATAACTCAAGACTGATAGCAAAAGTACTGCTTTGACGGCAAACACCACATTGACGATACGGTTCACCCGAATTACTCCTAGTATTAATTCTCATACATTAGACAAAGTGAAAGCAAATTCAGTCTATGAACAAACAAGAAAAACTTTTGAGGCTTAACCGCCCTAACCAAGGTTCGGAAAACCACCCTTCATTGACTGGCTACACAGGCTCAGTATATATATCAGCAGTAAATTAAACCAAAGGTATTCATGCTGAACTGGCTGCTTTCTAAATCCAGTTGGTTCAAAAATTTTGTCCTTTATACTCTCATTCATTTTTTGTAGTTCTTTTGTAGTTATACGGAGCCAGCACCTACAATGGCAAAAGTAGTTGGAATTGACTTAGGTACAACAAACTCTTGCGTAGCAGTTATGGAAGGCGGTAAGCCAACGGTTATTGCTAACGCGGAAGGTTTTCGGACAACACCTTCAGTTGTTGCGTTTGCAAAAAATGGCGATCGCCTGGTTGGTCAAATCGCCAAACGCCAAGCGGTGATGAACCCCGAAAACACCTTTTATTCTGTAAAACGTTTTATTGGACGTAAATACGACGAAATTACGCACGAAGCGACTGAAGTTTCTTACAAAGTTCAGCGCGACAGCAACGGAAACGTTAAACTGGAGTGTCCGCAAGTCGGCAAACCTTTTGCTCCAGAAGAAATTTCGGCACAAGTTCTCCGCAAGCTTGTAGAAGATGCAAGCAAGTACATTGGTGAAACTGTCACCCAAGCTGTGATCACCGTTCCCGCATACTTCAACGACTCCCAACGGCAA
The DNA here is from genome assembly GCF_006968745.1 of Brasilonema sennae CENA114. NCBI lineage: Bacteria > Bacillati > Cyanobacteriota > Cyanophyceae > Nostocales > Scytonemataceae > Brasilonema > Brasilonema sennae. The sequence goes on along the minus strand of NZ_CP030118.1, from coordinate 2,330,564 downwards.
GCGACCAAAGACGCTGGTAAGATTGCTGGTATTGAAGTTCTGCGGATTATCAACGAACCTACCGCTGCTTCTCTGGCATACGGTTTCGACAAGAAGAGCAACGAAACGATTCTCGTCTTTGACCTTGGTGGTGGTACATTCGACGTATCGATCCTGGAAGTTGGCGACGGTGTATTTGAAGTGTTAGCAACTTCTGGTGATACTCACCTTGGTGGTGACGACTTCGACAAGAAAATCGTTGACTTCTTAGCTGTACAGTTCCAAAAAGACGAAGGTATTGACCTCCGCAGAGACAAACAAGCTTTACAACGTCTGACTGAAGCTGGAGAAAAAGCGAAAATTGAACTTTCTAGCGTCACCCAAGCGGAAATCAACCTGCCATTTGTGACCGCTACCCAAGATGGTCCCAAGCACTTGGATACAACGCTGACTCGCGCAAAGTTTGAAGAACTCTGTGCTGACTTAATTGATCGTTGCCGAATTCCTGTTGAGAACGCGCTACGCGATGCCAAACTCAGCAAGAGTGATATCGATGAAGTTGTCTTAGTTGGTGGTTCTACTCGTATTCCTGCAGTCCAACAAGTGGTGAAGCAGGTGTTGGGTAGAGACCCGAACCAAAGCGTTAACCCTGATGAAGTTGTGGCAGTTGGTGCAGCAATTCAAGCAGGTGTCCTTGGTGGTGATGTTACTGGTATCTTGCTGTTAGACGTAACACCACTGTCCTTGGGTGTAGAAACCTTAGGCGGTGTTATGACCAAGATTATTCCTCGCAACACCACAATTCCTACCAAGAAGTCAGAAGTCTTCTCCACCGCTGTGGATGGTCAAACCAACGTGGAAATTCACGTCCTCCAAGGCGAACGCGAGATGTCAAACGACAATAAGAGCTTGGGTACCTTCCGTCTAGATGGAATTCCCCCAGCACCACGCGGCGTACCTCAAATTGAGGTGGTCTTCGATATTGACGCCAACGGTATTCTCAACGTTACCGCTAAGGACAAAGGTACTGGTAAGGAGCAATCCATCAGTATTACTGGTGCTTCAACCTTGGATAAATCTGACGTTGATCGGATGGTTAGAGAAGCTGAACAAAATGCTTCAACTGACAAAGACCGTCGTGAGAAAATCGACCGCAAGAACCAAGCCGACTCTTTGGCATATCAAGCTGAGAAGCAGCTGCAAGATTTAGGTGACAAAGTTCCTGCTGCTGATAAGACCAAGGTAGAAGGTTTAGTAAAAGACCTGCGCGACGCCGTTTCTAAAGAAGACGACGAGCAAATTAAGAAGGTTATGCCAGAACTGCAACAAGCGCTGTTTGCTGTTGGTAGTAATCTCTATCAACAAGCAGGTGGTGCTGAAGCTTCTGCAAGCGCTGGCGCTAACACCTCTGGTGGTGGTCCTTCCTCCTCTTCTGGCACTGGCACTGGTGATGATGTGATTGACGCTGATTTCACTGAATCTAAGTAGACATTCTTCGGGTGGGTACTACCCACCTGATAATTAAGATTCCCATCCAGAATGATTCTTGGATGGGAATTTTTTTGTAAATATAATGTCAATTGCTAGGGCAGTTCTGAGCAAAACCTGTTGCGATACGCCAAGAGCGCGTCTGCGCTCCCTTACAATCGTCTTGGCGGTAGACAAAAGTTTCTCGTTTGTCAGTCTCGTATTTTTATCTAGCTTGTTATTGTTCGATGTAACCACGAAACGCTTTTATAGCGCAGGATGTCAATTATTAGGCACAGTAGTAGCATGTACTTCCACACATGTTCTATGCCTCGACAGTTAATAACTGCGTGAATCAATACTACTTAAATTGTTGTTTGAAGTCAAACTTCAAAAATATTGACGTTGTTTTTCGATGTAATTTTACCATATTTTGGTATTCATATCTGCAGTTTCATGAAAAATTCATAATACGTACTCTGTGCGACAAACGCCTTTGTTGGGAAAACTATTAGCGTAAGATATTGCAACCAAGCTAAATAATCCTATCGATAATTGACTGAGTTCACTGAATCAGGTAACTGCTTGCAAGTGGTTAACGATTTGTTCAGTTCTTAATACTGAGTTAAAGAGAGTATGAATTAGCTTTGTTACACAAATATTGGAAATAAAATAGGAATCAATACTGGGTATGTATTGGATGAAAAAAATTATTTATTTTGTTATTCTGTTTTATTGTTTATTTTTAGGTATACCACCTTCTAGTGCTCAGTCAAAAGCTTTAAAGATCTCTGAAGGTGGGCGCTTTGCTGACAACGCAAGTGAGGGACAAGAAGAAAGAGCAGCAAAAGAGGAAAAGAGTAACAGAGTAGGGGAAACTTCTCTTGTTCCCTCATTCGTCTCTAACTCATCGCACTCACATCAATCAAAATCAGAGAATGTTGCTTTTTTTGAGAAACAGGGGTTATCAAAAGAGCAAGTCTGGGTGATTGATGGAAGGCAAGAAGCACAGCACGAGTCTTTTACTTGGGTTGTTGAAGATAATAAAAAAGTTGAACAACCTTTTTTACAAGTAGAGAAAATTGCAGAGAACCCGATTAAGCCAGAAGAAAAAACTGAGGCTATTGCCAAACCATCAAAAAAGGAGGAATTAGAGGCGTTTGACAAAGTTGTCAAAGATGCTGAAATCCTACCAGGGCTGTTTAATTTGTATCGAGACAAGGAAAAGAATAAAATTTATCTAGAAATAAAACCAGAACAACTCAAGAAAAATTATTTAGCCACAGGAACGTTAGAATCTGGGATTGGTGAAGCTGGAATCTACAGTGGAATGCCATTGCACGATTTTTTATTTTACTTTCAGCGGGTGAATAATAAATTGCAATTTGTGGTTCGCAATGTGAATTTTAGGACACGTGAAGGAGATCCACAACAGCGATCGCTCGCCCGATCTTTTAGTGACTCAGTTCTCTACTCAATATCCATTAAAAGTATTCATCCAGTACGCAAAACAATTCTCATCGACTTGGGAGATCTACTACTAACAGATTTAGCTGGATTATCTCTTAGTTTAGGAGTTGCGCCAGCGACAGATAAATCCTATTTTGGGACTGCTAAAGCTTTTCCCCTAAATATGGAAATTGAGTCGGTGTTGAACTTCACTAACACTCGTGCCAATAGTGATAAACTCCGTTTTGGTGGTACACTAGCAGACCTTCGAGGCTTTAGCTTGCGCGTTCACTATAGTCTGTCCCAACTTAGCGAAAACAATTATCGACCGCGTTTAGCCGATGAGCGTGTTGGCTATTTTATCACCGCCTACCAAGATATATCTAACGATGAGCACAGAGATCCATTTGTCCGCTACATCAACCGTTGGAATTTAGAAAAGCAAAACCCTAGCGCACCCCTTTCTCCACCGAAAAAACCAATTATCTTCTGGATTGATAACGCAGTACCCCTAGAATACCGCGATGCAATCAAAGAAGGTGTGCTGCTGTGGAATAAAGCCTTTGAAAAAGCAGGATTCAAAGATGCGATTCAAGTACAGCAAATGCCGGATAATGCAACATGGGATCCAGCAGATATACGCTACAACACAATTCGCTGGATTAACACAGTAGATGGATATTTTGCGATGGGACCATCCCGTGTTAACCCATTGACTGGAGAAATCTTAGCTGCAGACATTCTGGTAGATGGTAGCTTTATCCGGGCACTCAAGAGTGATTATTCTAGAGTTGGACAGTTCAACCAAACACAAAATCAGAGGTCGCTATCTACGTTGATGCAAAATAACCTGATTTGCACCAATAGAACAGAGGCAGAAAGTAGCGACACTTCCGCACAGAGTATGGAAATGGAGGGGTTAGCGAGTCGTTTATCAAAACTGGCAGGTCAGTATGACCTTTGCTATGGTATGGAAGCTGCTAACCAATTTGCTTACGGTTCACTGTCAATGAAGCTGTTGCAAAACAGCCCGCCAAGTCGTGAGCAAATGAAAGATTATATTCATCAATATTTACGCTTAATTATTGCACATGAAGTGGGACACACCTTGGGGTTGAGGCATAACTTCCGTGGTAGTACAATGCTTACTCCCCAAGAGATCAACAATCCGGATATCACTCGCCGTAAGGGTATGATTTCGTCAGTGATGGACTATATTCCACCAAATCTTTCACCCCGAGGTACTAAGCAGGGAGATTATTTCCCTAAGATGATCGGACCTTATGATGAGTGGGCAATTCAATACGGATACGCACCAATTCCAGCCGCAACTCCTGCAGCAGAAAAACCATTTTTGGATAAAATTGCTCAGCAATCTGACAAACCTGAGTTCAGTTATTCCACAGATGAAGATATGTTTGACCTTGACCCAACTGTTAACGCATGGGATAACAGCAATAATGTGCTGATTTACTCTCATTGGCAGTTGGATAATGCCTTGGTTATGTGGCAACGTCTCAACAAGGTTGACCTCTTGTCTGGCGAAACTTTCAGCGATGTAAAGGAACAGTTTGGTACAGTCTTAGACCAGTATTTTAAAAATATTTACTATATTACAAAATACATTGGTGGACAGTCTTTCTACAGGGTTCAACCTGGTGATCCTCAAGGAAAATTACCATTTAAACCTGTGCCTGTACAAGAACAACGGCAGGCGTTAGACCTTGTACAAAAGTATGTATTCGCTGAAGATGCTCTGAGTTTTCCCCCAGAATTGCTCAATAAATTAGCACCTTCGCGTTGGCGACATTGGGGGAGTTCTCCTCGGGTTGGTCGTTTGGACTTTCCAATTCATGATTGGGTATTGTATATGCAGAGTTCAGTGTTGTGGGATTTGCTGTCAGGCGATCGCCTCTCCCGTCTCAAGGATATCGAACTCAAAACTGGTCGCGATCAAGCCCTAACTCTACCAGAACTATTTGATACATTACAAAACGATATTTGGACTGAGGTCGTTAAACCAAATGGCAAGCCCATCGTCATTTCCAGTTTGCGTAGAGGCTTGCAGCGGCAATATGTTGACAAATTGACTGCGATGGTTTTACGTAAAGAACGTGTCCCAGAAGATGCTCGTACGATCGCTTGGTATAAACTCAAACAACTAAATGAAAAGCTGGATGAACTGAGTTCAAATGATGAGTACACCAAGGCACATTTGCTAGAAACACGCGATCGCATTACTAAAATATTGAACGCCCAAGTGCAAGCGAATTAGGAAAACCTGTGTCAAAGATAGCTCGCGAAATTATTTTACTACTTATAGTTTGTCAACTACTTTATAGAAATGGCAATTTACCAAATGTAAGTTCTTACAGTAATGACTTATTAATGGGAAATGACTCTAATTGGTTGAAATCTGAGATGGTACTTGTTCTTTCTCCAAAAAAGCAATCTACTATCAGCAAAGGAAGTTTCCAAGATATGCTGGAAGCACTTGGAGTTCGTGAAACAGGGCTATTATCAGGAAATCCTAATCAGTACCAATTTGAAAACCCACTCTCATTTATTGGTAAGTACCAATTTGGAGAAATTCTGCTGATTCGTCTTGGTTACTACAAAGCCGACATTTATTATGGACGTGGTGCTGACAAGAATTACTGGCGAGGTACATGGACAAAAAAGAAGGGTATTGATAGCAAATTAAAATTTCTCAATACCCCCAATGTTCAAGAAGAAGCGATTCGTGAAGCTTTTAGGGTGTATTGGAAGGATATCAACGATATCCTTAGTCGGCAAGGTAAGTCTATAAACAACTACCTTGGTCAGAAAAAAACGTTTAATGATAAAGGGAAGTCAAAAACAATCACAATTACCCTTTCTGGCATAATAGCAGGGGCACACTTGAGAGGTCCTGATCAAGTGGTAAATCTTCTAGTAACAGCGAAAGTATCTCATGACGAATTTGGCACTTCTATTGTTGAATACATGGAGATGTTTGGGGGTTATGACATGAGGATTGAAAATTTATGAATCTTTGCTGAAAAAGTATTCAGAACGGGCTGTGCCCTTGCACTCTACAGAACTCAGAATAGTTGCTCCAATAGCTCATCACGCGTTAGACCGAAATGCTCCGCAACTTCTCGTAATATAGCATTTAGCGTACCGATCTTTAGCGGATCGTGGGCAGGAATGGTGATATGGTGTTCGCCCTGAAGTTGAGTAGTTAAGCGAATATGACTACCAGTTTGTCGATCTACCGCATAACCAAAAATAGCTAATGCCTTAACCAAATCCTCACCCGACAAATCTCGCGGTAGCTTCACGACGCAATAACCTCATCCCGAACAAAATGTAACCGAATGACTTTTGGACGGGTATCCTCATCAGGAAAATGGCATCGAACCGCATCACGAACCATTTCTTTTAAAGTCGTCATGTCCGAAGCCTGGGTGAAAATTGGTTCACCCAATGCGGTTGCTACATAACCATCTTCAGGATCTTCTTCAATCAGAAATACAATCTCTGACGCTGTGTTTTTCACTAATTATTCTGTCAATAGTTAGTTACAACAATAATTTTACAGTAAATTACATTCTCACTCACAACCTACAACAGCAACCTTCAGGTGAATGTCATTTTGTTAATGTAGCTGCCATTTCTCCTCACACGGGTTTTACCATGATTTTAAATCATGACTGGAAGCATCCTAGTATTACCACTCCACCCGTTGCAACTGTGCAACTCTTGGATCGATAATTTTTTGCCCCAAACTATCAAATTTAATTGCCAAAGAAACTTTATTTCCTGAACCAAAAATGTGAGTAATTTCTCCAATACCAAAGGCTTTGTGCAGAACTTTTTCGCCGACTTGCCAACTAGCAGTAGTGTCTTGGTTTCGTTTGGTTGTACGTTGGGCTGTGCTACCAGCAGTACCTTTTGTATAAGCAACAGTGCTTTTTTGTCGAGTCATTAGTAATTCTTCGGGTAATTCGTCGAGAAATTGCGATCGCAAAGCTGGTTCCCGAGAACCATAAAGGCGGCGTTCGCGGGCGTGGGTTATGTACAATCGTTCTTGGGCGCGAGTAATCCCGACGTAGCACAACCGACGTTCTTCTTCCAAAGATGCTGGATCATTCATTGAACGGTAGTTAGGAAATAGTCCTTGTTCCATCCCCACTAAAAACACAACAGGAAACTCCAGCCCTTTGGAGGCGTGTAAAGTTAACAGCGAAACTGCTGTTTCTCCTTCTTTTAAGTTATCCAAATCAGAACTGAGGGCGGTACTGGCGAGGAAGGCTTGCAGGTTCACATCTTCGTTCTCTTCTTCAAATTGCAGCGCAGCGTTGAATAATTGTTGGACGTTTTGCAACCTGTCTTCTGCTTCATCTGTACTCTGAGTTTCCAAGTCTTTAATGTAGCCAGAGTTTTCCAACACCCCTTGCACAAGTTCGGAAACTGGAACCGTCTCTATTTGTTCTTGTAAATGACGAATCATCTGGGCAAAAGTATTAACAGCTTTGGCAGAACGTCCAGCCAATGTGTTTACTGATGTCTCATCAATCAGTATTTCCCACAGGGTTGTGCCTAATTCTTGAGCGGCGTTTACGAGTGCGTCGATGGTGGCTTTACCAATTCCGCGCCGAGGAGTATTAATCACTCGCAATAAACTGAGTGTATCAGCTGGGTTGGCGATCGCCCGCAAGTAAGCCAGGACATCTTTAATTTCTTTGCGATCGTAAAACTTTATCCCTCCGACAACTGTGTAGGGAATTCCTGATCGCACCAATAATTCTTCAAACGGTCGAGATTGGGCGTTGGTACGATAAAGTATGGCAAAACTTCCCCAATTCAATTCTGGATGCTGATTTTCCAAAGAACTAATTTCCTTAATGACAAAATCTGCTTCTGCAATTTCATCATCTGCTTTATGACAAAAAATCTCCTCACCTGCACCTCTTGTTGCTTTGAGGATTTTATCAATACGTTGGGTGTTGTTTTCAATCAGTTGGTTTGCTGCTTGCAAAATATTTTCACAAGAGCGATAATTCTCTTCCAACTTCACCATCGTGCGGGTATCGTCGTCTGGTAAACCATCGCCAAAATCTTGCTGAAAGTCCAACAAGATGGTGAAATCTGCCATTCTAAATGAATAAATCGATTGGTCTGCATCACCTACCACGAAAGTGGAACGATTTGTCCAGTCCCAATCAGTCTTTTTGGTTTCGTTATTCGTCGTCAAAAGACGGATGAGTTCGTATTGAGTGCGGTTGGTATCCTGATATTCATCTACCAGGATATGGCGAAACTTATTATGCCAATAACCTAAGACTTGCTCGTTCTGCTGAAACAATCTGACAGGAACGAGGATAAGATCATCAAAGTCGAGGGCGTTGTTCTGTGCAAGTCGGCTTTGATAGTGATTGTAAACTTCTGCTATCACCCGTCCGCGATAATTGGGTTGTTCTGTTTCAAATTCTTTGGGTGATAAGCCTTGGTTTTTGGCGTTACTAATGGCGTAGCGCACAGAACGAGGTTCAAACTTTTTATTATCCAGATTAAGTTGTTTGGTGACGATTTCTTTCACCAGGCTTTGGGCGTCGGACTCATCAAAGATGGAAAAATTCCGCGTCCATTGGCGTCCTTTTTCGTCTTGGTATTTGTCGATGTCAAAGCGGAGAACGCGAGAAAGTAGACTGTGGAAAGTACCGCACCACATATCTTTGATATAATTTTTCCAGACTTTCGACTTGAGCTTGGTTTGGTCGTCTTCTGGCAATAAATCAAACCGCTCGTTGTATTCTGTGATTGCTAGGCGATCGGCAAATAATTTTTGAATACGTTCTTTCATTTCCCGTGCGGCTTTGTTGGTGAAGGTTACCGCCAGGATATTTTCTGGATCGACACGATGTTGCAAAATAAGATTAGCAATGCGATAAGTCAGCGCTCGTGTTTTGCCGGAACCCGCACCAGCAACAACGAGTAGGGGACCGCAGTGATGTTCAACAGCGCGGCGTTGACTGGGGTTAAGGTGACTGAGAAAGTCTGTGGTTGTTGTCATGGGTGTGAGGAGTTCTTAGGATTGAGCAGTAAGTATCGCTTAGCTTTAAATATAGAGAAAAGATAACTATAGCTTAGGCTACACTATCTAGAGCGAACGAGAGTCAACATATTGTTTATCGAAAAGAACTCAGAACTCAGAACTCACAAATCAGAATAAGAAAGAAAAACAAGCGCATAAATTGTAGAGTTCTGGTACGGAAGTCTTTGGGTTTAAAACCCCACCCTCTATACGGTGTATTCAATTGGTTGGGGCGGCACGTTTTGGGTTGTTGCTTTTTACCCAAAAGCTGCCTTGTTTGAATACCAATACAATCATATTGCTGAGTTCTGCGTTCTGACCTATGTGTTCTTCTTCAACTGTGTGCATTTAGGGATCTGCGAAGCCATCGCCCCTCCAGGGGAGAGATCATTTACAAACCATTACCACTAGCTTTGTATTCTCAAATACAATAAAAATTAACACAAGATCTATCAATCTATAGATAGTAGATGTATTGTTTCATACAGTTAAATGATTGAGAAAGCACGTCTTAACAAGGAATGTTTTGCCTCTCTCCTGTGTCATTTGTTATGACTACTTGGGAGAGAGCATTTTTTATTTTGCCAAAAATTGCAGACGCTTTAATTCAACTTTCTTTGTCTGTCTGATAACAGTTTGTTGTTGGGGTTTGGCGAAATTCATTCACTATCTCAGTTGTATTCCCCAGCACGCAGATTCTTAATCTGAACTCTGACTTTTGGAGGGAGTAAAGCTAATTGGACGAAGATACGATGAATCAAGCGTTACAAGTAATGAGACGACTTGTTCATACACCCGTAAAGGGTGTTTTTTATGGCATGGTAGATGGCTTTATTTATCCACAGAGTATCAGTAATATACAACAAAATTGTGACACCAAGGTTAGGGTTAACTGCTGTGCATTCATTCTCTGCACCTCTGTGCAATTCTGGTTCTAACAGCGTAGGTTTAGGCATGGTCGTATCCATCCTTCCGATGAACAGGTGTTAAATATTGCAATTTTATTGACCTCTTCAGTGTGAGAACAAATTGCAGTAGCTTTAGAGTTTACGACTTAAGGACTAGGAAGGTTTGCACATTCTTACTTATTCTTTCAAAGAAAGGGGCATGGACATTGTTTTGTTGGAACGGAACAATAGAAGGGAGTAAACCTTCGCTCCAAAAAATGGGCTGTTGGGAGATGGAAAAATAAAACTTAACTATCACTCTGGCGTTGCATAAACACTAGCTAGTAGCAGAGGAAAATTGTGAGCATTTGGTGGATGCATTGCCTGAAGTCCCAAATTAGCAGGATTAATCAAATCTGCATGAGTCAGTATAACATGACCAGTACTGTCCAAAATCGATTGATTAAAATGGAAGCCTATTATTAATTTTTCCTACTAGATTAGTTTCCTTTTGCTCTCATTCTTATTTCATATTTGTATCAGAAGATCTCTATGAAGAAACCTTGAATTTTCTCGATTTGCTGGAATAAAAACCAAAATCTGACGTCTTGTTAGTTTTTTTATTTTTGTTTTATTTTGATTCACTTTATGATAGATTCATTTAAAAATGAGAAAAATATGAATATTGACAAGTGAGAAAAAATATTAATATTTTTCCGGCACGACTGCCGCAGCACGTACCCTCGTTGGTTGTTGTATCTGGGCTGCTATTGGGACTTTGGATCAGTGGATGTAGTCCCACGCCTTCTGATGAGCAGTCGCAGGTAAATGCTACGCCAGAGACAACCAATGGGGTGAATCCGGCGAAAAAAGACAAAAAGGTAATTCTAACGACCTTCACAGTGATTGCGGATATGGCGCGAAACGTGGCGGGTGACAAGGCGGTTGTGGAATCAATTGTCAAGCCAGGTTCGGAAATTCACGGTTATGAACCGACACCGAGTGATTTAGTGAGGGCGAAATCAGCTGACCTGATTCTGGATAATGGTTTGGGTTTAGAACGTTGGGCAGAAAAATTTTACAACAGCATTCCGAAGGTTCCCCACATTACTCTGAGTAAGGGAATTAAACCTGTGGAAATTGCGGAGGATGCTTACAAGGGTAAGCCTAATCCTCATGCTTGGATGTCACCACAAAATGCTGTAATTTATGTAGAAAATATTCGTTCATCTCTGGTAAATTTAGACCCAGCGAACGCAGACACTTACAATGCTAATGCGAAAGCATACAGTCAGAAGATTAAGGCAATTGACCAAAATTTACGAAAAGAGGTGTCAATCGTTCCCCCAGATAAACGCTATATGGTTAGTTGTGAAGGGGCGTTTTCCTACATCACCCGCGACTATGGCTTGAAAGAAGTTTATCTGTGGGCGGTGAATTCGGAACAACAAGCGACCCCGAAGCAAGTGGAAAAGGTGATTAACACTATTAAGACAAATAAAATACCTGCTGTTTTTTGTGAAAGTACGGTAAGCGATAAAGCGCAAAAGGAGGTCGCTAATGCTACAGGTGCACAGTTTGGCGGAGTGTTCTACGTAGATTCTCTCTCTCCGTCAGATGGACCAGCATCGACTTATCTCAAGTTACTTGAATATAACGTGACTACGCTGATTAAGGGGTTGCAGGGAAAGTAGTAATATCACAACCTGTTCAATATTTATTATTTAAGGCTGATGCGGGGACGTAAAGAAATCTGAATGATTAAGTAGTTAAGCGAATTTGATATTAGTGAATAACTAAGGGTGTAAGGGTATGAGAATGTAAGGGTGTAAGGGGTACAACAGCACATGGTGGCTTTCGGATGTATAAAAAGAAAATCTCTTCTTTTCGTTCTACACCGCTAGCTTGGTCAAAAAATCGGGATATTTAGGTGAACTACCAACAAGTAATTATGAATGAAATCAGTATTAATGTTGAAAATGTGACAGTCGCTTACCACGGTAAGGTAGCTTTGCATAGTGCTTCTTTGCAACTCAAAGCCGGTTCCATTTGTGGGTTGGTGGGGATGAATGGTAGCGGAAAATCAACCCTGTTTAAAGCAATTATGGGATTTGTGAAGCCGACAACGGGAAGAGTGTTGATTAACGGCTTGCCAATCAGAATGGTACAAAAAAATAACCTAGTGGCGTATGTGCCTCAATCTGAAGAGGTGGACTGGAATTTCCCGGTGAGTGTCCATGATGTGGTGATGATGGGGCGCTACGGATATATGAATATACTGAGGATTCCCTCTGTAACAGATAAACGGATCGTGAGGGAGAGTTTGGAGAGGGTAGAGATGTGGGAAATGCGCGAACGCCAAATTGGAGAACTCTCTGGTGGACAAAAAAAACGTGCCTTTTTTGCCCGTGCTTTGGCGCAACAGGGAACTGTCTTACTGTTAGATGAACCTTTCACAGGGGTAGATATCAAAACAGAAAAAGCCATGATTGACTTGTTACTGGAATTACGAGATGCGGGTAACACAATTTTGGTTTCTACCCATGATTTGGCATCAATTACTACCTTCTGTGACCAAGTTGTTCTCATCAATCGGACTATCTTAGCCTACGGCAATACGAATGAAGTCTTCACACAGGAGAATCTCTCTCGCACTTTTGATGGTTCTCTGAGTGATTTAGCGTTTAGCAAAAGTCGGATAGGTCGTGAAAATATGGAGGGTTTTTGATGCAATTACTACAATGGTTTACTGCGCCTTTGCAAAACGAATTCATGGTTAAGGCAATTCTCGTCAGTGCCTTAGTTGGTATGGTTTGTTCAGTGCTATCTTGTTACATGACGCTGAAAGGTTGGGCATTGATGGGAGATGCAGTTTCTCACGCGGTTATGCCTGGGGTGGTGATTGCTTATATTTTGAAAATCCCCTTTGCTGTTGGTGCGTTTGTGTTTGGCGTGGGTTCGGTTATTGCTATTGGTTTTATCAAGGCAAAGACAAGAATTAAGGAAGATACGGTGATTGGACTAGTATTTACGGGGTTCTTTGCCTTGGGGTTGGTGTTAGTTTCTAAAACACCAAGCAGCGTAGATTTGACACACATCCTGTTTGGCAATGTTCTGGGTATTTCTCAAGCAGATATTATTCAGACGGTGATTATTAGTGTTATTACTTTGGTGGCGATCGCCATCCTACGCAAAGACCTACTCTTATTTTGTTTTGACCCCACTCATGCACGTTCTATTGGTTTAAATACAGGAGTACTCTATTATATTTTGCTATCGTTACTTTCCTTAACTGCCGTCGCCGGACTTCAGACAGTGGGAATTATTCTGATTGTTGCTATGTTAGTCACTCCAGGTGCAACGGCATATTTATTAACTGATAACTTCGACCACATGATGCTGATTGCGATGGCTTCTGGAGTATTTTCGAGTGTTATGGGAACCTACATTAGCTATCACATTGATGGTGCAACTGGGGGTTGCATTGTGGTGTTGCAAACTCTGTTGTTTGTCGTGGCGATGATATTTGCACCCAAGCATGGTTTGTTGGTTAGGGCAAAAAAACACAAAGGTGTTTCTATCGTGGGAACAGACAATAGGAAATAGGGAACTCTTAAGCTTTACTCTTAAGAAGGAAAAATTTTAATCTCAATTTATTCACTCATCAAGCAATTTATAATCAAGCTGATGCTCAAATTTAAATGTATCTCCATTGCCAAGAAAATCATTGGGTGTCTCTAGATATCCTCGATTGAAAAGTTTCGTTTCAAGCTGGAGAAAGCATTCTCACCGAAAATTCTCGCCAGTTCGATTTGGCAATCATTCAAAAACAATTTGCAGCGCAAGGACTTATAACTTTGAAAACTTGGACAGATTCTCAGCAGTGGTTTGGGTTAATTCTTTACCAAACTCAATAACTTTTCTAAAAATGTAAACTGATATCTTGCACCATTCATTCTCAATAACTGTAGGGTGGGCAGTGCCAATAACTTAAAATTCAGGGTTTGAGCCAAGGGTACGCACTGCCCACCCTACAAAAATCTGAAGAACCATTATCTCACAACCGTTGAGAGGATTGCTATCTCTAGAATTGGTAACTCAATCCAAACGGCTAGACGACTTGATGGTGAGATTCTCCAAAGAAGCTACAGGGAACATAATTCCTGACTTCTTTGTAGGAGGATTCAGCGTGTTGAATACCCTGTCCCAAAATCCTTGAATGCCATAGTTTCCCTTGAAACAAGTGTGGTGAAGATCGTGAAAATCTGATGGCACGAAAAAGATTGATAAAGAACTATGACCTTCTAGGTTGTAAGCATTGCCTATAATAGTCCAGGCACATAGCTGGGTGATATCATACCCAAATATAAAGATAGGCAAAAGGTCTGTAATACTAACAATAATATATTCTGTCAAACTCTTATGACCAGCAACAAAACTTGATGAGTCGGCAAACTCATGATGTTTAAGATGTATTTTCCGCAAGAATTTTCTGTGAAATAGCCAATGGGTGACGTAAAAACAGAAATCAGCTGCAATTATTCTCATCAAGAACCATCCAAGATTTAGGAGCAAGCTATTTCCTCTATTTACCTCTGGCGCTAGATAGACGATCATCAAAGCTGCTATTAAACTTCTGATTTCCCCAATAATGATGCCTTTTGCAGTAAAAGAAGGAAATGGTTGTTTTTTGACTTTCTTAACCCTGGCAGTCAGTTTCTCTCTTAAAGTATCATTCTTTTTAATGACTTTTTCGATGAAAAGACCAATGCTATAAAATGAGACAGAACCAACAACCCAGTATAATAGCACCTGAGTGAGAAATTTGAGTTCGACATTGTGCAATAGCCAATAAAAGATTTGCTGAAGAATTGTGCAACTAATAGCTATTTTTAGATAAAATTCAATCTCAAAACATAAATTAAAAAAAATCATCCCTGTGTCCTTGTAGTAATTATTAAATCACATTCAATTTTTTCATTGTTCCAGATTTTTTTACAAGCATACATTCAAGCATATATTATTTTTATCCTCATCCATAAGATTCTAAGTGCATTTTCATTTTAATTGGTATTACAAACCATTACCAATTAGAATGAAAGGTGCCCAATAATAGGGATGACTCAGACGATTAGCGACTTTTGCTGGTAGATTCTGGCGTGTAGATTTAAGAATTCCTCTGTCTTGATCTTGAGTTATCCCTGAATAGTCGCCTGTAATCATTGCAACTTGCGCTTGACGTAAAGCCTCAGCCTTACTCATTTTCCCTTGGCTTAAGAAGGCGTAAAAAGCATCCATTAAAGCTTGTGTACCGCCATCACTCACAGACCATAAAGATGCGATCGCAGCTCTTGCTCCTGTACGCTGTACTTGATAGCCAAAACCTAAAATTTCTTCTCCCTTGCCTATTTGGTCACTGGCTGCTGTTTCACAAGCACTCAACACAACCAAATCTACATTTGGCAAAGATAACTTTTGAATTTCAGGTAGCTTAATTAAACTACCATCACCCATCAAAATAAAAGAATCTTGCGGCTGACCGTTGACAAATTTCGCGTGAGTCGCCATATGAATAATTGTATAAATACTTAAATAAGGAATCATTGCTTGGCGACTAAATTCGTTATCTAAAAGTGTCTTAGTTCCTGGCATCATAGTAGCAAGATTTTCAACCTCCGCTCCTGCATATTCTAGTGCTTTAAATGGTAATGAAGTAGACTCTAATTGTACGACATGACGCTGTGTTGTCGCCCCAGCCAAAACTTTTATTTGTGGTAAAGGTTGGGTATCAATTTCTGTTAAACTCAACGCAGTAATATTGTTAGTACGGAAGCGCTGCGCTAACCATTGTTTGCCGTCATATAAAGCAGCTAGAGGAATATAACGTAATGCTCCATCCGGTGCATAAATAATTGTTTTTGCATCGGCATTTGCTAAGTCTTTTTCTATCGGTTGAATTAATAATTCATACAG
Organism: Brasilonema sennae CENA114; assembly: GCF_006968745.1. Taxonomy (NCBI): domain Bacteria; kingdom Bacillati; phylum Cyanobacteriota; class Cyanophyceae; order Nostocales; family Scytonemataceae; genus Brasilonema; species Brasilonema sennae. Next base: position 2,314,730 of record NZ_CP030118.1, on the reverse strand, counting down.
CTTTTGGGCGGGAACTATGGCGTTCGATTCGGGATTTTCTAAAGCTCTACGAAAATCTACAATGAGCCGATTGAGTTCTTCTTTTTTAATAGGAACACTACGATGGATTGGTGGTGTATTTGGAGTCGTTAGTACGAGTTCCAAACGATTGTCTAAAACCAACGGATACAGCAAGACGGCGTTTTGGTTAAGACGCTGCAAGTTGTCGCGCAAGCTGTTAAGATTATCCAGTGGTATAATCTGTTGTGCCGTTTTTGGGCTAAGCTGTCCTAACCAAGCATTCACTTCTGGGCTATCAATAAATTGGTTAAATTCGGTGAGAAGATTTGCCTCCAGTGCTACGATTTTTTCTTTGTCTTGCGGTTTTCTATTCGTTGGTGGAATTTTTTGCAGTTCGCCGAGTTGTCTGCTGATTTGAATTTGTTTATCGGCTATAACTTTCAACCCTTGATTAATGGACTGTTCTGGAGACAGCGACTCAACTCCTTTAGCTGTTCTTTCATTACCCCGAACATCATGCAGATAATCGTCTAATTCTTGGATTTTAAGTAAATCTAAAACTTGCTGTGCTTCTAGCACTCGATCTTGTTGCAGAAGTAAGTCAGCTAAACGTCGATAGATATCAGCAACGGTTGCTGTGTAAGATTGCTGTTCTTGTTGTGGAAGCGATCGCAATTGTGCGCGTATAGCTTCAGTCACATTCACAGATTGCTTGTAAAAAATAATTGCCAGTTGTGCTTTGTTTTGCTGCGCTAGTAAATCACCAATGTTTCCCAGGGTAATTCTTTGAGCAGTTCTATCACCAATTTCCCGACTCAATAATAATGCTTGCTGATATGACGCTAATGCTTGTGGATACTTACGCATACCTTTGTAAACGCTTCCCATACTATCAAGAGTACGCCCAACGACAGCACGCTCACCCACTTGTTGCAGAACACTCAACGCTCGATCAAGAGATTCTAGTGCTTGCGAATACTGTCCCAATTGTTGATAGACAAAACCGATATTGTTAAGAGTGGTGCCAATCTTTTGTTGATTATCAATATCTCGAAAATTTGCTAATGCTTGCTGATAGTAATTTAGAGCTTGAGAATATTTATTCATCTTGTTGTAGGCGAACCCAATATTATGAAGAGTTGTGCCTTCGCCTAACTTATCGCCATTTTTTTTCCAAATTGCTAAAGCTTCCCGATAAAACTTGATGGCTTGAGGATATTGACCGAGTTCGCTGTAAACAAGTCCAATATTATTAAGGTTCTTCGCTTCTTCTACAGGGTCTTTAGCTTTTTTAACGTTAACTAAAGCTTGTTGAAAAAACTTGAGTGCTTGGGAATATTGTCCTGTTTCGTAATAAACTCCACCAAGACTATTGAGGGCAGATCCGACTCCTAGTTTATCTTCAATTTTTTCCATCAAGGAAAGGCTTTGCTGATAGTATCCCACTGCTTGAGAATACTGCCCCATAGATTGATAAACTAACCCAATATTATTGAATATAGTTCCAGTTGTTTCCTGTTCCTCTTGGTTAGGAATTTTGCCAGCTTCTACTTCTCGATTTATGGCCAACGCTTGCTGATAAAATTTTAGTGCTTGCGGATATTGACCTAGCTCTCTAGAAACTGCTCCTAGGCTATTAAATGTATTACTAATATTTGTTTTATCATCTATTTTTTGATAAAATTCAAGCGCTTTTTGATAGATTTCTAAGGCTTTGTGAAACTGAGCTTTATCATATTGGTCAGCTGCTTGGTTAGATAATCGATCTGCTTCTATTTTCAGATTTTTATATTTGTTTGCTTGTAAGAGTGTTTTAGAAGAATCACTCACAATTTGATAACGAGAACCTACAAGTGATTGTTGTCCTTCGTAAACTGAAGCCTTTAACAAACACAAAATAATTCCAATTGTACCAAAGCGAATTAAATGAGATAAGTGCATGAATCAAGTTTTGATATATTTGAAAAGAAAGAGTTGCTTATTAATCAAATAAGCAACTTCAACACTTAGTTATTAAATTTTTTATGGCAAAAGATTGAGATGCACCTGTAAAAATTTTCTCAAAATCGCATTCAGTCATTAAAATGTTGAATTATTAAGTTTTCCTTTACTTAGGACGTCTTATCCTTGAACGATTAGCCAATATACCACTAGCAGCAGTTAAGTTGATTTTAGAATTACCAGACTTATCTGTGCTACTAACAGTCAAAATTTTGCTTTGAGAAATAAGATAGGAGATGAGAGTAGCAACAGTCTCTTCACCCACGTCCTGATAGAGTTCTTGTGCTTGTTGGTAAGATTTTAAAGCTTCTCCTAACTGTTGATTAGCTTGTTCTAGTAGTTTTTTGGCTTCAGCTTTACGAATATCTTGATTCGGGTGTAATGTTTGGTCAGTCATTTGTCATACTCCTGTTGTTGGGTGATTTATAGAACAGATTTTACTTCACCTAAAGACATATATGTATACCAACAGAAATCACACCATTCCGGATGCTAAGTTAAGTCAACGTTGAAAAAGGTAAATAGAGTCTTTGAAATGACTTGCTTATCTTTTTCTTGGAAACGCCAAGAGTGCGAACAGAAAGCCGCCTCCCTTGTCTACACTCAGTTTGCCTTATATGCTGAGAACACACACTCGCGTTCCTAATTACATTTTACGCTTAATTAGATTGAGCTACTAATCAGTGTCTTGATTTCTAACTTACGCAGTAGGTTTGTTTGTTTTCAGTTGATTTATCTGCTCATTTAGTTCTTCTACTCTTTGCTTATTACCTAAAGTTTTGTAACTGTCTCGTGCTTTATTGAACCAATTTCTGCCTGTTTTTTGGTCATCTATTGCTATATACAAATTTCCCAAAGCTTCCGCAATCTGTCCTTGCTGTAAAACATCCTTATTAGCTACTGCTAATTTGTGTGCGTTTAAATAATTAGTCTCAGTTAGCACATTAACTCCTGTTTGCCAGTAGAGATAGCCAAGCTTTCGATAGACGGAAGTTTCTTTAATACCACTACTTATCAAGGCTTCTAGTGTCTCAATCGCCTCTGATTTTAAGTCAGCACCAATATAAAAAAAAGCACTTTGTAAACCTTTTACTTTGTCAGAAGCTTTTTGATTATTTAGTTGCATCATGCTTGCTTTCACAACTTGTGCTTCTTCTTTGGACAGAAGGCTAAAACCTCGTGCATTTGGTTTTTCATCTGTTGACAATTTACCGTTGTCTGCTTTAACATTCAGTAAATATTCCACACCTGTTTCTAGTCTTGGTTCTCCTGGATACACCACTTGATTAGTACTCACTTTTGTTTGCCAAAGAACCGAACCAGCTTTTTGTAAACTCACATCATAACTTTTGACACCTAAAACTTGATTCCAGCGTAGCTTCGGCTTGTCAGTCAGTAGCAAAGTTCGGCGGGGACTGATAATGTAGGGAATATCAGGGTTATTCGGACTGCGAGGATCACCACTTTGAGCGATTGTGCACTCAGACTGAGCAATGGGTGTTTGACTAACTTCAGTGCTAAATGCTGGTGGTAAAATTGGTTTTACTAGTATCAAAAGCAAGAAGCAAGCAGCAACAAAACAAACGAAAATTTTCGCTTTTGTACTCTTTACTATCCTGTTTTTTGGTAGTGCACTTAACTTCATTATTGAGTCCTTTGGTTTTTAGAAGTGGAAGATAACTGTAATCTTTCCTTCATTTTTTTTGCAGGTTCGTTAATTTGATAATTGTTATATTTCCTTAATTTTTTTTGCTGCTTCGTGAACCCACTGTTTTTCTTCTATCGTTTTTGATTGGCTAGATAAGCACTTTTTCCAAACTGAAAGTGCTTCTTGCCTATTATTTTGCTTTTCTAAAACTTTACCTAGGAGACAATACGCAGCAGCGCGATCGCCATTAATATTGATTGCCTTTTGAAGAGAGTTTTTCGCCTCTGGATAACGCCCAAGTTCTAAATATGCCCAACCTAAATTTTTCCACATAGCGTATTTCACTTGATTATCCTCAGCAATTGACAGTCCTTCTCGCAGTAGCGTCACTGCTGTTGTATATTGTTTATTGAAAATCTGTAAACGTGCTAAATTGTTGTAAGCTTTATCGTCACGCTTCTCCACAGCTTTTTGATACATAGTCCGAGCTTGAACTAAGTTATTTTTATCTTCATAAAGCAAGCCTAAATTGTAATCAGGTTCTGATAATTTTGGGTTCAATAATAGAGCTAACTTATAAGAAGTTTCGGCAAGATCAAAACTTTTATTACTGTATTCTGTATAACCAAAGTTATTGATTTTATATGCCAATCTGGGTGCCATTGTCCAGATTGTAATACCTCCACTTAGCAAAACTAAACATCCAGTCATGAAAATTTTACCCTGATATTTTTTATAAATTTTATCCTGTGTTTTTTTAGGTTTTTCAACTAGTTGTTTATCTGATTTTTGTTGAGAAGGAAATGTATTTGATAGTGAACGATTCAGTCCTGAAGTACTGACTACAAACCCTGTATCTGGTGGTAAGGTATCTGGTGGTAAGGTTTCTGATTCATCTTCAGATAGTGGAAACTCGTGTTGATTGCCTTGAAGATAATTTAAGATTTCCTGGCAATTTTGAGGTCGCTGTCCAGGAAAAGGAGCTATGAGGCGGTCGATTAAGTTTATTAGTTGTGGGGAAACACTCGTTGCTTGGTCACGCCAAATCAGTTGTCCTGTTTGCAAGTTTGTAAGAAAATCGAGAGGAGATTTTCCTGTGAGCAAACAGACAAAAGTTCGCCCCAAAGCAAAAAAATCTGACTGTGGGACGGCGTGACCTTCAGCTTGTTCTGGAGGTGTAAATCCAGGAGAAACAAGTACAGTTCCAGTTTGTTTGCCTAGTTCTTTTTCTAAATAAGAATTTGTGACTTCCCTAACACCACCAAAGTCAATCAGCACCAGTTGCCCGTCAGGTCTTAGCATGATATTAGGTAGTTTAATATCTCGGTGAAGGTATTGATGCTGATGCAGTACCTTAAGTATTTCTACTAATTTAATTAACCATTCGTGAGCTTGTTCTGTGGTGAGTGGTTGATTTCCTCTGGCTTGCAACCACTGTTGCAAATTTGAACCTGGTATTTTCTCCATCACCAGACAGTGCAACGGTTCAGCATTATTACCATCAGACCAAGTAAAATACGCATCTGAGTCTACACGCGGTATACCAGAGTGCCTTAAACGACCTAGTAATTCAGCTTCTCGTTGAAATAGCGTGATCGCCTTTTGTTTAATTGTTGGATTATGAAAGCGCTCTAAGCTCAAAACTTTTAAAACTTTAGAGGTACCGCCATCATCCACTTCAAACACTTTACCAAAACCACCGCCACCAATTTGAGAGACAACTCGGTAGCGTCCCTGAAGTAACATTCCTGGACGAATCATGGCGACTATCATCATAGCTCAGTCTTTGCTCCACAAAACTGAATTATCAATCCCCATACTCCAGTGCACAAAGCACCGAAACAAGGACTGCATAACGCCCTTATGCACGCCTGGGCGCAGTGGCTTGTCCATCTGCGGTTCAAAAATTTCAAATTGTTTTGACTTTTGAATTTTAGCGCAGGGAGGATCGACTGAGTTTACAGCTCATTAATTCAAAGAATAAACCATTTTCTTCTACAAGTTAAAATCGACTTATTACAGAAAACTAATCTTTAGCTATCAGTGGAAGGCGAACGGTGAAAATTGAGCCGACTCCAGGTTCGCTCGTGACAAAAATTTCACCACCCATCATCTGGCAAAAGTGACGGCTAATTGCTAACCCCAGTCCTGTTCCACCATATTTTTTTGTGGTAGAAGCATCTCCTTGCGTAAAGCGTTGAAACAGCTGCTGCTGTTGATGATCGGACATACCAATCCCTGTGTCTTCAACAGTAAATGTGATCATTGCAGGAGTGTGACTTCTTTGAACGTCTTGTATTTCTTTGTTGATGATGAATCTCACCCTACCGTTGGTGGTAAACTTGGCAGCGTTGCTCAGCAGATTGTACAGAACCTGTCGTAGCTTAGTTTGATCCGTGTACATGATGCCAAGTTCGCGATCAAAATTCACTTCTAAAAGATTGCCATTTTTCTCCACCAAAGGCTTGACTGTGAAAACTACGTTATTGATGAGCGCAGCGAGTTCAAATGTCTCTGGGTAGAAAGTCATTTTGTCCTCTTCAATTTTTGATAAGTCGAGGATATCGTTGATTAATATCAGTAAATGCCTACCCGCAGTGTTGATAGATTCAAGATCATCAATAAACTCTTCTGACATTGCAAAATCAACAGCATCATCGCGCAACAGTTGGCTTAAGCCAATAATGGCATTTAACGGTGTGCGTAACTCGTGACTAACATTTGCCAGAAACTGACCTTTTGCTTTGTTAGCACCTTCTGCTAATTCTTTTGCTTGCTGCAATTGTTTGGTTCGCTCAGAAACCCCCTCAATCAAACGATTAAGAGATTTCGCCAGTGATCCAATTTCATCTTCTGTACTGATAGGAGCTCGCAAATCAAAGTTAGATTTTTTCGCGACTTGTTCGGCGACTTGAGTGACAAGAATGACTGGTTCGGCGATCGCCCGAGAAGTACGCCATGCTACAATTGCTGCGATCGCCACTGACACCAGCATACTCATTACAGCAATTAATCTCTCGACTTTTTTTGCGATCGTCAGATCTGTTGTAAGTTTCTGCTCTTGTTGTTGAGCAATTTGCAAGTTGTTGGTTAACCGTTTACGTATCTCATCCAGCCGCATGGCTGTTTTACCGCTCATCATTTCCAGCAACTCGTTTCTGACTACAAAAATCTGCTGTTGTTCTGGCTGCTGGTCAAACCGCTGTAGGATTGAATCAATTTGGCTAACGTAAGATTCTAGGTTACGGGAGTAGTCATTTAATATAGCTCGTAGAGTATCTTCCGGTACTGCTAATTTTCCAGGCTTGCTATCTATAAATTTCGTAATTTGTTGCTCAACGTTTTTAGCATCTTTTACACTGCTTAACAATTCAGTTCTTTTGCTAGAAAGGCGTTGCGGATTTCGTATAACAGCAACCAAGTTAGAGCCATGCAATTGTGCATTTACTAAAGCATTCCTATAACTACTCAGCACTTGCGTTTGAAACTGAGCATGCTCTAATTGTTTAGTTTCTATCCCCAAATAGAAATTGGATATGACTAACCCAGTCAACGAGCCTAGAAAACCAATCCCAATTGCCAGAAAGTACCCATAGCCAATTTTCTGATGAATGCGCCAAGAACTGGCTTTGAGTTTCCTTCGAGAGGGAAATTCTATAGTGGGGAGTTCGTCAGTAGAAGGCTCTTGGGCTGACACTTGTGTTATTTCCAAATTGCTGTCAACAGCGGTTGGCTCTTGAGTTTGCATCCCTCAAATCTCCTTACCCTCCCGCAAAAATCACCGTATTTTTTTCCAAGCTAGGATTTTGTTCAATTTTCTATTAACTCTTCTTACATTATCATCTTCTTTTTAACAGGTTCACTGCGTTTTTCACTAAAGAATGTACTTAAAAGTGTGAAATAAAGGCTAAGTTTTTTCGCCTAACTTATGAAGTTTTTATAAAGCTGATTTCTTTCAGCTTACAGTGAGTTGTTGCCAATAAGGCGTCTACATCTTTTATCGCTTCTAAGTTAAATTTATTTGCTGCAAAAAAAAATCGCCATCATTTAGAGGATGTTTTAAAAGTGAGGGGGTGTTGTAAGAAAGCTCACAAGGCTTAAATAGAGATCCCATTTTTTTTGACCCAAACTTATGGTCAAAGTTAGGTTGTCAGATGGGAACAGGACTTACGCGCCCCGTATACTAGCTACTTAGGAATTGTTCGATAAAATAGCCCCCTAACGGGGGCTGGGCAAACAAAGAGGGCTAGAAGCTAAACTAATTTAGCCTCCAACTCCTGATTGTATTTATACAATCGCTGCCGACAGCAAATTGTTAGCTGCTTGCTGCAACAATTCTGCTTTATCGGTGCGCTCCCAAGGTAAGTCTAAATCGTTCCGTCCAAGATGACCGTAAGCCGCGACGTCCTGATAAAAACGTCCGCCTCGTTCTTTGGGCAGGTTACGTAAATTGAAGGCATGAATAATGCCTGCTGGGCGTAGTTCAAAATGCGTTTTGATCAATTCGAGCAAAATTTGATCATCAATTTTACCCGTGCCAAAGGTATCCAACATCACGCTGACTGGTCGCGCTACACCAATGGCGTAACTGAGCTGGACTTCACATTTATCTGCCAAGCCAGCGGCGACAATATTTTTCGCCACATACCGAGAAGCGTAAGCTGCTGAACGGTCTACCTTGGTGGGGTCTTTACCAGAAAAAGCTCCACCACCATGTCGCGAGTAACCGCCGTAGGTATCAACAATGATTTTACGTCCGGTTAGACCAGAATCTCCCTGAGGACCACCGACGACAAACTTGCCTGTGGGGTTAACCAAAAAGCGAGTTTGCTCATCTGGCTTAACATCAATGTCTCCGAATACAGGTTCGACCACTGCTGACCACAGATCTTCTTTAATCTTGGCTTGCACTGCGGCTTCATCTGTGATGTCACCAATGGTAGCCGTATGCTGGGTAGAAACCAGGATGGTATCAATTCCTACAGGGCGTCCGTCTTCATATGCAATAGTGACTTGCGTTTTACCATCAGGACGCAGGTATGGCAAATCACCTGTTTTACGGACTGCAGCCAGTCGGCGAGCAATGCGGTGAGCAAGGCTAATGGGTAAGGGCATCAGTTCTGGTGTTTCGTTACAAGCGAAGCCAAACATGAGACCTTGGTCACCTGCACCAACAGAGTCAAATAGTTCTTCACTATTCTTCTCACGGCTTTCTTGAGCAGTGTTTACACCTTGAGCAATATCAGGTGATTGTTCATCCAATGCGACAATCACTGAGCAGCTGTTGTTACAAAACCCATTTTCCGCGTTGGTATAACCTATCTCAGCAATTTTTTTGCGAGCTAGATTCACATAATTCACATTGGCTTTAGTCGTAATTTCGCCAGTGATAAGTACCAACCCAGTGTTAACGACAACTTCAGCCGCAACACGACTACTGGGGTCTTGTGAGAGTAAGGTATCTAGAATGGTATCAGAAATCTGATCGCAGATTTTATCTGGATGCCCCTCAGTCACTGACTCAGAGGTAAATAGATAACGATGAGACAAGTGTAGTTCCTCCATAGAACATTTTTCTGATTGACTAAACGCAAGCGTTTAGTTCAGCCACTTTAATCTGCAATCATAACAACATTTTTACAATCAAAGTTCGTAAGTTATGTTACTTTCTTAAAAATATAACTTAAGACTGATTATTTTAAAGATAAATAAAAGTTACTCTACTTAGTTATCGTTCTTTCCTGAAGAACAAACAGGGAACGGAATAATACTAAGCAAACCATAAAAAAATCGGGGGACGCCCGTGAGCACCCCCAACACCACAAGACACAAAAACATCTACTTAAACTAAACCTTAGCAGCTAGTTTTGCTTGTTTAGATGTTAACCGCTCGTAAGCAGCACGCATTTTTAAACCTGTCAGCACTTGGAATAAACCAGTACCATTGTTGGAACCTGGGTATTCGCGGTGTTGCAGTAACAAGTGAGTCATCTCACCTTTGTAGTTTGTAGATGTGTTGCTCAAATGGGTTTCAATGTAAATGACTTCTTCTAGGTTGTCAAATTGACCATCTACCTCTAACACAGAGACATAACGACCGTAGTAGACATCCGAGCCATAGTACAGTTGCATACCAGGGTAAGAACAGGTCAGTTTACGTCCGCAGGGAGTCCACTGAATTGATGATCCTTCATCAAAGAGGTAGACTGGGGCAAAGCCTTCTTTCCCTTCCTGCTGGAGCATACGTACCCGCAGAACTTTGCGCTCTTTATCGTCTTTGATTAAGTTTGTGGGCAATACCTGGAGAACCACATCAGCAAATTCTCTTTGCGGTTCAATGTACTTTGTAAAATCAGGTTTACGGGAATTGATTTGAGCTAAGACATCTTCATAGCGGTGACCGCGTTCTGCCATGTCTCGCTGGATTTTCCAGGCAATTTTGACTTCATCGCTGATGTCGAAATAGACACTGAAGTCAATGAGTTCGCGTACCCGCTCATCATATAAGGGATGTAACCCTTCAACAACGATAATGTGATTTGGCTCTATTCTTTCTGGTGGATCGATCGCCCCGGTCTCGTGGTTGTAAATCGGCTTATCAATTGCTTGACCTTCTTTGAGCGCTTTGATTTGCTCATACATCAGGTCAAAATTGTTTGCTCTTGGGTCAAGTGCAGTTATTCCGGTTTCTTTACGCTGCTTACGGTCTAATAAGTGATAGTCATCTAAGCAGATGACTGTCATTAAGTCTTCACCGAATAAATCTATCAGGCGACGCAAAAAAGTAGACTTACCGCATCCGGAGTCTCCGGCTACCCCAATCAATACTATGCGTTCCGGCTTAGTCATAAATCTCCTCTTGATACTAAAGATGAGTCAATCAATTATTTTTCTGACAGTTTTTTCTAGCCAGGAGTTTACCCCAATGGTTTATCCTGCGTTTTCGCCCCCAGCCGTGCCATAACAGAGTAGACGGGTATACAAGACTGTGCCAGTAGATACCTATCTGAGTAGTCTGAATTTGTTGCTGGTAAGTATTTAATCCTAGTGTTATATTGGATTGTAACAGAAGGAAGTACTGCATACAAGGCTTGCTAGTATTTCCTTTCAAGAAGTTATCTCCCTCTATGGGAGGTGGTGCTTCCAAAAAAAAGATTAAATTGATTCATGATTAACATTCTCCAAAAGATTTATCCTTTACCTTAGAAGGTGAACAGGTGTGTGTGTTTGCCATTCGGTGCGTGTCTTTGGTGAGTGTGCCTGACAAGGCATTGGCTAATGATCCCGGCCTTCCGAAAAGCGCCAGTTTTGTCCACCGAAAATCATGTAAACTAAAGCTGGCGCTTTGTGCTGGGAAAGATTTTTAATTAAAGGTTAAGTAGACATCGGAGTGGTAGAAGGAATGTATATTAAAGGTGCTGTTGAAGGTGCTGCCAACACAGAATCAGGTAGCCGTGTTTATTTATATGAAGTGGTGGGTTTGCGTCAGAGCGAAGAAACTGATCAAACAAACTACCCGATTCGTAATAGTGGCAGTGTATTCATCAGAGTGCCTTACAACCGCATGAATCAGGAGACACGGCGGATCATTCGCCTCGGTGGGAAAATTGTTAGCATCCAGCCTTTGAATGCTTTAGAGCATCTCAATGGAAATACCTCTACAGCAAATGCTAACACTGAAACCGAGACTGCAAGCAGTCAAGCAAATGGTAAAGCCACACCTGTCGCTGAGCAACAGCCCAAAAAAAAGGACAAACAAGGCAACACCATGACTCAAGCAAAACCCAAAAAAGAATCACATGCTGACGTTCCTGTCAACATTTACCGTCCAAACGCTCCATTTATTGGTAAGTGCATATCCAATGATGCGTTAGTAGCAGAAGGCGGAATTGGTATTGTTCAGCACCTTAAATTTGACATTTCTGCTGGTGATCTGCGCTATATAGAAGGTCAAAGTATCGGTATTATCCCACCTGGAGTGGATAAAAACGGCAAGCCAGAAAAAATCAGACTATACTCGATCGCCTCAACCCGTCATGGCGATGATGTAGATGACAAAACAGTCTCCCTGTGCGTCCGCCAGTTGGAATACAAGCACCCAGAAAGCGGCGAAACAGTTTACGGTGTCTGTTCTACACACCTGTGTTTCCTCAAACCAGGAGACGATGTAAAAATCACAGGTCCTGTGGGTAAAGAAATGTTGTTACCCAAAGACCCAGAAGCCAAAGTTATTATGATGGGAACAGGAACAGGTATCGCCCCCATGCGTGCCTACCTGTGGCGCATGTTCAAGGACAACGAAAGAGCTGCTAACCCAGAATACGAGTTCAAGGGATTTGCGTGGTTGATATTTGGTGTACCTACAACTCCTAACATCCTCTACAAGGAAGAACTGGAAGAATTACAACAAAAGTATCCTGATAATTTCCGCCTCACTTATGCCATCAGCCGGGAACAGAAAAACCCCGAAGGTGGCAGAATGTATATCCAAGACCGTGTCGCAGAACATGCAGATGAACTTTGGAATTTGATCAAAGATGAGAAAACCCACACATACATTTGTGGTTTGCGCGGTATGGAAGATGGTATTGATGCGGCACTGAGTGCTGCTGCACAAAAAGATGGTGTGACTTGGAGTAGTTACCAAAAAGACCTCAAAAAAGCTGGTCGTTGGCACGTAGAAACATACTAAGTTAGTCCTTAGTCATTCGTCATTCGTCATTAGGCTTTTGACAAAAAGCTATAAACTAAGTAACAAAACTAATTGTAGGGTGGGCATTGCTCACCCTACAATTGTTATTTATTTGACAAAATAATCTAAAATCTAAGATTGGTGTAAGACTTGTGGGTGTAAAGCTAGGAATATTGGGATTAGGCACTGTAGGGACGGGTACGGTGCAATTGTTACAAAATAGCGGTTTTCGTCACCCGTTGTTGCAGCTCGTAGAAATTTCTCGTGTGGGAGTGCGATCGCTCGACAAACCCCGCGCAGTCACACTACCACAAACGGTATTAACAACAGATTTGGAAGCCATTGTCACCCTACCAGAGGTAGATATTGTTGTCGAGGTTATGGGGGGACTTGAACCAGCGCGATCGCTAATCCTCAAAGCTATTCAAAATGGCAAGCACGTGGTGACTGCTAACAAAGCCGTAATTTCCCGTTTTGGTGATGAAATCTTCACGGCTGCGAATCAAGCTGGGGTCTACGTTATGCTGGAAGCCGCCGTCGGTGGTGGTATTCCAGTCATTCAACCTTTAAAGCAATCTTTAAGTGTCAACCAGATTCACACCATCACTGGCATTATTAATGGTACGACTAACTACATCCTCTCGCGGATGCAAACCGAAGGCAGCAACTTCAGTGATGTCTTAGCTGATGCCCAGCAATTAGGTTATGCTGAAGCTGACCCAACTGCTGATGTTGATGGCTTAGACGCCGCAGATAAAATCGCCATCCTCGCATCATTAGCCTTTGGTGGACGCATCAGGCTGGAAGAAGTCTACTGTGAGGGAATTCGGCAAGTCAGCAAAACAGATATTGCCTATGCCGAGAAATTAGGATTTGTGATCAAATTGCTTGCGATTGGCAAACGAATTTCCTCTTCTGGTGCCATCTCAATCACAGTCCAGCCGACTTTAGTCCCGAAAGCACACCCCCTAGCCAGCATCAACGGCGTGAATAACGCCATTCTTGTTGAAGGTGAACCCATTGGACAGGTGATGTTTTTTGGTCCTGGTGCCGGTGCAGGACCAACTGCGAGTGCTGTGTCATCGGATATTTTGAACCTAGTAGCAGCACTCCAAACAGGTACATCAGTACCAAATCCGCTACTGACCTGCGGACATCAAGACTACTGCCAAATTGTGCCAATGGCAGAACTGATCACCCGATTTTATACTCGTTTTCTCACCAAAGACCAACCGGGAGTGATTGGCAAATTGGGAACTTGCTTTGGCAATCACGCAGTGAGTTTGGAGTCAATCGTCCAAACAGGTTTTCAGGGAGAACTTGCAGAAATTGTTGTTGTGACTCACGATGTTCGAGAAGGTGATTTTCGGCAAGCATTAACAGAAATTCGTACTTTTGCAGAACTAGAAAGTATTCCTAGCTTGCTGCGAGTACTCTAAGATGATGGTTATAAGAGTTTTAACGAATCTGTAACCTGAAAACTGTAACCTATTACTTAATAACCTTAATCATGCACCTTGTCGTTTAGTCCTTAAAAGATGACAAATATGCGCCCTCCAGATCCGGAGTCATCTCCAAACAATACCCTTGGTTTTGATGAATTTATCGGTATTCTTGTTGCTTTTGTGACTATCGGGATTATTTTATTTTGGACATTCTCCCGTAAGAATTCTAACTGGAATTTCACTGGGTTGATATCTCCCTCGCGGACTTCCTCTGGTTCTCCAATCATTCCAGCAATCCCTGAACAACCAGCAATTCCATTTATTCTTCCTGGTGCCAAACCAACAGTAACTCCATCCCCAACTGAGAAACACACCTTCTTAGACGATCTGTTCCCTCAAACTTTAAATGTACCTCCAGAGCAAGCCTGGTCACAATCACAAGAGCCATCATCCTTTCCTCGTACCACGACTACAGAACAATCTCGCGTCACTGCGAGTGAAAAATTACCAACAATTCCCCCACCAATTGCTTTTACAGATGTACCTGGTGATTTTTGGGGACGGCGTTTCATTGATATTCTATCTTCTCGTGGAATGATCAAAGGCTTTCCTGATTACTCTTTTAGACCTAACCAGCCTGTAAACCGTGCTGAATTTGCTGCTATTTTGCAACAAGCGTTTAAAAAAGCAGATGCTGGGAATTCAATAAGTTTCAAAGATATACCACCAAAATTCTGGGCAATTCCAGCAATTAACCGGTCCATTGCAACTGGATTTTTAAAAGGATATCCAGACGAAAGTTTCAAACCAGACCAAAAAATTCCACGAGTACAAGTTTTAGTTGCTCTTGTCAGTGGGTTGGATCTCAAAGTACCTTCTTCCCCTGAAAAAGTTTTAAGTATCTATAAAGATGCCAAAGATATTCCTAAATACGCCATTGATAAGATAGCAGCAGCTACAGAAAATCGTCTTGTAGTAAACAACCCTGATCCAGAAGTTTTGGCTCCCAATCAAGAAGCAACCCGTGCTGAGGTTGCTGCTATGGTTCATCAAGCTTTGGTGCAAACAGGAAGATTGCAACCCATAGAATCTCAAAGCATTGTGAAAACACCTTGAGAGGGTTTGCAGTCCAAGTGCTCAACCAAAATTAACGCATTTGAGCGGAATTCCCCATCCCTGAGTGCGGTGGGCGAGGTTGCGCGGTCAATCAAGGGGGTTCAATGCCCCTTTGATTGACAGTCTACGAACAAGTTCTCTCAACACTTCTGTTTGGTTGCGTTCCGTTAGTTCGCAGTACTTTTGTAAATGCTCTTTTTCTCTCTGTGATAAGCGCAAACTAATTTGAGTCATGGTAGCAAATCTGATGTCTCTGTGCTACCATTGTAGTGGTTGATGACCCACCTGATTGTGTCGGAACAGATAACCTAAGTAGCGGTAAGAACGGCAGGTGCTAACTCCTGCGGAGACGCTGCGCGTTCGCGTAGCGTGCGCCTTGCGCTTACAAGTCGGGAAACCCGGACGCCAGATACTTACGGAGGGAGACCCTCCTGCACTACTGGCTCCCCAACGCACTGCCTCCGCTTGGTACAGAAAGATCAAAGGTCAGGGAAAGAGCATAACCGCTGGTTCGTAGATTACGCTCTACGGTAAAAAATAAGCCATGTTGTGCTGTACGAAAAGTTATATCCTTGCGGGAGGCGAGGATCTGCCTGTGGAGGGAGAGTAAGACGGAATCAAGCACGGGTTTGAGGAGGCATCACCCGATGAAGCGGGAAGCCCAAAAGACGAATAAGACCGTCCTTGTACTAGTTGGATTTGGGGGGAAGCCCCATCTTCAGAAGGCACGTTTTGGGGGGAATCTTCCCCCCAAAAGCTGCCACCCAAAGGCAATATGGGGTACTTCACGCAACTACTCATAAACCAAAAGCCTGCTTACGCAGGCTTTGCTTTGTCAATTTCAGACTTTGATCTCAAGACGCTGATAATGCCCGACAATACTCTATTGATTTGCTATTACCCTGGGCGAAGCACTATGCCTATGGTACACCTATATCCTGTGCCATAGGCACGGCTGCGCCATTCCCTAAAGCAGCAGCCGTGCGCTTTGCGCTTACAGGCACTGTCAGGAAACACTCATGCAGAACTGGATTTACCCAGTCATGAGGCATTGTAATTTGACGTTCACCAAGTGTTTCAGGCAGACAATTCAAAACCAACGATATGCAGTTTCCTTCGCAGCTACTTAGCTTTCCGAAATTTCCTTGCCAACAACTTGTGACTTGAGAGTTGTAATCTCATCAGTTAACTCTTGCCGAGTTGAGGCTTTGAGTAGATAGCGGTAAATAAACCATGTAGAGTAACCAATACCAATTAATTCAAAGGTTGGTGATACCAAAGGAATGTCATTCAAAGCATCCAATACCGCCAAAACTATCTTGACCGCGACAATTGCTGCCACAATCAAACCAATGCTAACCAGGGGCTGTTTGTATCTATTAAAGAAGCTTCCCAGATATTCGGGCAGTGTCGCTAAAAAGCCAGAAACTTGTTCTCCGTATTTTAGCCATTGATCTTGAGACTGCACGCTTGGCTGGAGTTTCGTTATGCTGCCTGTTTGATTGTTGATATTTGCCATCGTTGCTTCTGGAGACTTAGTTTCCACTATTTCTGGTTCTTGCATTTGGGCTTCCATAATTTTCAGACTTGAGTTACTTTTATCCGGACAGTTACAACCAAAAGGTTGTTGACTAAACGATGCACTGGTACGTTAGCACAACTGACTTTGAGGTACAACGCTCGTTCTAGCTACCTATAACCATAATTGCGCTTCCATTACCACTTCATCAACTACAAGGTAGAAAAGCACTAACAGGGCAGTAGCTATTACCTAATTAGTATGGCTTAGAGGTAGCATTCTAAGTCGATTTTTTAATGGACTACACTCTCAAATGTATGGTTATCCCACGCTATGTAGGTTGCTAATCATGGTACTCATCTAAATACAAATCATGCAAAAATTAGCTCATCTTGTATTTAGACAAGTCTAAATGCCGATTTTACCCTATATTTAGCCTATCTTATGCTCTTATCTTTGAGGAGGACATTTCACCAATATTTATACTTATTGACATTATTAATATCTTACGTTTCGAGTTTGGGTAAAAATTCTCAAAAGTTACGTCTTTCTTAGAATACTACAACCATTTGATAAACGTCTTTACCTCCAAAAGCGGATTTACCTCAGAGTGACATCGGGCGTCCAGCAGCTTTACGGAAGTGTAAATTTTCCCATAGGCTAAGCCGTACCCGCCCCAGTTTCCGCTCATAATTGCTCATAAGAAGTAATTCTTTATACTAAAAAAACCAAGCCAGCGCTTATCCCGTTAGGTGCAAGATATAAAATAGGGAAAATGGTAGAGTTAACAGCTAAACCAAGCCCGAAAAATGTAAATAAGATATGGCTGATCAAAAAGATAAAGCTCAAGAAAAAAACCGCCTTGAACAACTCCAGGAAGAACAAGGAAACACGGATTCTAAACACTCTGGCGGTGCTGGCGCTTCTGGCGGCAACTCCGGTGCAGGTAAATCTGGCACATCAAAAATTTCTGCCAGTGGTACACCTGATGATATTGAAAAAGTAGATAAGGAATAAAGCTAACTGCTCCGACGAGTCAAGGTTTAACTACGTCAGCTTTCATTAGTAACTCAACGAAACAATGGTGGATTGAATACCTTAATTATTCAGTTCACCATCGCTATAGGTGCAGCGTCAAGCATTCGACTGCCCTTCGGCAAGCTCAGGGATCGCGCTCACACCGAAGTCCTCGGGCTTATCGCCTGCTTTTATTTTAAATACCAGTTTATAATAAAAGCCGGATTTCAATATGGCTAAGTATAAGAGTTTTTCACTACTTAAAATAGTTTATAGATATACAAATCAAGTTATTGTAAATACTATTGCTAATTTTTTGCTACTTGTATGAATCAACAGTCATCAACTTCTGCCGTTGAAGGCTTTATCTCGTTTCGTGAGCATCAAGTGTGGTATCGCATTGTTAAACCGAACCAAGAAGCAGAAGACAAACTACCTCTTTTGTGTATTCATGGAGGACCAGGAGTACCCCACGATTACTTGGAACCATTAGAAGCGATCGCTAACACGGGAAGGCAAGTTATATTCTACGATCAACTAGGATGTGGAAATAGCGATCGCCCTACTGACGCAAATTTATATTCCATTGATTTATTTAAAGATGAACTTATAGCCATCCGCAGCACTTTAAACTTAGAGCAAATCCATCTTTTTGGACAATCATGGGGTGGTTGTTTGGCACTAGAACATACTCTTTCTCAAGCAACTGGTTTAGCAAGTCTGATTTTAGCTAATACACCTGCCAACATTCAGCAATTTGTGAGTGAAGCTTATAAGTTGATGAATGATCTACCAGCAGAAATCAAAGAGATTATTAGTAAACATGAAACCGCAGGTACAACTCAACAGCCAGAATATAAACAGGCTATGGAGGTCTTTAACCATTCTTTTCTCTGTCGTTTAAACCCTTGGCCTAGTTGTTTGACTAAAGCATACAGCAAAGTTGGTACAGAGTTTCGCGGCGCTGGCAAAATCATCGACTGGAGTCTTGAAAATCGATTGAGTGAAATTTTTGTACCGACACTGCTGCTTTCTGGTAGGTATGATGAGGTAACCCCAGCTTGTGTAGAAAAATTAAAGCAAGGTATTTCTGATTCAGAGTGGGTACTGTTTGAAAACAGTTCACATATGCCTCATCTGGAAGAAACAGAAAGATTTCTGCAAGTGTTAGACGAATTTTTGACTAGAGTAGAACACACTCGCGACAATCCCCGACTTCAGCAATAAGTAGCTGGACAAAAATAAATAAGACTATTTATCCAAAAGTCTCTGTATGTAAACAGCTTAGCGTTTAGCTGTCGAAATAAGTCTAGAGTCCCGTCGCCAATACATGACAACAATACAAGATGTCAGCTTTCCACAGGGCGATAATTCATCGCCCTACATAACCTCTTTCTCAGGCTGTCCTAACTTACAGAGTGACTCAATCAGCTAAACCAATGAAACAAACAGAGAATTTGTGTGCAAGGAGTTTACCAATCCCTATTCTCTTGTTCCCAGAATCAATGCTATCGTAAGCTTTATTTCCAATCAGGAACTTCTGCGTCTTCACCACCGATACCTATGCCTGTGTTAGATATTTCGGCATTAGTAATATTGAGGTCATTCATCGATGCCCCATACACATTAGAATCGTGAATCGTAGCACGAGTGAAATTCACTTTATTAAGATTGGCTTTCTTGAAATCAACATTAGTCGCTAAAGTTGACGTCATGTTAGCGCCGGCTAAATTAGCACCTGTAAGATCAGCACCTTCAAGATTTGCCTTTGTTAAATTTGCTCCTTGAAGATTAGCATCTCTCAAGTCAGCACCGATTAAATGTGCACCGCTGAGGTTTGCTTTCGATAGATCACACTTTGCACATTCCCCAGTAGCAAGTAGCTTCTTAACATGCTGTGGATTCGCTGCATTCACTGAACTAGCCAAGACTAGGGGAGTCACTAAGGTTAAAAGTGCTATAAGTTTGGCTTTCATAATATTTTCACCTTTCTGATACAAGTTGCTTCCGTTTTCTCCTCACAAGTTATATTATCCCCTATATCTCGGTAATATAACTTGGTTGTGATACACGTCAGCTTTTTTTTGTGATGGTAGACAAGTTTTTCTAACTGTAAATGATTGGTAACTGATGCAGCCTGTTCTACTTTCACCCTTCGGGTTCGCCAGAGCCTGCGGAGGGATAATCTACCAAGGGCGCTGGAGTAACCAGATACCTCTGTCGGGAAACCCTCATCAAGCACGCTTACTCACTGTTCTACCTTCACTGTAAAAAATAATAACACCTGGAATGAGGTAAGAAATTCTGCCATTGGGCATTAATCGATATCTGCTATAAGACGTAAATTGCCCAAAAGGTTGCTTAGAAAAGTGTTATGACTTTAGAGGTACTTATGGGAAAGGAAACACCCTGACAGTATTGCTTCAAAACAGTAATAATGATTACCAACCAGATACTATAGATGAACGCTTCGTGTACGGCTGCAGCACGCTCCTGCGGTACGCAAAGCGTACCGCAGGCGTACGCGCAATTTTGGTGTTTGTATGATACTCTCGTTTCTAGATATACTTTTTCAACAACAACCCCAACTTTTCTTTAGTTGCTGCGGGAGCTTTATCTAAGTTTGTCAAAATCGCATGCTTTAGCGCTGAATGTGCATCACTTGAGGGTGGATTTTCGCTCAAACGCCGCACTGTTTCTTGAATGACTTTCTGAGCGTTGAGTGCATTTCGCTGCAAATTAGCAATGACCATGTCCACTGTCACGTTATCGTGATCTGGATGCCAACAATCATAATCAGTCACTAAAGCAAGCGTAGCATAGGCAATCTCTGCTTCCCGTGCTAACTTCGCCTCTGGTAAATTGGTCATTCCAATCACCGTTGCGCCCCAACTGCGGTAAAGATTGGATTCCGCCTTTGTTGAAAATGCTGGTCCCTCCATACACACATAAGTACCACCACGATGGACAGTGATATCTGGTAAGTTTTGGGAGGCAATCGCCTCTGCAACAACAACTGCCAAATTTTTACAAATCGGATCACCAAAAGCGATATGAGCAACAATCCCCTCACCGAAAAACGTTGAAACCCGATTTTTCGTTCTATCAATAAATTGATCGGGAACCACCATATCCAATGGTTTTACTTCTTCTTTCAAAGAACCGACAGCAGAAGCAGAGATCAGATACTCCACACCCAGTTGCTTCATTGCATAAATATTGGCGCGAAATGGCAACTCGGAAGGCAACAGCGTGTGATTGCGACCATGACGCGCTAAAAAAGCAACTCGTGTACCCTCTAAAGTTCCCAGTATCAAAGCATCCGATGGAGAACCAAAAGGTGTCTGGACTTGTACCTCTTCGATATTTTTGAGGGCGTCCATTTTGTATAAACCACTGCCACCAATAATCCCAATACGAGTTTCTGCCATTATCTTTAGATTACGCGAAAAGTGAGGAATCAAGTTACACAAATCAACAGTGAGGAGTTATAACTCATAACTCCTCACTCTTAGCTCATAGCTCTTAACCATTAGAAGTATTCTACCCGTGCATCTAACCCACGTGAACGTAACCACTTAGACAAATCTTCTGCTTGTGAGCGTTCTCTAAATTGTCCAGCATTGACATAGGGACCGAGTCTAGATTCAGCGCGGAAAGCTTCCGGTATATATTGACGCACTTCATTTAAAGTGTCGTTTCTAGAAATCGGGATGAGAACAACATAGCGATTCTCTTTAGGGTTCAATCCTGTAGAGTTGTTCGGGTTGTTGGTCAAACCTAATGCTTGCCAAGTTTGAAAATTGACAGATCCTGTTGTTTCTAAGCGAGAGTTTCGCTGAAATTGAACCACAGCATCTCTGGTTGCAGGACCATAAAAACCAGTGACATTACCTTTAAAAAATCCTAAATTCTGCAAACGCTGTTGTATGGTGGTCACTCGCTGACTTGTCTCACCCTGACAGATATCTCCGGTGGTCGAACAACTATAATTTTGTCCATAATTTTGGCCGTAATTTTGCCCATTACTTTGTCCATAATTTTGGCCGTAATTTTGCCCATTACTTTGTCCATAATTTTGTCCATTACCTTGTTGTGCTAAAGCTGTGCTTATTGCTCCCAAGGTTTGTGAGTCAGCAATACCGTTGGGTGTGATTTCATGATCTTGCTGAAAACGTGCTACAGCTTCTTGAGTTGTTCGACCAAAATAACCAGTTGGATTCACCCTAAAGTAGCTCAGCTGCTGCAAATCCTGTTGCAATCCTCTCACCTGAGCACCTGAGTCACCCACATTCAAAGCATTTGGTAAGCTATCTCCACCGACGCCATCTTGGTAATTGCTAACACTGACTGAGGAATTAGAGGAATTATTTGTGTCTTGGTAACTGCTAACACTGACTGAGGAATTATTTGTGTCTTGATAAGTGTTAACACTGACTGAGGAATCATTTGTGTTAAAACTGGTGCGTATTGCTTCTTCTGTTCTCGCACCAACAACACCATCAGCACGTATTCCACGTGATTGCTGGAATCTGATGACTGCTTGCTGAGTTTCTGAACCAAAATTACCTGTCACAGGACCATTAAAGAAACCTAAACGCCCTAAATTTTGTTGCAATCTAGCGACTGCTTGACCACTGCTACCTGATCGCAAATCAGTGCTAACACTCACTCGCGATCTTTGATTAGATCTTCGACTTTGACATTGAGATTGCAATAGTTGTTGAGTTCTTGCACCGACATATCCAACAGTTGGTAGTCCATTGGCTCGCTGGAACCGAATCACTGCATCCTGAGTTAAGGAAGCAAACTTACCTGTCACAGGACCTTTGTAATAGCCTAAATTGCTCAAACACCTTTGGATATTTGAGACTTGAGATCCACTACTTCCACTTCCTACTTTCTGGAGTGCGATACGCGGAGCGTCAGCCCTTTGGGCTATCGCACGCTCGGCTATACTCAAGACTACCAAAGTCAGTGTTACAGATAAAAGATGTATCGCTGCACGATTAGACAGTTTTCTCCAATTCAACCCAGCAAAAAGATTAAGAGAAAATCCCACAGCAGTATGCTCATTTCTTGTTGAGGCTTCGTTTGCTGATGCAAGCTGAAGATAACCAATTCTTTCCATAGTAGTTATTTCGGTTTGTTATCTTAGATGATTCCCCTGTTGTGAAATTGACTTCAGACAGAGTATTAGTCAGTTTTTTTATATGCAATTGTAGATACACTGCCGTGACACGTAATTCCTGACAACTTGTTTTGTAATAATTAAAATTTCATTTTTTCCGTAAAACTACGGTAGTTGTGCAAAACTTTTGCTGCTTATACCCATTCAGAAAGAAAACCTTCAAAAGGCTCTTTACTAAGGTTTCATACAGCAAGCAATCTACCCCCTGATTGAACTTAATTGCACAAAGTGATTTATACGAAGAATATACCAGGTTCTTAAGTCAATTGGTTTATCTGCCTCAAAACATATGGCGTTTATCTTACGCAGCAATTCTGTAAGATTTACTTGACATCAGTCATCATCAAATGCTCAGCCAGAATCTGCTTCACTGCATCCCGATGTGCTGATGGAATTCGTAAGCTCCGGAGTCCTGTTGATAGGAGATAGGGTGGTTGTTTGAACTCAATCGTCACGATGTTAGGTTTGTCTTGGCTCCACCAGTAGGATGTCAGTTTCTCCCACTTCACTACTGAAAGCATATAGCAGATGCCGTTTTCTCGAAACTCCAATCTACTCAATCCCATTGAAAGGAAATAAATGGCTAGCGACCAAAACAAAACCGGTTGCGATATAACTTCTAGCAGTTTAGTGTCATTCCCAAGCCCTGTTGAAATTTTATTAATCGCCGACGAAGTGTTGAAGACTGCGAACAGTGCTTCCAATACACCAACCCAAAGCATTAATTTGCTTTGTGAAAACCGTCCGACATCAAGTAGTAAAGCACCAGCCTTTCTCTTTCGCCAGTTCCAGCTTAAAAGCCATAACGCCACAAAAGCTGCAAATAGAAAATTAAAGCTTATCGACCCATATTTGCCTAGTGAACCAAGCCCTAAGGCAACGAAGAAAGCAAGCAGTATCAACAAAGCACTGCGACCCAAGCGCCTTTGAGCGGCTTGACGCCCGATTGTGCGGTAGGAAATTGCGTATGCAATTGCCATAGCGGGCAGAATAACAATCAATAATAATATTAACCCTGTAGAAAAGGACTGAAACATCATCATCTCCTTGTATCTACATAACCTATTTGTAGAATGCGTTAAGTTCTAATCTACTATATATAGGAGCCAATTCTGTTAGGATATGCAGTCTCTATCCTACTTGCTTGCTATGTGAGGTTCTTGCCAAAAACCCAGAATTGAGCTTGAACTCCTAACTCATCACTCACGACTCCCCAGAAATTTGACAAAAGATAGTCCTTTTACGTGGTCCATCTAACTCAAAGAATAAAACAGATTGATAAGTTCCCAAAGCTAATTTTCCATCCACAATCGGAATAACTTCACTCGTACTTAAAGTCATTGCCATTAAGTGAGAATGGGCATTCATTGGTTCATCTGGAGGAATATTTTCTCTTAAGTGTAGGTCGTTATGTAAGTATCGATCTGATTCTGGTGCTAGTTTGTGCAAATAAACTTTGACATCTTGTAACAATCTTTCTTCATATTCATTAATAGCCAATGCCGTCGTTGTGTGGCGCGAAAAGACCAAAGCTTGACCATTCTTAATTGAGGTTGATTCTATCAACTCTTGAATCTGTAACGTAATATTATGAATATTTATTCCTTGTTTTGTTTCGATTTCTATAAAATGATTAACAATTGGCATACAGTTAATTTTGTGTTTTTAATTTTGCAAGTTATTAAGATGAAAATGTTCCACAAAATACAAGTCTTGTGGATAAAGTTTATTTTTTGACTGATTTCTAGTTTAAAGGTAGTGTGTCGCACTGCGTTAATGCACCTTACATATTTTTTGCAAACCCCTCACCAAGCGTTCAATTCCTTCTTTTGCTGTCTGTTTTTGTAGCGCACCGTAGGCGACGCGGAGATAGCATCCATCATCCATCCCAAAGCTTGTACCAGGTATCACTGCGACTTGATGTTCGCGGATGAGTCGTTTGACAAGTTCAAAGCTATCCACTTGAGTATGAACTTTCAGGAAAAAATAGAAAGCACCATCAGCAGGAGCAATGGTACACAAGTCTTGTAAGCTGTTGAGGGAATCAAGTACGACTTGTCTTACTTGGGCGATCGCCGCAATATGATTCTTCAAATAGTCGTCTTTGGCTTGTAACGCCCCCAAAGCTGCATACTGGGAAATCACAGGCGGACAAATCAGAATCGTGTCTTGAACTTTTTTGACGGGGACAAGCAGGTGTTTGGGGATAACCATGTAACCAATACGCCAGCTAGCAAAACCAT
Organism: Brasilonema sennae CENA114; assembly: GCF_006968745.1. NCBI lineage: Bacteria > Bacillati > Cyanobacteriota > Cyanophyceae > Nostocales > Scytonemataceae > Brasilonema > Brasilonema sennae. Next base: position 2,289,858 of record NZ_CP030118.1, on the reverse strand, counting down.
AAGCTTTGGAAAGGCTATAGAGAGAAATCGTGTACTTGCTACTTCCAGCAAATGCACCGGGAGATATATGTTTCACTCCGTTGTAGGTAAAGTATTCATAGGCTTCATCGCTGATGTGGTAGATACCGCGATCATGACAAATTTGATTCACTTGCTGCAACGCTTGTTCTGAATACACAGCACCTGTGGGATTATTAGGGGAAATCGTCACCACTGCTTGTGTTTTTGGAGTGATAGCAGAGGCGATCGCCTCTGGACGCAGTTGGTAATTTTCATCACATTTGACGACTACCGGACGACAACCCGCCATAGTAATCGCCATTTCATGGTTGAAATAGTAAGGCGTATTGAGAATAACTTCATCTCCCACCGAAGTGATAGCAAGAACAGCATTCATAAACGCCATATTGCTACCTGCTGTCACAACGATGCAGTTTTCCTCATTGATTTCAATACCATTAAAGTCTTGTAGTTTTGCTGCTAATGCAGTTTGTAATGGAGAAATTCCCTCAACCGCTTTGTATAAATGATTAGTTGGTTCAGCTAGGAACTTGGGCAAAAGTTCTATAGCTTCGGGTGGTGGACTATAAGAAACAACACCCTGTCCCAAAGAAATAGTACCAGGACAGCTTTGAATCAGTTCCGCGACAACTGGAATAATAGGCGACTGCACCGCCTGCATCCGAGAGATAAGAGATTCCATGCGATATCACATTTAAAATAAGTTCAATTTTCTCTTAAAAGTTAATCTTATATGCGAGTCCAATTTGAGTTGTGAAATTAAGGATTGGATTTAAATCAGCATAATGAGGAAGCATCTGCCTCATCTCCTACTTTTATTCACGAACGCGAGTGCGTGCCCGTAGAACTTATCATTTAGAATGACGCTAAATAAAACTGGGGGAAACTTCACCAACGGAAGTATCCCCCCTTGTCTGATTTGCTAAGTTTGCTTATTTCTTGATTACTTCTTGGGTGAGATGAGCATCATCATGTTCCGCCCTTCTTTTTTGGGCATTTGCTGAACTTCGCCTAATGCTTCTAAATCTGTTGCCATTCGCTTGAGCAATTTTTCTGCCATGTCGCTGTGTTGAATTTCGCGACCTCTGAACATCACAGTTGCTTTGACTTTATCCCCGTCTTTGAGAAAACGCTCTGCTTGCTTAACTCGTACATTGTAGTCGTGTTCTTCAATCTTGTAACGCATCTTCACTTCTTTGACATCAGCAGTGTGCTGCTTTTTCCGGGCTTCTCGTGCCTTCTTCTCTTGCTCAAACTTGTATTTCCCATAGTCCATAATCCGACAAACCGGAGGCTCTGCCTTATCACTCAGCAGCACTAGGTCAAGTTCTTTTTCCTCTGCTAGTTGTTGTGCTTCTTGTGGGGTCAGGATTCCTAACTGAGAACCATCAGTATCAATAACCCGAATTTTCGGGAAGCGAATTCGTTCGTTAATTTGGGGCAGGTCGCGATTTCTTTTTCTTTCAATCACTGACATGATTTGTGGGAGCTATTTGTTAAGAAAGTGACTTAGTTGTTTGTTGTATGCCTCAGAAGTGAAATACTAAAATCACTGAGGACTAGAAAATGAACCTATAGTTCTAGGGTAGCTAATCCCTAGAGCAGTTTCATTGTCTTCGTTGTATCTGCCATTTTACTCATTTTGAAAGGATTTCTGTCCAATCGTTAATCTAAGTTACAGAATAGTAGCAATTTTTAATGATTGTAACACTTTCTATAAAACCATTGACTTTGTTGGTTTTCAGTGTTCGTAAAAAATGCCGTTTCAGATAATACAGTATTTAGATGATAAGCATATTTTGATGTTTGCTTATAAATAGTATTGGCTCGGTATTGATTCTAAGCAAAAAAAGGTCGAAATGCACCTAGTCTAGAATATATTTAAAGACTATCAACTTTCGCCTGCACTATTGGTACCAACTCTGCACAGATTTAGCCGCAAGGAGTTGAGCTAACTTTGACAAAGTGAAATGAAAAGTTTTTCTGTACGATAAATTGGAGAAAAGCGTGGATACTATCGTGGACTGGCAGCAACGGGTTGGCAATCAAAGAGACTGGGTTTGGAGAGGCTGGCAAACTCGCTACACATACATTCGTCCTGCTCTAAACAATCGCAAGACAACTCCCTTGATTCTGCTACACGGATTCGGTGCATCTATCGGTCATTGGCGACAGAATTTAGAAGTACTAGGCGAACACCATACTGTTTACGCCCTTGATATGTTAGGTTGGGGCGCTTCTGAAAAAGCTCCCGTAAATTACAGCGTACATCTTTGGGCAGAACAGATTTACGATTTTTGGAAAACATTTATCTGTCAACCAGTTGTACTCGTAGGTAACTCTCTTGGTTCACTTGTTTGCTTGGCAGTCGCAGCTGCTCATCCAGAGATGGTGCAAGGTGTCGTTATGATGAGTTTGCCTGATCCATCATTGGAGCAAGAAGCGATTCCTCCCATTCTACGACCTGTTGTCATGGGAATCAAAAATCTAGTTGCTTCACCACTGTTGCTTAAGCCTTTATTCCAGTTCTTACGCCGACCAAACGTAGTACGTCGCTGGGCTAGTATTGCCTATGCTAACCCAGAGGCGATCACCGATGAACTGGTAGAAATTCTGGTTGGTCCTTCTGGGGATCGAGGTTCTGCCCGTGCTTTCACAGCCTTGTTGAAAGCTACCATTGGTATTAACTTTAGTCCTAGCGTTAAGACAGTATTGCCAACCTTACAAATTCCCATGCTTCTGATTTGGGGGCAAAAAGACCGATTTATTCCCCCTGCACTTGCGACTCAATTTGCTAATTTTAACGAAAAGTTGGAACTGCTTAACTTAGAAAATGTGGGACATTGTCCTCACGATGAATGCCCAGATGTGGTGAACAAGGCGATTTTAGATTGGATTAAATCAGTGAACAGTGAACAGTGAACAGTGAACAGTTATCAGCGGGTCAATAAATCGCTTCCTCTGTTTACTGCTTTTGACCGGGACGATTTTAGATTTTAGATTGGGGTTAGTCGGTACAAGCCCCGTCCTTCTAGGACGGAATTAATTCCTCAATTCAAAATCCGCTCATTTTCAAGCTCCTCACCTTTAGCTTGGGCTGAGCGCAGCCGAAGCCGGTGGAGTCAATTCCATTATCCAAAATCCAAAATCCAAAATTCAATAAAAACCGTGATTTGGAAAGTCAAACCACGGCTGATTTTGTTTTGAGACAAAAAACTTCAATGTACTTAATCGCGGCTGTTAAAAGCAAGAATCAATCGCAAGATAAAAACAAACAAATTGATATATGTTAAGTACATTGATAAAGCAGCAGGCAGGTATTGGTCATTGCGGTAGGTGCGTGGCAGGATGTAGAAATCTACAACTGATGCACCAACAAAGAGAAATACGCCCAAACCTGAGATGCCAATTTCTAACCAGTTCGGTGTGTAAACACCAAAAATACTGAATAAAAATTGCACACCGACTACAGCAACTAAGGCAATTACCCCCAGATTAATCGTTTTCGTCAATGCCATACCATCTTGCTCAGAAAGATTTGAGCCAATTTGACGAGCAACGATAAAAGTCACACCACAACCAAGAGCGGCGAATCCAACACCTTGAATACCAACACCTGGGGTTCTCAGTGCTAAGTAGATTAAACCACTAATTGTGTATCCAGTGAGCAGACTGTATGTTGCTAATAGAGGCAGTGCAACTTTGTTATTGCCTTTTTCGGCAACATTCTGGGCAACGAAGAACAAAATCAACTGTAGAATGACTGCACCAAAGAAGGTCGGCAAGAACAATTGAGGGTTAGCACGGTTGACACTCAATCCACCGTATGCCCCTAATGCTGTTAGCACTAGTCCGCCGCCTACAAAAGGAAGAGCGTTGGCAATGACATTGGGACCGACTAGGGCTTGAGTTTTCGCCTGACGAATTGCGTCACGGAAGTTACTGGTATTGCTCATATTTCACACTTATTTTCTAGTTAGTTGAGCATTTGTGTTTCTTTCCATTTTTACTGATAACCAGAGCTAGTAGCCATAAAGATAATTCCCAGGAGTGAGTTAACGCCCAACGTTAGGGGTGTGAGGGTGTAAGGGTGTAAAAGGATGAAAATATAAATGCATTTCCCCTATACCCCTACACCCTTACACCCCTTCTTGGAACACCACTTGCCACCTCGACAGGAAGCCCAAGAGTGGCTCTACAACAAAACGGCAGTTTGCATGCACCGAAGGGAACTTTCACACGGTGAGACAGCGCTGCAGGAGGGTTTCCCTCCGTAGGCGACTGCGAACCCGAAGGGCGCTGGCTTCTCAGTATTCACAACTCAGCACTTTGTTAATTTACCACAACTAAAAAATCCGAGTTTTTTACCCGTGAAAACACTTAGATTTGGAAAAGACTATTAACAATTTCAGTAAAACAACGAATGGTTTCTACAAGAGTTCCTAAGGAAAATAATAACAGCTGTAATGGAGATTTACACTACTTTATTTTTCCCAAAAAAGGACTTCTTAAAAAGGAATTTATATGGCAGCAAATCAGTACTATATGCAATCTGATGGTATAGAATTACTACGAGCATACTACCAGAATCCTTCTGTTAAACTTCGTAATGAACTTGTACAAATGCATACTGGCTTAGTGCGCAAGATGGCTCATAAATTCAGTTATCAATGCAACGAGCCTTATGAAGATTTAGAGCAAGTCGGTTATTTAGGTTTAATAAGAGCAATTGAGCGTTTTGATCCGAGCCAAGGATATGCTTTTAGTTCTTTTGCTGTGCCTTACATTCGAGGTGAAATGCTGCACTTTTTACGCGATCGCTGTACCCTCTTAAAAATTCCGCGTCGTTGGCAAGAACTCTATAACGAAGGGCAAAAGGTTCGCAAAGAATTGGCACTGACTTTAGGTCGTCCTCCCAAAGATTTAGAAATTGCAAGCAAACTCAAGGTCTCTCCCCAAGAATGGCAACAGACAAAATTAGCTGCTCAGAACCGTATGCCTTTGAGTTTAGATGCTACTGTTATTCAGTCTATTGATTGTCAAATCACTCTAGGTGAAGCACTTCCTTGTCACCGTTCTGCTAGTTTGCAACAACAACACGAAGAACGGCAACAACTTCAAGGGGCAATAAGTATGTTGGAAGAAAAGCCCCGCATGGTAGTAGAAATGGTATATTTGAATGAATTTTCTCGCAAAGATGCCGCGAACAAAATTGGTACCAGTCCAATGACAGTTACGCGATATTTGCAAAAGGGAGTTCAAGATTTAGTCTCTATGTTAAAAACCCAAGCAGTGCCAGCAGGGTGATGATGTTTATTTAAAAAAGTATGGAAGTGCTGACATCAACGAGATTTTAAATCAGCAATTGCTCCTTTTGTCATTGCAGCAATAGCTTTATCTGTGGCTTTGGGCAAATGGTAATACTTGCCTCCTGCTGTCTTTGCTAACTCCTTAGCAAATCCAGTAGAAACAAATTTACTTTCTGTATCAATAACTAATAACTGCATTCCCAAAGCACGCATTCTAGCAGCAATTTCTAACAATTCTGCTTTGATATCTGGTTTTTGTCCACTTTCTTGCGGTTCACCCAAAGAACGCGACAAAGGAATATTGCCGCGTCCATCGGTTATCGCTACAATCACAACTTGTCCAATATCTCCGCTCATTTGGGCATTCAAACCGACGCGTACAGCTTGGGTTAAACCATGAGCCAGTGGTGAACCACCACCACAGGGTAATCTTTCCAAACGGTTGCGCGCCAAAGCAATAGAACGTGTGGGGGGTAACAATACCTCTGCTTGTTCTCCTCGGAAAGGAATCAAAGCCACTTGGTCACGGTTTTGATATGCTTCTGTCAGGAGTTGCATCAGCGCACCTTTAGCAGACTGCATCCGGTTCAGCGCCATTGAACCTGAGGCATCTACCACAAATACTATTAAAGCACCTGCTTTGCGTACCAAGCGCTTGGCTCGAATATCACTTTCTTCTACAAAGACGCGCCGTTCTCTTGAGGAAGAGGATGCATTATCTCGTCTGTTCTCATACCGCTGCCGTCGTGCTTTCTGATACGGTGCTGCCGAACGAAGTGTGGCATCTACGGCAATGCGTTGCACTTTTCCTTTCGGCAACATTGGCTTGATGTAACGTCCCCGGTCTTCGGAAAAGATTAAACTACGACTGCCAGACTTACCTCGCCGCTGCGCCATCTGAGCAAAATAAAGCACACTAGGATCAAGAACGACTCCTTCAGGATCAAAGATAAACTCTTCAGGGATACCAGGCGGTTCTTGTTCTGGCTGTTCTTGATTTTCCTCTTGTTCTTGTTCGGAATTATCTTCGTCGGGTTCCTCCTGATCTTGTGGTGGAGGTGGAGGCGGTGGCGGTGGTTCTTCTTGGGGTGGCGGTGTCTGCACAACAGTCGCCCGTGGGACTATCACAAGTTCCACAGCACGCCGCAAATCCTCCGCGTTCACTTGTGTGCGTCCATCCAAAGCAGCAGAGGCTTTGGCAACACGTACGGCGAATAACTCAGCGCGGTGTCCCTGCACGCCTCCACGAATTGCTTCTTCTACTAGGTAGGAAATTTGTTGGTGGGTGATGGAAACGTCTTTTAACCATTCCCGCGCCAAGATGATTTGGGTTTTGAGGTTGTCTAAGTCTTCGCTATACTGTTGGAGAAATTCTTGAGGAGATTGGGAGTAAGCAATAGCTTGCTCGACTGCTTGGACTCTTTGATCTAAACCGAGGACACCATCAGCGCTGAGGGCGATCGCAATTCTATCTAGTAAATGTTCCCGCAATGCTCCTTCTTCTGGGTTATAAGTCGCGATAAATAAGGGTTTGCACCGATGCTGAAAACTAATGCCCTCGCGTTCAATTTGGTTGCGTCCCTCAGATAATACTGTTAAAAGCTGATTCGATATTTGGTCATCTAATAAATTGATTTCATCTATGTAGAGAACGCCTCGGTTTGCTTGGGCGAGTAAACCTGGTTGAAAGATAGTTTCCCCGAGTTTAACAGACTGTTCTACATCCACAGAACCCAAGAGTCTGTCTTCTGTGACTCCCAAAGGAATTTGTACAAAAGTTGTGGGGATGATTTCGGTTTTTACCTCGCTGCTTCCATCTTCGCTTGTAGGGAGACTGAGGGAGGAATCTGCCAAAAGTTGGTCATCCCATTCTTCTGGACGGTTGGGATCGCAATTGCTGATAGAACCAGATACAACTTCAATAGGTGGAAGTAGGCTATGAATAGCGCGCGCCATTACAGATTTTGCCGTACCGCGACGACCGGCGATCGCGACTCCTCCCAACCCCGGATCTACCGCAGCAAGCAGCAAGGCTAATTTAATCGCTTCTTGACCGACTACGGCTGTCAGGGGAAAAGCAGTACTAAGAGGGATGGTGGTAGGCGCAGGCATAGTTTAAGTCATAGCTAGTCCAGCTTTCTAGGATACCAAATAATAGCGCGGTGCAGGCGCTACAGTTATCTAAAACTGCTCAATTCCCTGCTCTGTTACCACGTCTGGGCGATGAAGAATGACTCGATATCCCAAATGGCTCTAGATAGGTAATATCTAAATCCCATTCATGCTGGCTAGCTAGCATCCCATCTTGCACCGAGTTTTTTGGCTTGATCTTTTTGTTGATATGGAACATTTAGATAGGTTCGTGCCATAGATCTTACGGATACTAGTACCTATTTATCTGTCCGCCACCAGTATACTGTCCGGGAATCTGAGGAAAAGATGGATCAAGATACTGCGGTATTGGAGCTGGGGCTTGCTGTGAGCCTATATTTCCATAATTATTGGACGTGGGTGGCGTATTATTAATAACGCCACTTTGATTGGGGGTATAGTTGGGAGCACTGAGTGTATTCGAGGACGGAGGTACTACTAATGTTGGTTGTGTTACATTAGACAATGGCTGAGCAGTATTTATGTTATTCAACCTATTGTTGATAACTTGGTTAAGAAGAATAGCCCTGCTATTAGGAACTGCACTTGGAGTTTGCGGTATGCCTACAGGTGCTAATTGAGGTTGAGGATAAGCTGTTCCAGGAATGGAAGTTTGTAGTTGGTTTGCAGTTGGTGGTTGTATATAACTTGTTCCACCAGATAAATTTTGTGGTTGCGGATTATTGAAACTTGGTTGGGGGTAAGCTGTTCCAGGAGTAGTTCCTGGTTGTATGTAATTGGTTCCAGAAATCGCTCCCGGCTGCGTAGAACCTGTTCCTATGTTCAGAGGATTGATTGTGTTTGTATTAAAGTTAGTGCTTGGAACAACAGTCTGACTGCTTCTGTTTTCAGTGGATAGTAAAGATGATGGCTCAAGAGGGTATCTCTGAGTTGAGGTGATACGATTTGAGTTTGTAGATTGTTGGCTCTTTATTTGGTTAAGCGCTGTTTGCAAGGCACTTTCTGAGACGCCGTTTTGATTAGAAGTGGTTTGAGTCGCTAATCCCGTTCCCAAACTCGGAGCTAAGGCATTCACTCCTAGTGAATTGCTACCATTTTGAAGATTTTTAAATTGTAATAAACTCTGTGCTTGTGCTAGGAATGGATTTTCCAACTCTAGAACGGGTGTAGAATTACCGTCCTTGACATTAAGCTTTAATTTACTATCACTTGTAGAAGTCTGGGTGTTGCTATTTAAAGCTTCTAATAAACTTTTGCTGTTTTTTGCTTGAGTGTTTTGTTTGGAGGCGAGATTTTTGGCTGGATACGGAACTGGTGGTAAATTATTAATATCCGGTGTTATTGGGCTGTCTTCCTTTGAAACAGAGGAATTGACAGGCTTGTTATCCGCAACTTGATTTTTTTGCCATTGAGTCAAAAAGTCGGGGTTTGTCCAGTATTCTTTGATACCCAGTCCTACGACAGATAAAAAAATTGCTGTTCCCCAAAAACTAGGTCGTGCTAAATACCATAACCTAGCTTTGAGATAGCGTAAGTAGGCGGGAGGATGGTGGTGGCGTGACATGGGCAATATAGTCTAAGTTTACAAATAAATTGGTAAAAGAAAAAAGGTTTAGACCAGCGGTTTTAATGCGAGTTTTTTTATCCTACCTACTCCACAATTGTAATTTATTAACCCCAGGTGTGATTGTTGTCAAAAAACTATTTTTGTGCAACTCGCCTCAATAACAAGAAACCTACACCAAATCCCAGAAAGTTACACATCCAAGCAGCTACCAAGGGAGAAAGGATACCAGCTTCTCCTAAAGCACCAGTAATAAACCAAAGCAAATAATAACTAAAAATAACTATGACACTGATGCCAAAACTTGTCCCTTTTCCAGTACGCTGAGGTACGGTTCCCATTGCTGCACCGACCAAACCAAAAACGACACAGACAAATGGTAAGGAAATTTTTTGTTGAATCCTGACTTGGAGTTTGCGAATTTTGTGCTCATCACCACCGAGACGTTCAACCTCTAGTTGTTCCAGTGCTTGACCAATGTTCATCTCGCCATAGTCTCGGCTTTTCTGTGCCAAATCAAGAGCAGTCCGAGGCAATTTTATTTGTTGGTGTTCAAACCTGAGAATGTTACGATAAGAGCGGTCAGGGGCGACTAAATAGATGGTACCGTTGTGAAAATCCCAGACATTTTGAGATGGATTCCACTCGCCTGATTCTGATACAATGATTTGACTCACACCTTGTGTAGAACGGTCAATAATTGTCAAACCTTTCATCTCTTTACCGTCAAATTCATCAGCGTAAAACAAGCGTGTTAAGATTTTACTATTTCCACTACCATCCTTTTTTTTTACCTTCTGGTATTCGGGGTAAAAAATGTTTTGCCGCTTAACAATAGTTGGAGTTTCGGACTTGAGAGCCGCATTCAATATTTGAGTTGCTCGGTATTTGGATGCTGGTGCAAGCTGTTCGTTAAACACAAATGTCATTCCTGTAACGATCAAACTCAACATCACAGCAGTGAGTACCATGCGATACACACTAACTCCGCAGCCGCGTAAAGCTACAAGTTCGCTATCGCTGGAAAGACGACTGTAAGTCATCAAAGTAGCCAGGAGCGTGGACATGGGGAAAGCTAAAACGATAAACTCTGGCATAGTTAACATAAAAACTTGAGCGGCGATGCTTATCGGTAATCCGGATTCCACGATTTTCCGTATTAGCTCGAACATAGCATCTATTGTTACGCCAATTGAAGCGAAAGCCCCAACACCAAACAAAAATGTTGGCAACAATTCCCTCGCCAGGTAGCGATCCATTATAGAAAAAGGGAGCAGCGAATTGATGGTGTAGAAAGACTTAAATTTAGGCATTAGTTATTAGTTATTAGTTATTAGTCATTAGTCATTGATACTAGGTTTTTTGTCACGATTCATCAAACATTTATGCACTATACTATGCAAACTCAAGTGAGAAATCCTGGTTTCGGGTAGCAACAATTTCAGCCACAAGAAGATTTAAGCATCAAAAATGTAGCAGTTATCAAAATAAATCGTAAACAAAATAAAGCCAGATTACGAAATTTTAATTAAAAACAGTAAATATAAAAGTTTTTTTATTTTTAATTGATTTTTTATTTACGCTTGGAAGTTATCGCCCAGATAGTATTGCCGCACAAGGGGGTTATTGTAGAGTTCTTTGGAGGTACCGGAGGCAAGGATTTGCCCCTCACGCATAATATATCCGCGATCTGTGATGGCTAGAGTTTCGCGGACGTTATGATCGGTGATTAAAATGCCCATATCGCGATCGCGCAGTTGCGCGACAATTTGCTGAATTTCTGAGACTGCTATGGGATCAACTCCTGCAAATGGTTCATCTAAAAATAAAAATTTTGGTCCTTCTTTACCAGCAGCCAACGCCCTTGCCAATTCTGTCCGGCGTCTTTCACCTCCAGAAAGTTGAATTCCTTTGTTGTTGGCTACTTTTTCTAAACGAAACTCCCGCAACAAGGTATCCACTCGCCTTGCCCAATCCCAGCTTGGCACATTTGTTTGTTCTAGCACCAAAAGAATATTATCTCGCACGCTGAGTTGACGAAAAACACTTGCTTCTTGTGCCAAATAACCAAGGCCTAGTCGCGCCCTTCTGTGCATTGGTAGCGGAGTCATATCTACATTGTCTAACCAGACTTTTCCCTTATCTGGTTTTTCTAAACCTGTGGCTATGTAAAAAGTCGTCGTTTTACCAGCGCCATTAGGACCAAGTAACCCAACGATTTCGCCTTGGGCGACTGAAAGGTTGACGCGATTGACAATGACTCGCTTGCCATAAGTTTTATGAACATTTTCTAAGACAATTTTCACCCTCTGCCGTCCTTTATGAGTTATCTGTGCTAATTAGATTTTTTCACAGGTGCTGTTGCAGGAGCAGATCCAGGAGTTTGGTTATTCTCGTTAACCAGATAAATAGATTCTACTTGACTACCTTGCTTGGGTGTAGCAACAAATCGCGCTTCATCAATTAGATACGTTACTGAGTCAGCCTTAATGCTATTGCCTCCTTGTTGCAAAACATAGACGTTGCCACTAAGAATAATCTGACGTTCGCGGGTAAAGTATTGTGCTTGGGCAGCTGTTGCTTGAATACCTCGTGCGGGATAAGACAGTTCCACTTCACCGCGAATAGTTGCCACTTGTGTCTTAGAGTTATACTCTTGTACCTTTCCACGGATGTAAAGAGGACGATTTTGCTGAGCTTTTTGAGTTTGTGCAGTAGCTCTTTGCAGTTGGCTCGGAAAGGTCATTGACCCCAGAAGCACAACTGGTACTATTAAAGCTAGTGCCAAACGACGTATGTGAAACTGAGGCAATTGATAGTGGGGCATGATAGCAATTTATAGTTTCTGATTTTTGATTGTTATTCCAATTTTCTCAACTACTTTAACCACAGATCATAAAATACGCATTTTGGGCTATTCGAGGATAGCTGCTGGCTAAAACTAGGAGTATTGACGCTGTCTCGACTTTTAAGGTTTCATTTGTTAGAAACGCCGGAATAGGGAACACGGAACAGGGAACAGGGAGGTGTTTGTTTCATCCATAACGGATTGCAATCCCTGCCCATGGGGTGCTATCAGAGCACACAGATTTGCATGCACTGCCACCTAGGTTGAATCTACAGTATTTTAATAATTTTTAATATTTCTTTAATTTTTTTTTTAATTCTTTACGTATTTTCATTATTAACTCTGATAATCCTAGGCAAGGGTAAACCTTCATCTTGACCGAGGTTAAGAGCGGCAATCTTTTCTGGCTCTGTGAGTTGTAATGCCTTCAACAATGCCGCACTCTGAATTAATAATTCGTCTACATCAATGCCGCCATATTCTGATGGGTAACGTCGCAAGCGATTGCTACCCTCACCCAACAAAATGACCGCACCACGTAAATTTTTGTTGCCTAAATGATAAAATGCTACGGCAATTTGCAAAATGCCTTGATAAAAAGTTTTGTCTGGCTCTGTTGCTTCAATCCACAGAGCCTCCAAGGTATCATGACAAGCATAATACTCCCCAGTATTAAACTGCTCTACACCTTGCCAAAACTCATCAGGCATTTCTTCGTTCATCCCATACCATCTCGTACTTCCTTAATTGTTTCTAAAGAAATTTCTTGCTTATCACCAGCGAAATCATTATCTGATGTAAGGAACAGCATGCAGTGACATTCTTTGCGCTCCCGCATTGGTACGCATGGACAGTTCCAAAAAGTAGCTTTGACTTCCGCTTGTTTGTCTTCATAATGGCGACATGGACACAAAGGAGCTCCGATTTCATCTTTGTGCTTGGCAAGTCCTTCAATCACAACTGCGGTAACAGAAGGTTCAGAACAGAAGTACGTTCCAGTACGCTTGGCGTATTGTTCCGAAAAATGCCGCATCGCCTCTAGGCTATGTTCGCTGGATTTTGTTGTGTTAACCTCTGGTGAAATCATGGGATCGGCCATTCATAATTTAAACATTTCTTTGCATTGTACCGCAGCCTACGGGAGCTATAACTAGGGAGGACTCCCCTTCTTTGAAGCGATTTGAAATTTTGTAAAATGTGTGTTAAGGCGCGAGTTCGTGACTCAAGGGTTAGGACACAAGGCAGATTTCACTATTTTGAATTGACAAAAACTGTATGGGGAGCAGAGCATCGTAGAATCGGCAGAATCTGGACATCACATCATAGTTACCGTTTCCTCGCACCCAATTGAAATTTTCATGGGTGAAATTTGAATGCATTTTATAGCGATAGATTCTTGCGGTAGACATACATAGGACTTACGCACGAGTTACTAATGAACTTGACTGTGAGATTGCTTTGTGACGTCGCAATGACACAACTACGTTACTTTTGCATAAGTCCTGATACACAAAAAGTGCTGAGCCTTAAGTGAGATGTCCTCAAAACTCAGCACTCAGCATTTCATAGTGTCTAGCGTTTCGCTAACTTCTTCGCCAACTTCCGCAGACGAATTGACTGAGGAGTCACTTCCACCAATTCATCTGGTCCAATGTACTCTAAAGCACGCTCTAGACTCATATCGACTGGTGCTTGCAACTGTACCAGTTCATCACCGCCAGCTGCACGGTGGTTGGTCAGTTGCTTCGTCTTGCAGACGTTCAATTCCAAGTCTTGGGGACGATTGTGTTCTCCGACAATCATGCCTCTGTAAACTTTCGTACCTGGAACAATAAAGAATACACCTCTATCTTCGGCGTTCTTCATGGCGTAGAAGGTGGAAACGCCTTCCTCAAATGAGATTAAGACACCTTTGTTACGGGCTTCAATATCACCAGTGATAGGACGGTAGTCAAGGAAACTGTGGTTCATGATACCTTCACCACGAGTCATACGCATGAATTCACCGCGAAAACCGATTAATCCACGGGCGGGGATGACAAACTCTAGCTGGGTGCGTCCGTTACTACCCACTTGCATATCTTGCATTTCGCCTTTGCGTTGTCCCAGTCGCTCAATGCAACTGCCAACGGCATCTTCAGGAATGTCTAATACCAGAAGTTCGTAAGGTTCGCAAGGTTGCCCGTTGACTTCGCGGTAAATCACCTGTGGCTGGGATACTTGAAACTCAAAACCTTCGCGGCGCATGGTTTCTATTAAGATCCCTAGGTGGAGTTCTCCACGACCGGAAACCAAGAATTTATCGGGGGAGTCGGTTTCTTCAACGCGTAGGGCGACGTTAGTTTCTAGTTCGCGAAGGAGGCGATCGCGCACTTGTCGTGATGTCACCAACTTTCCTTCTTGACCTGCAAAGGGCGAATCATTCACCCAGAAGGTCATTTGCAATGTCGGTTCATCTACCTTAATCAGTGGCAATGCTTGGGGTTCGTTCGGGTCAGTAATCGTTTCCCCAATGTTGGCATCAGCAAACCCTGACACAGCTACGATATTGCCAGCGGAAGCTTCTGTGATTTCAATGCGCTTCAGCCCTTCAAAGCCCATCAATTTGGTGATTTTTGCCTTGACAACTTCGCCGTTTTCTTTTACCAAACCCGCTTGTTGTCCCATGCGGATGATGCCATTGTGAATTTTGCCAATGACAATCCGTCCCAGATACTCAGAATAATCTAGGGTTGTGACTTGTAGTTGCAGTTGCTTGTCGGCGTCACCCACTGGTGCTGGTACATGGCGCAGGATAGCTTCAAATAGTGGCTGCATATCCTTGGCTTCATCTTCCAACTTTTCTTTGGCATAGCCACTTATACCAGAAGCAAACAGATAAGGAAAATCACACTGATCATCATCTGCCCCTAGTTCCAGAAACAGATCCAGCACTTTATCTGTGGCACCATGTGGGTCTGCTTGGGGACGGTCGATTTTATTAACGACAACGATGGGGCGCAGTCCTTTTTCCAGGGCTTTTTTCAAGACAAAGCGTGTTTGAGGCATGGGACCTTCGTTGGCATCAACAATGAGAATGCAACCGTCAACCATGCCGAGTACACGTTCTACTTCACCACCGAAGTCAGCGTGTCCAGGCGTATCAACAATGTTGATCAGCGTCTCTCCATAGTGAACCGCAGTATTTTTGGCAAGAATTGTAATTCCCCGTTCCCGTTCTAGGGCGTTGGAGTCCATGACGCAATCCGGAACGTCTTCTCCTTCACGGAAGATGCCGGATTGTTTGAGGAGAGCATCAACAAGGGTTGTTTTGCCGTGGTCAACGTGGGCAATAATAGCGACGTTACGGATTGGGAGCGTCATAATAGAGCGTTTGGATAAAATTAGCGTGGGGATTTTAGAACTTACATCTAGTGGAGGAATGTTATAACAGAATTCCGGTAGTTTGATAAATTCTGTAAACAACCCTTAACAATTCTATATTAACTCTTTATGGTTGAAGTGTTTTTGCGAATCACCAAGATGCTAAGGACGTAATAGATTGGATGTTATGCTGGCAACACCGTGATATAAACCACTTGCGCTCCCGTATCCTGTGACCAAATCAAGCAGGGGTGCAGGGAATATCAAAAAATGATCAAAAATTTTTGTCCTCTACACCCTTGCAATTCGGTTTAAAGCCGACGTATTGTCCCTAAAAATCTGGTAGCCTTCTTTTTGTTGATTAACGCCAGTCGCCTACGGCGCTGGACTAACTGTTTAATTGCAGGGGTGAAAAATCCGGCAGATTTCATTCTATTATGAAAAAGATTTTTTCTATAACTTGTTTGATAGCTTTATTGTGTTTAGTTGGTTCGTGCTCCATATTTGATCGAACGGTTCAAATTAAGGATGTCAGCAAACCAGAACAAATCACCATCAGCAAAGCACCATTACAAGGAAATGTTTATCTCATTAGTATTCAAGTTACTGGCCAACTTGATGGCACAGCGAGTTTAACGATTGATGGCAGAACCTCTGTATCAGATAAAATGCATAACAATGTGAATTTTAAATGGGAAAATGATTGGTATTCTGATGTCGCTGTTATCCAATACCAACCAATTGATGTTAAATCTGGTAAGTTGACCATTTCCTATCGCTTTTTTGGTTAATATCACTATCGGTACGATTGGGGTAGTTAATGCATTCAAGATTCTGGTAACTAAGTGATAGCGCTTACATATAGTACTCCTACATCATTTGTGAAACTTTCTTTTGTTTCTCTGCTCTAAATTAACCGTTGAGTAAATATAAGTGGTAGGTAGGTATTCAAATGTGATTAGCCATAATAAAATATGATTGTACCAGTCGAATTTTACATTTCTTATGTCTATCGAGCAAATTTTCAACGTTGCTAATATTTTCGTTTTACCATTTTGGACATTAATGTTTCTCCTACCCAAATGGAAAGTGACACAAAGGGTTATGGAATCGTATCTTCCTTTTGTGCCGTTGGCAGGCGTGTATTTGTATTTGTTTGTTACTAGCATCACACCAGAAAATGCTCAAGCTTTATCAAATCCTCAATTAGCAGATATTGCTAGATTTTTTGCAGATGAGAAAGCTGCTGCAACTGGTTGGGTTCATTTCCTGGTTATGGATTTATTTGTTGGGCGCTACATTTATTTAGAAGGACAGAAAACAGGAGTTTGGACAATCCACTCGTTGGCGCTTTGCTTATTTGCTGGTCCAATGGGATTACTTTCTCATATTTTCACGACTTGGATAACAAAGGCAGTTTCCCCAACTGTTAAGAACGAAGCGGCAGAAGTTGCCGAGAAAACAGTATCTTCTTAAAGTGACTTGATTTCACTACACTACTCCCTGACTCCCTATCTCAAGCGTGTCCTACGGGTATATTTTGAATTTTGAATTCTTTAGTGCTGCTGCTTCCTCTGGTGCTTGAGCGACTAATCGATTTCTGCTACAGAAGAAGAAGTAAAAAGTCGCAATAATCAGAACAAGTGCAATGCCCTTGATACCAGGTTGATAAGCAGGTATAAAATAACAAGCAACCAGGGCAAAAATTGCTAGGATAGACCCAAGACTTGCCCCAAAAATCCCCAATGGGCTTTCGTAAGGTCTTGGTAGATTAGGACAACTGAACTTGAGCTTGATGTAGCTGAGCATCACGAGAATATAGGAAATGAGTGCTGCAAAAACAGCCATATTTAAAATAACTGCATCCACTGCATCGCTACCTAAGTCAATTAGCATGACACAAATTAATCCGACTACTGTACCTAGAATTAATGCCCGATAAGGAGTATGGTTTTCACTTGTAACAGAAATCCAATGGGGTATATATCCGGCACGGGACAGGGAAAAGAGCGATCGCCCGTAACCGTAAATCACAGTATGAAAGCTAGCCACCAAGCCAAAAGTGAGTGCAATCACTGTTAAGACGTCACTAGTCACACCCTTACCAAAATAAGCTTCCAACCCATCTTTTAGAGGAACATTGGATTGACCAATTGCAGCAGCGCCACCACCAACACCAGAGTTTAGCACTAGAGTAAGAACCGAAAGGGCAATCAGGGTGAACATACTTAATATAAGTGCTTTGGGCATATTCCTAGGCACGTCATTAGTTTCTTCGCTAGAGAGTGGAAGTATTTCAATTGCCAGATAGAACCAGATAGCATAGGGAATTGAGGCAAAAACTCCCTGCCAGCCTTTGGGTAACCAGGTTGCTGATTCCCCCAGATTGGCAGGAACATTGAACAGTAGTTCCGGCTTAAAAACATCTGCTGCCAACATACTCACATAAAATATCCCTAACACCAGCATTGCTGCCAAGGTGAGAAAAACACTCACATTCAGAGTCAGTTCCAAACTCTGGATCGCGATCGCCACGAAAATTGTGTAGGCAAGCAGCCACAGAAGGTAGCTTGGTACGTTGGGTATCAACGATTTCAGGTAGTTACTCATACTAAAGACAATCGCAGCAGTCGTTAGCACATACTCAATGGTGACAGCTACACCGCAAATAAACCCCCAAAACGGACCAAAGGCGTTACGAGTGAAGGAGTAAAAGCCGCCTGTATGGGGTAAGGCTACTGACAGTTCCGCAAGACTGTACACCATGCATAAATACATGATTGCGATCACAAAGGTAGCAATCGTTAAACCCCAGAAGCCACCTGCTGCCAAACCATAGTTCCAACCAAAGAAATCACCAGAGATCACAGCACCAACACCTAAACTCCACAAAAGGAAAGAATCAGCGCCTCTTTTTAGTTGCCGCTGCCTTAAATAATTTTTTTGAACATTTTTATACGAGATAATTCCTCTTGATTTTTGCATGAATACACTTATGCTCATCAGTAACATATGTATTCTGTTCTTGGACTTTATCTCCGGAATTTTGTAATGAACTATTACAATTGCAGTTAGGATGAGTTATGACTTAAATCGTTATGTTAACTGACATAAACAAATATTTTTCAGATAAATTTTCAGAAAAGTCCAAGTGATCGCAGACCGAATATAATGTGTCCCAAAGCACATAGTCTTCTAAAAGTAAAAATCGATATGCCATCCAATAATTTTACTGTCGTCTACGGTTTTAGGTAGGAAGAAGCCATTTTTCAAAAAAGACACTGCCTTTTCTACTGCATAAGTCGATTTCGCCTACATCTATATAGAAATTAGACCACTGTATATTTTGCACCCCCTTTAGCAGCGGATGAAGGGGGGCATTTTTTTGCACCTGATGACATCAGGTGTGGGGTTGCTGTTAAGACTCACCGTCACGTTAAAAGGGGCACAGCATACCGTACCCCAAAAAATGTTGAAACTTAATGAAAAAAGCTGTTTTTCGCTACGAACTTCTGGAATCTAGTACTAAGTCGGTCAACCCTACCATTGCTAATTCTAGGTATTTGTCCGTCCCGACCCGCACGTTAAGTGACCTTTACACTCCCGATACTGTAAGATTACATGTCTTGCTGAAATCTTTTTAAAATATCTACTAGGTTGCCTTGGGATTGCTGCGGTAGTAAATCAATCAGAGGAAGTTCTTTTGTGCCACCACCAATTTTAACAGGAATAGATTCTAAAACTTGTACAACTTCATCTTGATCCACTGATTTTCCAGCAGTAATTAAGGGATATACTTTTTCTGCAACTATAGTATGTAACTTGGCATTCGATAAGTAAAGGTGCCATTTGGCAATATCTATATAAATGTTTTCGCCTATTTCTGCTGCTAGGGCTTCTATTGACTCTGTAATGTTAGTGTTAGCCATAAAGATAATCCTACATAAAGCGAGAACTTTCATTTTATATAGATTATCCCTCAAATCTGAGACTGACTCTACCACCGCAAGTTACAATCGCCCTAGTCTGTCTGGTCAGTCTTCAGGTGGATGTAGGTGGTATTTCGGAGTAATTGGCGATCGCCGAAATATAAATCAAATGTCCCAATACCACGACCATCCAACCTACTGTTAACCAAGGAAGCCACTCCCAAGTAACCATATTCAAGTTATGGAAAAACCACAAACCGGAATTACACAGGGCAAATATCGCCACATGAATGGCAAAATTCATCCGGTCATCTAATTTCCGGTAAGCAGGGTCTTTGCGATCGGGTTTACGAGGCCAACGAGGAGGCATAAGTTATTGTTACAGATATTAACAAAAGTGCTTTCTCACTCATTTTATGATTTTTGGGAGTAAGGTTGACTACCTTTTGAGAACTTGATTAACAAACGCAACAGCCAATTGTGTATTTAATTTAGGGTTGAGTGTACTTAGACACCCTAAAAAAATAAAATACTTACTATGGAAAAAGTTTTATTTTTTTGTTGCTGCTTAGCAGCGCTTGGCACCACCGCCTTGCTCCTTTTATGGTCGTTGCCCCTCTCCCCATTTACACACCCTGGAATAACTGCTAATGAAGCCGTGATCATCTTCTTCCCTGTCATGCTTATGCGCTGGCTTGCTCTCGCCGCCGCACTCATACTGATTGTTATTGCTTGGGGGCGACGGTTGAATATGGCAATGCGCTGGATTGTTGGTCTGAGTATCGTCGTACTAGCCCTACACTTCGTGCTTGGGGTGATAAATACTGGCGTGATGAATGCTTGGATGAGTATTGACCACACAAAAACCCGCGCTACTAACGCCGTTTACGCAGCAATCTACTTTGGTCTGCCCACGCTTTTGCTGCTACTCACAGCGCCCCTAATGCTGAGTGCTGCTCGTTTTTTGCGCTGATCGTCGAATCGGCGGTTACTGAAAGTGGCGATACGCCTTTGGCGTCTGCGCTCCGCGCAATCGCGCTCAGACACATTAACCAAAAGGTACATCAATCTGACTGGCTATAATCTCCTGATTTCCCGCCAGTTTTACTAATCAACCTAATCGATTCAATTTGAATCGACTTTTCCAAAGCTTTCGCCATATCATACAAAGTCAGAGCCGCAACAGAAACTGCAGTTAAAGCTTCCATTTCGACCCCTGTTTCTGCTTTGGTCTTGACTGTTGCTTGAATTTGGTAACCAGGTAATTCTGGATCAGGTGTCACCAGTACTTCGATTTTTTGTAATGGTAAGGGATGACATAGGGGAATCAAAGAAGCCGTCTGTTTGGCTGCCATAATTCCGGCTAGTCTGGTGGTTCCTAAGACATCCCCTTTTGGAGCATTTCCTGCTTGAATGGCGGCGAAGGTTTCTGGTAGCATCCTGACTCTGGCTGCGGCGACAGCTTTGCGAACGGTGGACGCTTTTCCAGATACATCCACCATCTGAGCCTGACCCTGATTATCCAGGTGGCTCAAGTTTTTGGAGAAAATTTCAAAATCTTCTTGCGTCATTTAAAAAAGGTGTGCTATTATTAGATGTCGGCAAGGGCGTGTAGCTCAGTGGACTAGAGCACGTGGCTACGGACCACGGTGTCGGGGGTTCGAATCCCTCCTCGCCCGTTATTTGAGAGACACGAACTTTCGTGTCTCTATCTGTTATATATCTACGTATCTTTCAATGCATAAACATCTCGACCGCGCCCAAGAGCAAAGCGCACGGAACTAGATAAATCTTTGCCAGAAAAAGTCAAAAAGACGATAAGACCTAAGAATGTTAAACTAGCGCATAGACCAAACATATTTCTATAGCCAAGATATTCGGCAACATAACCAAGAATTGGACCTGCGATCGCAATCCCTATATCTAAGCCCATCAGACAGATAGCAAATATCTGCCCCCGTTCATAAGGGTGCGCTCGATCCACCATCAAAACTGCAATAATGGGAATCAGAGTGCCAGAAGCAATCCCCTCAATCATTGATGCAAATAAGAAAGTCGCAGGACTCTTTGCTAGCCATAGAACTGATAATGCTAACGTGTAAAGAACTAGACTGATAGTAATAAACAAACCACGACCAAAGCGATCGCTTGCCTTTGCTGTAAATATCCTGATGGCAAAACTAGCAACTGCAGCGGCTGTATAAAACAACCCTGGATTTAAATTAATCCCTGTTGATTTAATGAACAACGGGACAAAAACGTGTAAAGCACCAAAAGCCAAACCAACCAGCAACATGATAAAAGCCGGAATTCTCACTCTGGGGCTAAACAAAACTTGCCAAAATTGAAGATTTTGGATACTACCTTGCTGATGTGTTGGCAATGGTGGATTGACAATTGTCAACAAACCTAAAAACGCCACAAAAGCCAATTCAGCAGTCATCAGAAATAAAATCTGATCACCAACTCCGGCTTGCAAATATCCGCCTAAAGCAGGTCCAATCGCCACTCCGATAGGATTAACCAAGCTCATGTAGCCAATGATTTCACCTCGTTTTTGCGAAGGAGCGATGTCAGCCACCAATGCATTAAAACCAGTGGTGAAAGCCGCTAAACTAATACCATGAAAAGCACGCACTACTATCAGTAGGGGAATAGATTTGACTAACAAGTAACCAAGCGGTGCTATAGCAGCCACGAGCGTACCAATTAGTAAGACGATTTTACGACCCCGCCAATCCGCTAAGCGTCCTAACAAAGGGCGAAAAAACAACAGTCCGATGGCAAAACTACCCATCACAATCCCAATTTGCTGCTTTGTTGCACCCACAGACTCAACATACAGTGGTAGCGTTGGCAGCAATGAACCAATGCTGGACCAGAATAATAAACCTGCTGCAAATAAAATCAGCAGCTTGCTTTGCAATTGGATATTGATTGTGCCAGACATATTCACAGCAAATGCTTATTAATTGTGTCTTTGTTTAATCTTTTACCAGCAATTTCAATCAAATACAATAATGACTCGTTCTTAAAAGAGTACAAAATCCCGTAAAACCCGATAAGCAGGCTTTTTTATGGTATCAAAAAAAAGAAAAGATTGGCTTAGGGGTCGCGTACTATAAAAAGATCGGTTTAGTTATTAGATAAACTAGTAGCATTTCTTACTATCGAAAGCTTAGTAGGTCTATTTGAAAATCTTTCTAAAGATGCAACTTAAACAGTCATGCTGTCCATCTGTGTCAACTTAAGCCAAAACTTTTTCACATGGTGGGTGCGAACGCTTACGCGTAAGCGTTCACGTTCGCCGTGTCTGGAGGATATAGGGCACCTACTTGAATTGCTTATGCCCGCGTCTTTTGCCTGAACGCAAAATTTAAAGAGACTGCAAAATCTCTTCATCCATAGAAAAATCAACTTCTACTTGATCTCGCCCAGAAGTGAGAAAATCATTCTCAAAGGAGTCTTTGAGTCCAGAAATTAAATCATACTCAGGCTGCCAGTTTAATTCTGTTTTCGCTTTATTCACTGAGGCAAAGAAGTGCTGCACCCGCAAAGGAAAAGCTTTGCGCTTCTTACCGAAATCAAATTTTTTCGGATCGTAATGCACGATATTTATCTCATCGGGTGATTTGCCAGCAGCAACGATGCAGGCGCGGGCTAAACCATCAAAAGTGACGAAGCGATCGCCAGACAGATTGTAAATTTGTCGCAGTGCTACAGAATTGCCCAGAACTTTGGACATTGCTGTTGCTAAGTCTTTGACATGACCGAATTGGGTTATGTGCAAACCGTTCCCAGGGATAGGAATGGGACGGTTACGCACAATTCTGTCAAAAAACCAAGCTTCTAAATCGTTATAGTTCTGAGGACCGTAAATGTAGGTGGGACGAATTGAGGTAAAAGGCAATCCCTGTTGCGTTAGGTAAGCTTCTGTTTCATGTTTACCTAAGTGGCGACTTTTGGGATCGATAGTATCCCCTTCCACATGAGGCATTTGGTCTGATTTGAGATATACTCCAGCAGAACTCATGTACACAAAATGTTCTACGCGGTCTTGAAAAATTTCTGCTAATGGTTGAGTATCAGTCAGTTCTCGTCCGTTGTTGTCAAAAATGGCATCGAAATTTTCTTTAGATAATTTTTCTTTTAACTGGGCAGCATCAGTGCGATCGCCTATAATTTGTCCTACACCCTCGACTGGTGCAGGACGATTCCCACGATTAAAGAGTACGACTGAATGTCCTTGTTCTACTAATAATTTGGTTAAGTAAACACCAATGAACCGTGTACCACCCATTACTAAAATTCGCATACCATTACCCGATCTTAAGTTGCTTGATAAAGGGACTAGTACAGCATGGCGGAATTCGCAAGCCGGAGAAAACCCTGAACATAAGGGTTTTTGATTTTTTGTCAAATGGTATGCTTATTTCCGCGCCCGACGTACTAGGGACTGGTGAGTAGGAGTGAGGATATGAAAAAAAATCCGCGCCCTAAGACTCAATACCTAGTATTTTGTCCCCATCTTGAGGTTATCAGTTTGCGGTATTCTGCAGGAACCTCCTATAAAAGGATTACGTCTTTAGCTAGAAGTGGGGCGTTTCCCATTCCTTTGGGAATACTGTTTGGTGTAAAGCAACCTCTAACTCCCGCCTTGCGTGTTCTCTACCAATTACAGTTAGCTGTGCCCACTAAATGTGCCCTCGTTCATGAATGGTTAACACCGAAAGCCACTGGTGGTTCAGAACTCGTTGTGCGAGAAATTCTCAACCACATCGATGCTGATTTATACGCCCTCATCGATTTTGAATCCAGTCACTCGGAAAGTTACTTATACCAGAGGAAGATTGGCACAACGTTTCTTCAACACTTTCCTTTTGCCCGTAATGGTGTACAAAAATATTTGCCCTTGTTACCACTAGCAATAGAACAGCTAGATTTACGAGCATATGATGTCATTTTATCTTCATCCCACGCCGTAGCAAAAGGAGTTATAACCACTTCCGAACAGTTACATATTTGCTACTGTCATAGCCCCATGCGCTACGCATGGGAGTTGACTTTCGATTATCTTCAACAGAGCAAGTTGGGAAGTGGTTTACCTGGGTGGATGACGCGGTATATACTGCATCGTCTGCGTCAGTGGGATGTGTTGAGTGCGAATCGTGTTGATTACTTTATTGCTAACTCAAAACATACTGCAGGTCGTATTTGGCGTTGCTATCGAAGAGAAGCAACAGTCATTTATCCGCCAGTTAATATTGAGAGTTTTCCTTTCTTGCCTCAAAAAGAAGATTTTTATCTAACTGTTTCCCGGTTGGTGAGTTACAAACAAGTATCTTTGATAATCAGGGCTTTTAATAAATTGCAACTACCTTTAGTAGTAATTGGAACAGGATCAGAGATGAGAAAAATCCGGAGTGTAGCACAATCAAATATACAAATACTGGGGTGGCAACCCGATGATGTGGTAAAAAAATATATGGCTAATGCTAAAGGTTTTGTCTATGCAGCTCGTGAAGATTTTGGCATAGCTTTAGTGGAAGCGCAGGCTTGCGGCACTCCCGTGATCGCCTATGGTGCTGGTGGTGCTTTAGAAACTGTGCGAGATCTACGCGAACACGGCGAGCAAGGAACTGGTATCTTTTTTAAAGAGCAAACAGAGGAGGCATTAGTAGACGCGATCAAAAAATTTGAAGTTTATCAAGGAAAATGTAATCCTGAGTATGCGCGAGTGCACGCTGCTCAATTTTCCCCGGAAATGTTTGCACAGCGCTATCTTGACTTTCTAAATAAGTGTATACAAAAAAGACCATCACCTGATTGATGGTCTTGTTTTACAGGCTTTTGGAAATTTGCCCCAGAAGCACCTCCTTTTAGCTTTAAGATTGGGACTATGTGTGGTGTGGATTGTTAAGGAGTATGATGACTGCCCAGAGCTCACTCCTCTCCGGGAAGCGATCGCGTACTAAGCCCGGGACTGGGCGCTGTTTTTCCAGCAGCGTCCGCTCATCTGAAGGACGGACACAACTAAATGCACCTCGGTTAGCGTTGAGCAGGAGATCGCCCTTTAAGGCACTGCGCTCCGCACAACCGCATAGAGCGTTTTTACGCTCAACTGCAACAAATGTGGCTGCCCTATTGCCCTGGAAACGGGCAGGTGTTGTTGAGACAAACACTTCAACAACATACAGAGGATCACGGCTTTTCTTCAAACGCGATCAACACAAAAAGATACCTAAAGTTCAAACTAAAGGTCTGTCTTTTCAAGTTTTAAACGGAGAGTTTACCAAGCGACTGTTCGATATTTTCTTTTCTCTGTCGGTACTAATTCTGTTTTCCCCTTTGTACTTAATTTTGGCTTTGCTGATTGCTTTAAGCTCACAAGGTCCAATTTTTTATATACAGGAACGGGTTGGTAAAAATTACAAACCCTTTTATTGTATAAAATTCAGAACAATGGTAACCAATGCCGACGAAATTCTCGTACAAATGATGGAAACATCTCCTCATATGCGGCAAGAATTTGAGACAAATTTCAAACTCAAGCATGATCCACGAATTACGACAATCGGTCGTTTTTTGCGAATGACTAGCTTGGATGAATTTCCTCAGTTCTGGAATGTTTTAAAAGGAGACATGAGCGTCGTCGGTCCGAGACCTCTAGTCGCAGAAGAGTTACCTAAGTATGGTTCTCACATAGAGCAGATTTTAACTATCCAACCAGGAATTACTGGATTGTGGCAAGTCTCTGGACGTAATGATATTCCCTATCCTCGACGGGTTCAAATAGACTTGCATTACGCCAAATTCAGAAATTTTTGGTTAGATTTGTGGATAATTTTTAAAACCATTGGTGTTGTCATTATGCCCAAAGACAATGGAGCGTACTAAACAATTCAAAATTAAAAGTATGGCACTTTGTCTGGGGCACAGGCTAACGCTCTACGTACCAAGCTATCTCCTTGAGAGAGGCTATGTGTATGCCTACGATACCTTTTGTGTTTACACTATCAAAATTGACAAGCTAATGCTCGGGAGCATTGTAGTCGTTTTTTTATTGCAAATTAAATTCGCGACAATGATCTCGTGATCAAAAATTCGTAATTCCTAATTAAAGTTGTGATTATGAATTACGAATTTTTCCTGAGACTCTGTGCTCAAGCGGCAACTTGACTGCTGAGTTGAGCCTAAATGGTCACTTCACTAAATTTTTTCTTATTTTTAGATAATTTTAAAGTAAACGCTTATATAAAGTTTTTATAAAGGTAACAAAAAATTACAGAATGAGGTAAAAGAGTTTGTATAGGGTAATAAAATCTTGCTGTCAACTCAGGTATCGGCAGATTTACGCATCTGTCCATAAATCTACAAATTAGAACTTGTAAATTTCCCGTTGGAAAATTAAGCAAATACTTGTTAGGTTGTACCAGGGTCGCCTGTAGTATTCATCTATTCAGTAACCACAAGGGATAAGAAAGCATGACGCAAAAGAAGCGAGCGTTGATTACTGGTATTACCGGTCAAGATGGTTCATATCTGAGTGAGTTTTTGCTAGACCAAGGATATGAAGTTCATGGTATTATACGTCGGACATCCACCTTCAACACTGACCGCATAGATCATATCTACGAAGACCCTCACAAAGAGGGAGTGCGGTTATTTCTACACTATGGCGACTTGACGGATGGTACCACTTTGCGCCGCATTCTAGAGGAAGTCCAACCAATAGAAATTTATAATCTGGGTGCTCAATCCCATGTACGGGTGAGCTTTGATTCTCCTGAATACACAGTGGATGCTGTAGGTGTAGGAACGCTGCGTTTGTTAGAAGCAATTCGTGACTACCAGCGTCGCACAGGTATCCAAGTGCGATTCTACCAAGCAGGTTCTTCGGAAATGTTTGGTTTGGTACAAGCAGTCCCACAGACAGAAACCACACCGTTTTACCCCCGTAGTCCTTATGCTTGTGCTAAGGTTTACGCTCATTGGCAAACACTAAATTACCGTGAATCTTACGATATATTTGCGTGTAATGGAATACTGTTTAACCACGAATCACCAAGACGAGGTGAAACGTTTGTCACCCGCAAGATTACTATGGCAGTTGCCAGAATCGTTGCTGGCAGACAGAAAAAGCTTTACATGGGTAATCTTGATTCCAAGCGCGACTGGGGCTATGCCAAGGATTATGTTAAGGCAATGTGGTTGATGCTTCAGCAGGACAAGCCAGAGGATTACGTGATTGCTACGGGTGAAACCCATACAGTACAAGAGTTTCTCGAACAAGCGTTTGGTTATGTCAACCTTAACTGGGAAGACTATGTGGAATTTGACGAACGCTATCTCCGTCCAGCAGAGGTGGACTTGTTAATAGGTGATTCTACCAAGGCTCAGCAAAAGTTGGGTTGGAAACCATCGATAACATTTGACCAACTAGTAGCCATAATGGTAGAAGCTGACCTGCAAGGATTGGGACTGACTTTACCAAATGGTAAGGTAGCAAAAGTCCTCAAGGATAATGCTATGATTCGGCAAGAATTGGGTGCGCTCCACTTGTGATGTACACCGCGAGGAAAAAAATATGAATGCCTTAGAACTCAAGGACAAAAGGATTCTCGTGACTGGTGGGGCTGGTTTTTTAGGGCGTCAAGTCATAGACCAGCTGTGTAAGGCAGGAGCCACAGAAAATAAAATTACGGTACCGCGATCGCATTCATGCGATTTACGTGTCCTACAAAATTGCCAACGAGCAGTGGATCAACAAGACATTGTTATCCACCTAGCAGCTCATGTCGGCGGTATCGGTCTTAACCGTGAGAAACCTGCTGAATTATTCTACGACAACTTGATGATGGGAACTCAGTTGATTCATGCATCTTATCAAGCGAAAGTAGAAAAATTTGTCTGCGTTGGTACAATCTGCGCTTATCCTAAATTTACCCCAGTTCCATTCAAAGAGGATGACCTGTGGGATGGATACCCAGAAGAAACCAACGCTCCCTACGGAATAGCAAAAAAAGCCCTTCTTGTCCAACTGGAAGCTTACCGCCAGCAATACGACTTTAATGGTGTTTACCTGCTACCTGTGAATCTGTATGGACCAGAGGATAACTTTGATCCTAAAAGTTCTCACGTCATCCCAGCGCTGATTCGCAAAGTTTATGAAGCACAAATCAAGGGAGAAAAGAAACTCCCAGTTTGGGGTGATGGTAGTCCTACCCGCGAGTTTCTGTATTCAGAAGACGCGGGGCGGGGTATTGTGATGGGGACTCAATTTTACAACGACCCTGAACCCGTTAACTTGGGAACAGGTTATGAAATCTCCATCCGTGACTTAATCAATCTCATCTGTGAATTGATGGAGTTTGATGGCGAAATTGTTTGGGAAACCGACAAACCCAACGGTCAACCGCGTCGCTGTTTAGATACCGAACGGGCGAAGAAAGCCTTTGGTTTCAATGCTGAAGTAGACTTCAAGCAAGGGTTGAAGAACACGATAGAGTGGTGGCGTAAAAACGCTGCTTAATTATCGTCAGAATACTAATTAATTGTAAGGTGGGCATTGTCCACCTTATTTTTGTTTTTTAGAACTCAGATGAGAAAAACAGAGTTACGCAAATCGTTGCTCAAAACACGTCAATCTTTATCCGTAACAGACTGGAAACATAAGAGTCAGCTTATCTGCCAAAACCTTTTAGACTCCCCTCAATTTAACCAAGCAAAAACAATACTCGCTTATTTTAGCTTTCGCCAAGAACCAGATCTGGGTTCTTTATTTTCAGATTCCCCTCATCGTTGGGGTTTTCCTCGCTGTGTTGGTCAGTCGCTTTCTTGGCATCTCTGGACACATCAAGACACCGTAGTAACCGGAAATTATGGCATCACGGAACCCCATGCTGACGCACCAACTATAGCTCCTGGAGACGTTGATTTAATTCTCGTTCCTTGTCTGGCTTGTGACTATCAAGGATATCGCTTGGGTTATGGGGGGGGATATTATGACCGAATGCTGAGTTCTCCAGAATGGATAAATAAGCCAACCATAGGTATTGTGTTTGCATTTGCCTATTTACCTGAGATACCCATTGATACTTGGGATAAACCGTTGCAAAGTGTATGCACAGAAATAGCCACTTAGAAATTACTCTTTTGACAGAGTTACAAAAGATTTTTATCTAGTTTCTTTCTCCTCCTATAGAGAGAATGCTTGATGATAATTTATAGCAATAATAATATGAAGCAGATGACACTTAAGTCACTTGCAACTGAATTAATCGTGCTTACTAACAAATTCAAGGAGATTCTTATGGCAATTTCAGATGATGTGCAACCCGGAAGCGAACGACCAGATAATCTGCGAGATGAACTTTTTTACTATCTACTTAATAAAGTCAAACACAGTGAGCAAGGACAGGATGTTACCTACTTCGCTGAAGATTTTGAGGGTAAATCAGTAAGCAAACCTGAATTGATTGAACATCTGGAGCATTTGATTCGGGAAGGAGCGATCGAGGGTAAGGTTGAATCTGATGGCTCGTCTGGTTTGGTGACTTGTAAGAACGCTCGAATTACGACAGAAGGTGAAAACCTGGCGAGAGTAAATTTTTTCAAGGTGTAGCCGTCATTTAGGAATGATTTAACAAGATTTGGCAAACTGAACTACCAACTTATACCCTTTCACGAAAATCCTGATACATTTCACTCCCCCTACTCCCCCTACTCCCCCTACTTCCCCTACTTCCCCTACTTCCCCTACTTCCCCATATGTATCAACGTTAAAGTGAAACGGTATTACCAGACTCCCCACATCTGCCTGTACGGGCGTGGGGATGTCTCGTTTTAGACGGCGTTTAAAACCGATTAAATAGTTTTGAAAGAAATCAGATATGGAAGGAAGCGCTTGTGCAAGTAGAACTTAAAAGTCGGGAGTGAGTTTCTTTAGTGCAGCGCTTGCATGTAGTCTGACTTGAGCATCTTTGTCTGCCAACATCTGGGTTAATGGATGTATTGCTTGCTTTTTGCCCAACTGTCCTAAAGATAGGGCGATCGCACTTTTAATATTGGCAATTTCAACTCCCGGATGGTTTTGTTGCAACATTTCCAATAAAATTTCTGCTGATTTGTCTGTTAAACTTGTATCACTGACTCGCCCTAAAACTGTAACAATTTCCTGCCATACTGTGGGGAACTCCAGTTGATAAAGTGCTTGTTGCAAATACTCTAAACCCGATAGTGTCCCTACCCAACTTAAAGCGCGGATGGCTTCTAGTTGCAACCGAATTGGTACATTAGGCGACACCAAAACCTGAAATAATTGCTGTGCTGCAGCCTCACCACCCATTCTAGAAAGAGCAACGACGGCGGCACAAGAAACATCTTGGTTAACGTCATAAAGTCTCGCTTGTAATTCTGCCACCAAATCTAGCGCTTCACGTAACTCAGGGCGAAAACCCAAACCAACCACAGCTTCTCGCCTGACTGGGGCGGCAATATCATTCAAAGCATTGATAAGCACTAGTGGCACACGGTGATCGTGAAAGCTACTCAGTGCTTCAATTGCCACAGCACGCACAGCAACTTGTGAATCTTGCACTATGCTCAACAAAGGTGCGATCGTTTCTTTTTGCCGGATGTAAGAAAGCATTTGAGTTGCTAATAGCCGTGTCTGTTCCTGGGCTAAAAGTTCTGTTAAGGAAGCAATAGCAACACAACCCATTTGCCCCAAGGCAGTAGCTGCTATCTCCTTGAGTTGCTCACTGTCATTGCTTTGTAGCAATTCCATTAGAGGTGGAATGGCATTTGGATTTTTCAAATCCCCCAAAATGCGTGCTGCGTAAGCGCGTAACTCTTCCTCTACGTCTTCATCTTTTAATATATCTATCAATGGGGGGATGGTAATCGTCCCTAAGCCAGTTAATATTTTGGCTATTTCCCAGCGTTGCTGAAAATCTCCATTTTCCAGAACACAAAGTGCTAATTCCAGGAGATGTTCTTGATTTTTCAGTATCTCTGGATGTTCTAAGTTGTGTTGTTGAGTCAACTGTTGCAAGCATTGAATCAGTGATGACCAATCAGCTGCGTTGTATGCTACTTGCGCTTGCACTAAAAGCTGGTTGATGTTATCCACAATTAACAAAATCTCTCGCTAGGTTTCAAAAGCTATCAGCTTTTTGTCATGTGTCCTCGCTTGCAAGGCAGAGGTGATAAGGGAAGAAAAAGTTTTAAGATATGGGTTTGAGACAAGCGCTCCTACCAGGGGTGTTCCATTAGCGACTCATGACTAACACCGAATTTTTCTCTATCTTGACGGAGTAGGTTGCTAACGGTTTTGTAGCTGGACCTGTTTGCACCTTACCATCATTTCCAAATTTTGAGGCATGACAGGGACAGAAGAATTTTTGTGCATCATCTTTCCATTGGACTGTGCAACCTGCATGAGTACAAGTAGGGTCAACTGCAATTAGATTATTTGATTTAGATTTACCAACTACCAAGACTGGACCAACAGGTGAGTTTTTGGCAAGCAACTGACCAGTCTTATCTAAATCTTCCGTTGTACCTACAGTTTGCCAACCTTTAGGTTTTTGGGAAGAACAAGCTGCAATCAATACGGGTAAGGAACTTGCTATCCAACCCAAACCAACGAAAGTTATGAAATCACGACGATTCATGGCTGCTAAAAAAAGGTAGAAAATATAACCCTAGTGTGGCATCTCAAATGTTGTTCTGGGTAAATAAAAGGCTTTGCGTCTCTTGTGCTTATTTTGATGCGAGAAATGCATCTGATTGATACAGTTTAATCAATTTTTCTAAAATTTCGTAACTAAAGATACGATTTTCATCGCTTTACAACATTAATGTAAGGAGGAACAAGTACATAATGTGTATTCAAACAGTGCAGCAAACAAATTATTTTTAGCAAGCATCTAAACACCAAAAAATACAAACAATTTTTTCTACTTATATACCTCATAAACCTAGAAAAACAGGATGTTATGAGGTGAACTAGCGCTGGTCTCACCGTAAGGCGTGGCGTTAGCCATAGGGTGATAAATTGATGTTGAGCAACGACCTCTAAAACTTTTCTGGAATTTGCAATTGAGTTGAGCTCATGACAGACCTAGCAACTACCACTACAACCAGCTTAAACAAGTTTGAGAAATTTAAGGCACAAAAAGATGGTCTTGCTGTTAAGGCAGAAATAGAAAAATTTGCCTCTGTTGGCTGGGAGGCGATGGACGAAACCGATCGCGATCATCGGCTTAAGTGGGTGGGTGTATTTTTTCGCCCAGTCACTCCTGGTAAGTTTATGATGCGGATGCGGATACCTAATGGTATTCTCAGTTGCGAGCAAATGCGTGTGCTTGCTGAAGTGATTCAGCGTTACGGTGATGATGGTAACGCTGACCTTACGACCAGACAAAATATCCAACTGCGGGGCATCCGGATTGAAGATTTACCAGAAATCTTTAAGAAACTTCGTGCCGTAGACTTAACCAGTGTCCAGTCAGGGATGGATAATGTCCGCAATATTACAGGCGATCCAGTCGCTGGGTTAGATGCGGATGAATTGTTTGACACACGAGAGTTGGTACAACAAATTCAGAATATGATTACCAGTCAAGGTGAAGGTAATCCTGAGTTCACCAACCTCCCACGCAAATTTAATATTGCGATCACTGGTGGACGGGATAATTCAGTTCACGCCGAAATTAACGATTTAGCTTTCGTTCCAGCTTTTAAGGAAGTCGAGGGAGCTCGGATCTCTGAGCAGGGAGCAGAGGAAGAAATGACTTTCTCATCCCCAATATTTGGCTTCAATGTTATTGTTGGTGGATTCTTTTCTGCTAAGCGCTGTGAGGCGGCTGTTCCGCTGAATGTTTGGGTTCCACCAGAGGATGTCGTCGCTTTGTGTAGAGCCGTTTTAGAAGTTTTTCGTGATCACGGCTTACGCGCAAATCGGCAAAAAGCCCGCCTGATGTGGTTAATTGACGAATGGGGTTTGGAAAAATTCCGCGCAGAAGTTGAAAAACAGTTTGGTAAGTCGTTAATCAGGGCAGCAGCACGGGATGAAATTGATTGGGAAAAACGCGACCACGTTGGGGTATATAAACAAAAACAACCAGGATTGAACTACGTAGGGTTACACATTCCCGTTGGTCGGTTGTTTGCCGAGGATATGTTTGAAATCGCACGTCTGGCAGAAGTTTACGGCAGTGGCGAAATCCGTCTTACGGTTGAACAAAACTTGATTATTCCCAATATTGCTGATTCATTGCTGGAAAGTTTATTAACAGAACCTGTACTTAACAAGTTTAGTATTAACCCCACTTTGTTGACGCGATCGCTCGTTTCTTGCACAGGCGCACAATTTTGCAACTTTGCCCTCATTGAAACCAAAAACCGCGCTTTAGAAACCGTAAAGGCGTTGGAAGCAGAGGTAGAACTAACTCGTCCTGTGCGAATTCACTGGACAGGATGCCCCAACTCTTGCGGACAGCCCCAAGTGGCAGACATTGGCTTGATGGGAACTAAAGTTCGCAAAAATGGTAAAACTCTGGAAGGGGTTGATATTTACATGGGTGGTAAAGTTGGCAAGGAGGCACAACTAGGAACCTGTGTTACCAAAGGTATCCCTTGCGAAGACTTGATACCAGTCTTGCAAGAACTCCTGATTTCACATTTTGGCGCACGCTTACGAGAACCAGCGACAGTTTAAAGCTACGCCTGATTTCATTTCCATATTTTTTTTCTACATTATTTGTCCTGATTCATTAAGTATTAGAAATGACTTAGGGGATAAGGACAGGCTTCACTAAAAATGTAGCCACATGAATGTTTTTAGGACCATCGCACGATTGTCCCCAGATTTGTCGATCCAATTTTTCTGTCTTCTATCCAATAAAACCCAATGCTCAAAGGATTGTTTTCGTTTAACGGTCGCTATCGCATTCTGCACCAGACTTGGTTTGCCTTCTTTCTAACTTTTGTTTGTTGGTTTAACTTTGCTCCTTTTGCGACAACTATTGGCAAGGAGTTACATCTGGCACCAGAGCAAGTTAAGACTTTGGGCATTTGCAATCTTGCTTTAACAATCCCCGCACGGATCATCATTGGGATGCTTCTAGACCGTTTTGGTCCGAGAATTACCTATTCAATGCTGCTGATTTTTGCTGCTGTTCCTTGTTTGGCAACAGCGCTATCGCAGAATTTTCACCATCTCGTCATCAGTCGCTTACTAATGGGAATTGTTGGTAGTGGGTTTGTCGTTGGTATCCGGATGGTGGCGGAATGGTTCCCACCAAAGGAGATTGGAATTGCCCAAGGTATTTATGGCGGTTGGGGTAACTTTGGGGCTTTTGGGGCAGAGTTTGCCCTACCTACAATTGCGGTTGCTGCTAGCTTTTTGAGTGGTGGCGCTTCTAATTGGCGGTTTGCGATCGCCCTAACTGGTATCATCGCCGCTATCTATGGCGTGATTTATTACAACAGTGTTCAAAACACACCCCCCGGCAAAGCTTATAAAAGACCTAAGAAAAATGGTGCTTTAGAAGTGACCAGTGTTAAAAGCTTCTGGGCAATGATTCTGTCAAATTTCGGTTTGATTTTCGCCTTGGGTTTGTTGGCTTGGCGTCTGGAACAAAAGAACATTCACTTTTTGAATTTGAGCCAAATGTATTTGGTTTGGGTCATGTTGGCAGGATTATTTGCTTACCAAACATACAAAGCTTGGCAAGTTAACAAAGAACTTCTCACTGGCAATAAAACCTACGCTCTTTCTGAACGCTATCAGTTTGGTCAAGTTGCTTTACTCGAATTTACTTACGTGACTAACTTTGGTTCGGAACTTGCTGCCGTTTCCATGCTACCCGCGTTTTTTGAAAAAACCTTTGGTTTAGAACATGTGGTAGCTGGGATGATTGCTGCTACTTATCCCTTTTTAAACTTAATTTCTCGTCCCAGTGGAGGTTTAATTTCTGATAAGTTTGGCTCCCGTAAATGGACAATGACAATTATTTCTGTTGGCATTGGTGTCAGCTATTTAATGGCACATTTTATTAACGGCAGTTGGGCGCTTCCAGTTGCAATTGCAGTGACGATGTTAGCCGCTTATTTTGCTCAAGCTGGCTGCGGTGCGACCTACGGAATTGTACCTCTCATCAAGAAAGAAGCGACTGGACAAATTGCTGGAAATGTGGGAGCTTACGGTAATTTTGGAGGCGTGGTTTATCTGACAATTTTCAGCTTAACTGATGCACCAACGCTGTTTACCACAATGGGTGTAGCTGCTCTGATCTGCGCTTTTATGTGTGCTTTTTTCCTGAAGGAACCAAAGGGTTCGTTTGCTGCTGCTTATGAAGGTGAAGTACCAGAAATGGGAACTGCAGCGAATCACAATTCTGGTCTGATGGCGGAGAAATAAGATGAAATAATTGATATCTTAGAAAAATCTGGCATAAGAGTATTAATAACCGCAGATGGACGCAGATAAAGTATCTGTGTTTATCTGTGTTTTTTTCATAAAATGATGTTGTTTTAAAAATCTTTATTTAAAATTAATAGATTAGATAAATTGTATAAGAAAGCTCTATCAATCAAGTCACTAAAAAACGACATTTTGTATCAGTAAAAACTTTTTTTGTTTTTGAACTCAGATTTAATTAAGTAGAAATACTTGCAATTACGAAATTTGACTTAAAAGAGTAAATAAAATTAAGCAAATATTAGTTACTCTGATTTCATGTTTGGTCAATCAGTACTCGGAGAATTTTGTTAGTGCAGTAAACTGAATAGAACAAGTTTAAAAACATAGTATTTTGCTGGAATAGATCTTTGACAAACGAAACATTTAAACAATTTATGAACATGGTGGAATTGCCATGACTGAATCTACCAAAACTGTGTGTCCATACTGTGGTGTTGGCTGTGGACTGGAAGTTTCTCCGCCAGCACAATTAGGCAAAGCGACTCATCGAGATAGTCACGGAAATCCGATTTGGCGGGTGCGAGGCGACAAAGCGCACCCTTCTAGCCAAGGTATGGTTTGTGTCAAAGGTGCCACAATCGCTGAGTCTTTAGACAAAAACAGATTGCACTACCCAATGGTACGAGACTCGTTGGATCGGGAGTTTCGCCGCGTTAGTTGGGATGAAGCTTTTGATATTATTGTCAATCGTATTCAAACACTGCGCCTCACCACTGGATCTGAAGCTATATGTATGTATGGTTCAGGTCAGTTTCAAACTGAGGACTACTATATGGCTCAGAAACTCTTAAAAGGGTGTCTGGGTACTAATAATTTTGATGCTAACTCGCGTTTATGTATGTCTAGCGCTGTAGCTGGATACATACAAAGCTTTGGATCGGATGGTCCGCCGTGTTGTTATGAAGATTTGGAGTTAACGGACTGTGCGTTTTTAATTGGGACAAATACGGCGGAATGTCACCCAATTATTTTTAACAGACTTGAGAAATACCACAAAAAGAACCGCAAAGTGAAAGTGATTGTGGTTGATCCCCGTCGCACACCAACCGCAGAAGCCGCTGATTTACATTTAGCTATTCGTCCCGGTACAGATATTGACTTGTTGAACGGTATCGCTCACTTGTTGATGCGCTGGAACTACATAGATACCGCATTTATTGACGACTGCACTAGCAACTTTCCCGCATATGCTGAGGTGATTCGCCACTATCCTCCAGAGGTGGTGGCTCGTCAATGTGGTATCAGTGTTGAAGATTTAGAAACAGCAGCACGCTATTGGGGTCAATCTAATCGGGTGTTGTCCCTGTGGTCGATGGGCGTGAATCAATCATCAGAAGGAACTGCTAAGGTCAGAACTATTATTAACCTGCACCTGATGACTGGACAAATTGGCAAGCCAGGTGCAGGACCTTTCTCTCTCACTGGTCAGCCAAACGCGATGGGAGGACGAGAAGCTGGAGGTTTATCGCACTTGTTACCTGGCTATCGAGTGGTCAAAAATCCTCAGCACCGCGCCGAGGTTGAGGAGTTTTGGGGACTCAAGCCAGGACAGATTTCTCCAAATCCCGGTATGACGGCTTGGGACATGATTACTGGGCTGGAAAATGGCAATGTGGGGTTAGTGTGGGTTGCTGCTACTAATCCTGCTGTGAGTATGCCGGATTTGGAACGGACTAAGAAGGCTTTGTTGCGATCGCCCTTCACCATCTACCAAGACGCCTACTATCCAACAGAAACCGCTGCTTACGCTCATGTCCTGCTTCCAGCTGCACAGTGGAGTGAGAAAACTGGCGTGATGACCAATTCTGAACGCATGGTCACGCTGGGTCCAGCATTCCGTCAACCGCCTGGTGAAGCCAAACCAGATTGGGAAATTTTTGCAGAAGTTGGTCGCAGGTTGGGTTACCACAAGGAGTTTGCTTTTGCTAATTCTGCTGAAGTTTACGCTGAGTTTGTCAAACTCACTGGCGATCGCCCTTGCGATATGACGGGT
This sequence comes from Brasilonema sennae CENA114, assembly GCF_006968745.1. Classification (NCBI taxonomy): domain Bacteria; kingdom Bacillati; phylum Cyanobacteriota; class Cyanophyceae; order Nostocales; family Scytonemataceae; genus Brasilonema; species Brasilonema sennae. The sequence goes on along the minus strand of NZ_CP030118.1, from coordinate 2,252,227 downwards.
ATTAGTCACCAGCTATTACAGCAAAGTCCGACACAATGGCCCCATCCGCAAGAGAGGGGCATAGAAGAAGTTGAATCTAGACTCTCCCGTATTCCCTTGCAAGGGAAGCGTCTCTACACCAACCTCCGCTTCCACACCCCTGATGGACGCGCGCGCTTTGGGGCGTATCACTCGCGAGGCTTGGCAGAACCACCAGACCCGAATTATCCTTTTGTCTTGACAACTGGGCGACTTTATGGTCATTGGCATACCCAAACTCGTACTGGTCGGATTGAAAAGATTTGCCAAATGCATCCTGAACCGTTTGTTGAGATTCATCCCCGTGATGCTGCAAAGTTGGGGATTACAGATAGTCAGTGGGTGGAAGTGCGATCGCGTCGGGGAAAAGCTAGGTTTCCGGCAAAAGTTACGAAGGCGATCGCCCCTGGTACAGTGTTTGTCCCTATGCATTGGGGTGCGCTTTGGGCAGAGAATGCTGAAGCTAACGCCCTGACTCATCCAGAATCTTGTCCCGATTCACTACAACCAGAATTAAAAGCTTGTGCCGTACAGCTCGTGCCTGTGGCTGCTGAATCGGTTGTTACCGATAAGACCACTAGGACCCGAGCCGAGATCGGTGCGTAGTTCATGCCACTTCACCCAAAAAGCTTACTAAAAAAGTCCCATTAAGTGTGTTTGGTAGAATAAAGGTAACATTATCAACAGATAGGTCTTATTGACAAAACTAGATCTATCTTTTTTTATCATAAATTGCTGCACATTTTTTTGATCACAAGCGTTTAAAACTATTTTGTCGCCCCGTCAGGTTTGCTCTACAGTACTGTTCATGCTATTAATGCTTTGGAGAGTTATTTAATAAGCAAATGGTATGCACAAAATTGCTGTTATCACCTTCTGCTTTGACCGGGAATTGGAACTGGTACGCTGTATAAAGAGTGTTCAGGCTCAGCAGGATGCACCACCCTTTGTCCATTACGTGTTTTCTGAGCGCGTTGAAGCTCTTAAAAACGTTTCCGAGGTAGCAAAGGTGGAGAAGCTTGTTCATTGGGTTTCCATTAGCAATCCCTATCATGCAGAACACTCTTCTCCTCGCATGGCCAAGCTACGTCAGGCGGCCTTGGAGATGATACAAGAGCCGTATGTCTGTTTCCTGGACGATGATAATGAAATTCTACCGAATCATTTGAGCAGTTTGTTTAATGTCATAGAAGTCCAGCAACTAGATGCTGCCTATTCCTGGAGGGTATTGGTTTACCCTGATGGTTCTCCGTTCACGGGGGATTACTACCCATGGAACCCAAGCCAGGAAATTGCGGAGTCATTATACCAGTGGTGTTTGGAAAATGGGCTACTCCGTCCTGGAGACTCGATTGTCTACGATGGTCCCCGAAATTCAGATGATCCACGTAACGTAGCCACTGTAGATATGAATGAGTGGTTGTTTCGCACAGATTCCATACGCCATCTCGGGTTCAACCCGGAATTTTCTCAGCAGGAACTGGCAAATCAAGTCGGTGAAGACGACAAATTGCTAGAAAAAATTCTCCAGAACGATTTTCGTTTTGAGTGTACCCAGAACGCAACTGTCCGTTATTACCTGGGAGGTGTTTCCAATGCTATACCCAACATCAAGTGAATCAAAGCTAACCAAAGAATCCAGCAAACTAGCAATCAATGGGGGAACCCCTATTTGTCAAAAGACCTGGCCCACTTGGCCTCAATCCAACCCGGCAACGGAAAAAGCGGTCATTGATGTTTTGCGTAGCGGTCGCTGGACAATTAGCGGTTTTACTAATGGGAAATCTACTCAAGAGCAGATATTTGCGGCAGCTTTTGCCGATTTTCTAGGAGTGAAGCACTGCATACCCACCGATCACGGTACCTCAGCTCTAGAACTAGCTTTAGCCGCGTGCAGTGTAGGACCAGGAGATGAAGTGATTGTACCCGGACTTACCTGGGTTGCCTGTCCCTATGCAGTGCTGACAAATCAGGCGGTTCCAGTGTTGGCGGATGTAGATCCCCATACCATGTGTATTGCCGCTGAATCAGTGCAGCAGCTGATCACGCCTAAAACCAAGGCTGTACTGGTAGTTCATTTATACTGTCGTATCGCCGACATGACCGCCCTAAACCTCATAGCAAAAGAACACAATCTGGTTCTGATAGAAGACTGTGCCCAAGCCCATGGAGCCCGGTGGCGCGGAAGAAGTGTGGGAACCATAGGCAAGGTGGGAGCGTTCAGTATGCAACAGGGAAAACCTATGACTTCTGGAGAGGGAGGATGTTGTGTCACTGATGATGATGAACTGGCGGATCTGATCTATCGTCTACGCACCGATGGCAGAAGTTTTTTACCGAATGTACAAGCGTTGGGAAAGATGCAATTGTGGGAACACGGTGGGGTAGCTGGGCGTAACCACTGCCTTTCTGATATTCAATTGGCAATCCTTACAGCCCAACTCAAGGACTTGCAGGATCAAAACGCCCGTCGTCGGGAAAATGCTGCTTATCTCACAGAACTGTTGATACAATTACCAGGAGTGTCTATTCCCAATTTTCACGATCCGGAGGACGAAGAAACTTACTATCACTTCGCTTTTTTCTTAAATGAAGAGTTTTTGCAGGGGCGCTCTATTGGCTGGGTTAGTGAGGCTTTGTCCGCTGAACTTGGCATCTGGGTTCATCAGCCCTATGTGCCACTAAATCGTCATCCTCTTTATGTTCCAGAGGAGAAACACTGGGTAAAGCAATGTACCGAGGCCCGCGAGGCAGTGCGCAAAGATCAATTTACGCTTCCCTACGCAGAAGAAGTTTATGGAAAAACCCTACTCCTGCATCACTCTATTCTCCTAGCAGAACACAAGGATATGGAGCTGATTGCTGCGGCAATGAAAAAAGTTCATGAGGTCGGGAAATGATGCGCCCTGATACGATAGCAACACCGTATAATAAACAGCATTCTCAAGTAGAGGAGCAGCTAATCAAAATTAACTTTTTCTTTGCTGAGCGGTCAATGCCCATCTTCATCGGACAAGACGTAGGTTCGTCATGTATCGAGTTTTGTGCCCAGAGAAATCCGGATCGGCTCTTTTTCATAGCAGATTCTCATGTCTGGGATCTGCACGGCGAAGAAATCATCTCTTACTACGGGTCTCATTTTCCTATCGAAACTGTTCTGGTGGAACCAAATGAGCAGTGTAAAACTCTAGATCTGGTCAACCGCCTGCTAGAGGCGGCTATGGCTGCTGGTGTAACTCGTCGCAGCATCATCATGGCTCTGGGTGGCGGACTAACGGGGAATATTGCAGGTATGGTAGCTGGACTGCTCTATCGAGGTATTTCCCTAGTGCATCTGCCCACATCCTTTCTAGCCATGTCAGATTCTATCCTTTCTCTCAAACAAGCGGTTAACGGCAGTACAGGCAAAAATCTTTTTGGTATGTATTATTTACCGACTGCCAGCTTTGTATCTGTGAACTTTCTGCGAACCTTGCCTCAGGTGGAACTCGTCGCTGGAATCAATGAGTTGATCAAGAATTGTTTGGTGTTTGACGCTGAGCGTATTGAAATCTTGCTCTCGCTTATCAATCAGCCTCAAACTTGTTCCACCCTAACACAGCTTTTAATTCTGGGGATTGAAGCTAAACAGAAATTACTACTGCAAGATCCGAATGAAAAGAACATCGGCATTTCTCTGGAATACGGACACACCGTTGGACATGCTTTAGAGTATCAGGGCTATGGTCTGTCCCACGGGATTGCTGTTGCATTGGGAATGCTTGTGGCATCTGCCATTTCCTTCAAGCGGGGGTGGTTAAGTGAACAGGAGTATTGGCTGCACTACGAACTGATTAACAGTGTCAATGGCAACCTACAATTTCCGCAAAATCTCGACTTGGATACTACTATCAATATTATCCGTAGGGATAACAAACACGGCTATCTCACTCTCTGCCAAGATCCGCATCCTTTTGTTTTGTTGCGGTCAATAGGAAGGGTTGAGATGACTGAGGGCAAACCCCTAGTTGGTGTTAGCGAGGATGAGATTATCACCGCTATAAAACAGGCTCAAAGTGATGCATGGGAGTATTTTCACAGGATAAACTGTGCGCAAGCGAATATATGGAACGCAGGAGTTGGTTGATGTTTGACCAGGCTGTTATCCTTGCAGGTGGACGAGGAACTCGTCTAGCTCCTTTGACCGACACCTTACCCAAGGTCATGGCACCCGTGCATGGTCATCCTTTCCTAGAATATCAGATCATGTATCTGCTCCGTCAAGGAATTACCTCTATTCTTCTTTTGGTCGGCTATCGCTGGAAACAGATTTGGGACTACTTCGGGGACGGTAGCAAATGGGGAGTGGATATTAAATATAGCCAAGAATTAACACCTTACGGTACTGCCGGATGTTTGTCTCACGCCTATCCTCAGCTTAGAGACTCCTTTGTTGTGATTTATGGTGACTCTTTTCTGCCTTGTGATTATGCACTCATGTTTAAGTGTGCTACTGAACACGCACCTACCGCTTTCATGACCGTCTATCCCAACCGAGGAGAATTGCCCGTTCCTAACAATGTGCAAGTTGATTCTGAGGGTTACGTTCAGCAGTATCTCAAAGATAAACCAGAGCTAAAATTTGATTATGTCGATGCGGGTGTACTGCTGTTGCACCGCCATCATGTAGCCGCTTTTCCCCAGCATCTTCCTTCCAGTTTAGAGGAGGACATTTTCCCCCGTTTGGTAGCTTCAGGAATGATACGAGCTTTCGTGAGCGAGCAGCGCTTTTATGACATTGGAACGCCAGATCGATTGGATGTGTTCCGGCAAGATGTTACGAAATTTTTCGACCTATCAAATTTTCGCGTGGGTTCAGGCTTACTATGAATAATTTACAAAATCCTATGGCTCTCGAACCAGAAAATCATCAATCTCGGCGTATGATTACTGAACCCCAACACTATATAAAGGTGTTGCGAGATGTGCTCTCCCTTCTTGATTTTGTAGCGATAGAAAAGATAGCTCACATCATCTTTAATACTGTAAACCGACAAGCCCAAGTGTTGCTAGTGGGTAATGGTGGCAGCGCCAACAACGCAGCTCATTATCGTTGCGATTTCTTGAGCACTTTCCGCTATCACCAACTTCGGTTCCAAGTGCTTAACTTAGCTGAGTCTCCTGCGATGCTTACTGCTCTGGGAAACGATTTTGATTTTACTGAAATCTTCAGCTACCAGGTTCAAGAAAATGGCAGACCTGGCGATTTACTCATCATGCTCACAGCTTCAGGTAATTCCCCGAACATTCTTGCCGCCTGCAAGACAGCTCAAAAGTTGGATATGTGTACTGTATCAATTACTGGCTTCGATGGGGGGAAGGTTGCCCAGATGGCCGACTTCAACATTACTATTCCCTCTGATAACTATGGTATTATCGAGGATACTCAACTAGCTGTGGGTCATATGCTCAGCCAAACTATTAGCGGAATGCTTAAAAAATCTTTAGTAGGCTGAAACTGTCATGCAGAGAAACTCCCATGTTAGACCAGCAGTCTTTTTAGACCGTGATGGCACTCTCATCAAACATGTGCATCATCTTTGCTCCCCAGAGCAGGTAGTACTTGAGCAAGGAGCAGCCGAGGCTCTCTGTCTCTTGCAAAGCGCAGGGTTTGCCTGCGTAGTGGTAACCAATCAGTCAGTAGTTGGACGGGGAATGCTGACTTTCGAGGGACTAAAAGCTATTCACGATAAGATGGAGCAGCTCCTTTCTATGCAGGGAGCAAGTGTGGAGGGTATTTACTTTTCCACTCACGTTCCTCGTACTTCAGACTTACGCAAAGTTGAGTATTTTGATAGAAAGCCGGGTCCTGGTATGCTGCTCTTAGCAGCCCAGGAATTAGGACTCTCTGTAGCAGATAGCTGGATGATTGGCGACTCCATCAGTGATGTGCTGGCTGGTGTAAACGCTGGTTGCAAAGGTAGTTGTCTCCTGAAAACAGGGCTGTATTCTCTTGAATGGCAAGATGACAACCAAATCTCGTTTCTCGCCTCGGATATATTGGATGCAGTTCAGATAATTCTGAAACAACATAGCATTTGTATATAGGCTATTACCCTTCTTGCGTAACCAGCTTTTCTAGTTGTGTCAACAAGCATTCAAATTTCTTTCGCTTTTTGGAGTTATCCTACACCTTTAACCCTAATCACAAATCTTAAACCAGGAGAGTTATAATGACAGTGTTGGTTACAGGTGCAGGTGGTTTTATTGGCAGCCATCTCACTGAAGCCTTGTTAAGCCAGGGATACAAAGTTCGGGCTTTAGTACATTACAATAGCCAAAATAACTGGGGGCATCTCCGAGAGTTACGACCTGAATTGCAAAGCAAACTAGAGGTGTGTCTGGGGGACATCACAGATACTTATTTGGTCACCAGTCTGGTTGCAGGGTGCGAGGTTGTATTCCACCTTGCTGCCTTAATTGGTATTCCCTATTCCTACCAAGCCCCAGCTTCCTATGTGGCTACGAATGTGTGTGGAACTCTAAATGTTCTGCAGGCCTGTCGTCAAGCAAGTGTACGTCGGCTAATTGTAACTTCTACAAGTGAGGTTTATGGTACAGCTCGTTACACTCCCATAAATGAAGCTCATCCATTACAAGCGCAATCTCCATACGCTGCAAGCAAAATAGCCGCAGATAAGCTAGCTGAATCTTATTTCTGTAGCTATGATCTACCTGTCGTAACCTTCCGCCCATTCAACACCTATGGGCCTCGTCAATCTGCCCGTGCTATCATTCCAACGGTGTTGACTCAGGCTATCGCCAAAGTTGAAAAAATCACTCTCGGAAATCTAGAACCAAAGCGTGACCTGACCTTTGTTTCAGATACTGTGCAGGCGTTCTTGTTAGCAGCTCAAACACCAGGGATTGAAGGAGAAACCATTCACTTTGGGCAAGGTACAGCAGTGAGTGTAGCGGAGATTGCTCAACGATGTTTGAGTGTGGTTGGTAGCAAGGCGGAAATTGTGAGCGTGACTGAACGACAACGACCCCAACATAGCGAAGTTCAACTACTCTTGTGTGATGCGTCTAAGGCACAACGCATGTTGGGGTGGAAACCAATAATCTCACTAGATGAGGGATTGTCTCGAGTAGCTGATTATGTGCGAAGCTACTCTGAGCAATATCGCCATAGAGATTATGTCGTATGAGTATACAATCCTTTTATGAATAAATGTAACAACAGTGCGGTAAGTTGATAATTGATCCCTTGCAATCATCCTTTAAACATTTTCCAAAAAACAGTATTCATCCGTGAGAGGTTAAGGTAATTGCATTTTTGTCAAGAGGTCTTTGGAATATAAGTTGTTCCATGCCGTAGCATATGGGCATGAACAGGAAAAGGTAGACAAGCCTTCTCACCAGCCCGTTCAACAATTCCAGCGATAGTTCTTGTGCTAATGATCCGTGTCGAGAAGACTGGAAAACATAGGGACTAGCAGGATAATCTCTTTGCAGCTTGCGGAGAGCGCGAATTTCCTCAGAGTAAAGACGATAAATAGACGGAGTACCTTTTTTAACTTGCTTTACGTAAATTGTGCCACTATTCCAGTCTATTTGCTCCTCGACTCTGGGCAGTGTCAAAGTCCGGTAACCTGGCGATACCAGTTAATTGTCTGCTTCAGTCCAGTCTCAAAATCTACTTTGGGCTGGTAATTCAGTAGCTTCTGAGCTTTGGTCAAATCAACTAGGCGAATGGGAATAGTCGTTGGCTTGGATGGATCGTAGGTCGGAGGAACGGTATGCCCAGTTAGTTTGAGAATCAATTCTACCGCTTCCTTAATAGTCACGGGTTGACCGGAGCCGATGTTGATGGGATCACAGTTAGCACAGTGTTCCATTGCTGCTAGGATTCCTGTCACAAGATCGGTTGCGTAGACAAAATCTCGCACTGTCGAACCATCTCCCCAGACCTCAAACGGATTCTGCTTCTCCAGAGATCTACGAATTAGTGCAGGCAATACCTGGGAAGTTTCAAAGTCAAATTTGTCGTAAGGTCCGTAGACATTTGTGGGACGCACGACAGCGACTTTGAAGCCATAGCGTTGGTAGTAAAACTGCGCCAATTTTTCAATGTAACGCTTCATCCAGCCCACCCCCATGTAGCTGGGGTATGGGTCACCCACAAAGGCTTCAGTTTCTTTAACCGGGTAATCTGCTGGGGGATAGATAGTGGTGCTACTGATAAACAGTAGACGATTGACCTTTGACAGACAGGCAGCTTCAAACATCTGGGAATTGAGTAGGAGATTAATTGTGACGTGAGCCACTGGGTTTCTAGCCATAACGGCAGCACCTGAAGTATTGGCAGCACAGAGAAAAACATAGTTCATGCCTTTCACCACTTCATAACAGTCATCCCGTTGGGTCAAGTCACACTGGACATATTCGATACGCTCGTCCTGAACGAGGGATGGCTTTTTATGAAGTGTTGCTCGCACCACTGCCCCGCGATTTAACAATTCCTCGATCAAATGAGTGCCAATTAACCCTGCTCCTCCAGTTACTAAAACCTTTTTATTCTTGTAAAACATAGATTCTCCAGAATTTGTACTATTGTGGCTTCACATCTACAAACGGCAATCGGCATTGATAGTGACTTCAACGTATTTATTCTTTCATAAAGTCGTCAGTAGACCGAAAAGTTTTGGGATTGAGATCAGGTACGCTCCTCGTATTAACCTGCCACACCTGACGTTGCCTCTGTTAGCTGTATTATTGCAATACCTTAGCCAATTTAACAATGTGCCGAAATCAGGTAATAAGCGTAGGTTTTTCCATCCCCCTGAGTATACTAAGTTGGGCAAAAATTGTAGTGAGTGTGATTGAACGACAACGACCCCAAGATAGTCAAGTTGAACTACTCTTGTGTGATGCATCTAAGGCACCACGGATATTGGGGTGGAGACTGACAATCTCTCTAGATAAGGAATTGTCTCGAGTAGCTGATTATGTGTGGAGCTACTCTAAGCAATATCATTATAGAGATTATGTCGCATGAGTACAGAATCTCTAATGAATAAATGTAATAGCAGTGCAGCCGGGTTAAGAACTGTCATTTTGGCTGGGGGTAAGGGAACCAGACTGAGACCTTTTACCGTCAACTTTCCTAAGCCTCTTGTACCCTTAGGCGATACACCTGTACTGGAAGTCTTAATCCGTCGCCTTATCCACTATGGTATTACTGATATTACTCTTGCCTTAGGGCATCTAGCTGAGTTGGTTAAAGCATACTTTGACCATCGGCAGAAGCTAGTTGAACACATTACACTCCATTTTATCGAAGAAGAAGAACCAACGGGAACAGCGGGTTCACTATCATTTGTTCCCAATCTTGATGATACATTTTTGGTAATGAATGGAGATTTGTTAACTAATCTAAATTTTCATGATCTGGTGCAGTTCCACCGAGAACAGAAAGCATTGCTCACAATCGCAACCCATACTCGCACAGTCAAAATAGACCTAGGTGTTCTAAAATTGGACGATACCTATCAAGTCGTTGATTACTTGGAGAAGCCAGAAACAAAGTATCAAGTCAGCATGGGGATCTATGTCTATGAACCGAGCGTACTTAAACACATTGAGTACGGCAAATATCTTGATCTGCCCGATCTGGTATTGCGACTTTTGGCAAAAGGGGAGCGAATTTGTGCGTATCCGACCGATTGCCTCTGGTTAGATATTGGTAGACCGGATGACTACGCCAAAGCCCAGGAAATCTTTTCCGAAAAAAGGGAGGAGTTTGACCTTGTCTAATTGGCACATTCCTCTTAGCGATTTGGATTATGGTTCTGAAGAAACCATGGCTGTTCAAAGAGTGCTGCAAAGTAAGTGGCTTTCTATGGGGCCAGAAGTTCAGGCTTTTGAACAGGAGTTTGCAGAATTTTTGGGAGTAAAGCATGCGATCGCTGTAGCTAATGGAACAGCAGCTTTGCACTTGTCCTATCTGGCACTGGGGTTAGAGCCTGGGGATGAGATTATTCAACCCGCAATTAATTTTGTAGCAGCAGCCAACATGGCTGTAGCAATAGGCGTGAAACCAGTGTTTGCCGATATTATTGGTCTGAATGAACCTACAATAGATCCAGCAGATATTGAACGTTGCATCTCGCCTCGTACAAAAGCTGTTGTAGTTATGCACTATGGTGGTTACCCTTGTCGCATGGCAGAAATTCAAACAATTTGTCAGCAATATGGTTTGGTATTGATTGAAGATGCCTGTCATGCTGTAGGAGCACGTTACCTTGACTCCCAAGCAAGAGAGCCCCATGGGAACATGGTAGGCACGCTGGGTGATATTGCCTGCTTTTCATTCTTTAGCAATAAAAACTTAGCAACTGGAGAAGGCGGTTTAGTCACTACCAATCGGGATAATTTAGCTGAACGTCTGCGTCTGCTTCGCTCCCATGGAATGACGACTCTCTCTTGGGAGCGTCACAAAGGTCATGCAAGCTCTTATGATGTAATCCTACACGGGTATAACTATCGACTTGATGAGTTGCGAGCTGCATTGGGTAGAGTTCAGCTTAGAAAACTGAAGCGCAATAACTCCCGACGCCAGCAAATTGTATTAGCTTATCAAAAGCATCTGACCCCGCTATCAGGTTGGACTGTTCCCTTTTGGGACTATCTTGGTGACTCCGCTCATCACTTAATGGCACTTGTAGCACCAGATAGGGAAACTCGCACTCATGTAGTCAAAGCTTTAAAGCAAGCAGGCATTCAAACAAGCTTTCACTACCCCTGCTTAGCAGACTTTACAGCGTTTAGACATTTGACAAGTCATGACTTAGAACAAAGCCGCTTGTTTGCCCAAAGTGTTATAACACTACCACTGTTTCCAACTATGACCACAGACCAAGTTGAACAGGTTTGCTCCCATATTTATGAATTTAGCAGTCTTACGAAGCTAAAAGATGACCTCCATTAAAACTATTTAGGAGTAACTTTTTAATAATTCCCAAAATATCGGGGATAAGTAGACAAGACGTACTATAGTTTTCATAGCTACCTCTAAAGGAAATGTACATGCCAAGTGTCCATACTATCAAACCCAAGCCGGAGCAACAAACCTTCTATTCCCCCTACTGTAGCGAGTATCCCAAAGCTCTTTACATAGAGTTGACTGATCGCTGCAATCTTTTATGTCCTATGTGCCGCCAATCTGCCGTAGCAGGCGATGTGCTACCACTAGAAACCTTCAAGGAAATTGCAGACACCTTATTTCCTCATGCAGTATTCGTAGATCTCCGAGGGTGGGGCGAAAGTACAATGTTGCCTACCTTTGATGACTATCTCGACTATTCCCTCAAATTTCCTCTAAAGAAAAAGCTGATTACTAATGCCACCGTAAATAAGCCATCTGTTTGGCAACGACTTGGTGAAAATGGCGTCGTAGTCGGTGTATCTATTGATGCAGCAGACAAAGAGTTGTATGAACAGCTACGCGTTGGTGGCAAGTTAGAGAAAACTCTTGCAAACGTGCAGCAGTTAGTGCAAGCAGCTGAAGCGGCAGGATATGACCCTAAACAACAAGTATACTTTTGTATTACTGCCAGTGGTTCAAATATTTTCGATATTAAAAATATCGTTCGCATAGGACTCGATTTGGGTATTGACCGTTTCAAGTTAGAACCCATCAAAACCTCTGATCAAGACCCTGTTCACCTCAAGAATTTCACCCTGGAGGTGCGAGAGGAAATGGAAACACTGCGCGAACTCGCTAGGGAAACAGGGGCACGTATCGAACTTTCGGCATCAATGATTGAGGGGGATGTACACGTAATGGCGACGCGAAAGCTGTGCATCCATCCTTGGCAATATCTTTATGTCAATGCCAGGGGTCGGATGGGATTTTGCGACCACCTCAATGGTGTAGAGGAATTTACTTTTGCTCGCTGGGGCGAGGTTGATTTCGATACCTTCTGGAATGGAGAACAAATGGTGAGACTGCGACAGGAACACTTGGAGCGCTTCCACCAAAAGCAGCAGATCTCAATTTGTGGCGATTGCAATTGGTGTTATGACCAACGCTACATGGATTTGGAAGACTGGGTAGAACCGGGTTGGTCAGCCTATCGCGTGCAACTTTGAAGAACGAGCAAAGAAAAATACAATGGTCAGTGAAGAACTGTGTTGCCCCTGGGAGCAGCTCTTTTATGAGCCAGCGCTGCTCGATTCTGCTTCCGGCGATGCTGATAGCGGTGAAACCGTAAAGTATTACTGTTCAATTCTTAAACAAGGAGAAATCCGGGTACTTGATGTTGGTTGTGGAACAGGTCGGTTAGCTATTCCGCTAGCAGCTCAGGGCCACGAAGTATATGCCATAGATAGTTCCAGTGATATGGTCTCTTTTTTTCAGGAGAAGCTTGCTCACCTTGACAGTGAACTCCAGTGCCGCATCCATCTGCATCATCTAAATATTCAGTCGCAATTTTATGATGGCAGCCTTGATGTTGCTATAGCAGTAGACGATTTTCTTACGCATTTTTTGGATGATTCAAGTTTGCTTTCCACTCTCAAAAATATTTGCTATAGTCTTAAACCGGGCGGTCGTTTCCTGACGGACTTACGAGGAAGGAGTCAACAACGCATAGCAACAGCCACCCAACCTTTTCCCAAACCCATGCATTTCTTCGGTATTGTTCACCAAGTGCCAACGCCATTTGGAAAGAGATCAGCTGCTATGCGCTCTGTAGAAAGCTATGACGAAAATAAGCGCATCCTGACTAGCACTCAGATTTTTGAATGGATCTTGCCTGATGGCACTGTTGAGAAAACAATCTACCGCACTCTACGCCAGCGATTGCATCGTTTAGAACAACTCGCTGCTGCTGCGGAGGATGTGGGTTTGAAGTTAGGATTAGCACACCAACGTCTTAACCCATTGAACGAGGCTAGCTACGAAGAGGGAATGTCTGTGGAATTTTATCGGGTGTAACGATGGTTAAAAGGATTCAGTGAAACAATGAATTTACTCCTTTCCGCCCATGCCGATGATATTGCCTATTCCCTTGGCGGTGCCTTGCTAAAGGGATATATCAGTCAAACTACAGCTACTTTAATCACCGTGTTTCAGCGCGGTTTATATGTCCCCTACGCTCGACCAGAAGCTTCGGTAGAGGAAGCCAGTGCCATTCGGAATACTGAGGATCTTGCCTACGCCGCCAAAGTTGGCCTCAAGCACAAGGGGTTGGGGTTAGGGGATGTTACTCTGCGGGGATACCCAGATTTGGACTCCATTTTCACAGTGACAGATTACCGCCAAGACCCAGGTGCAGTGGAGAGTATCGAGACAATCCAGTCATTCTTAAATGAGCAAACAGAAATGACGCACCTCTGGGTACCTTTGGCGATCTGCAATCATATCGATCATGTATTGCTACTGAAGGCGGTTCTTGGATGGAAGGCAAAACCCGAACTGGAAGTGATTTTTTATGAAGATATTCCCTATGCGGGCTTTGAGGAGCTAGACAGTATTGAAACCTGGGTACAGCAAGTCATTGGCTCGGCAGAAGCAGAAATTATCGATATCAGCGAACAGTTCGAGGAAAAACTGAAAAATTTGGAAATTTATGCTTCCCAGGTTAGCCAAGATGACATCGAGTTGGTAAAACTGCATGCCCGACGCATCGTACCGGGTTTGGCAGTGGAACGTGTGTGGCGCAAAAAAAGGTTAGGAGAATGAAAGTCGCGATCGCAACTCAGTGGTTAACACATATGGGAGGTTCTGAAGTCCTAACAGTAGCGACTGCTTTGTCTCTAGCACTCCTGGGACATCAGGTACAGGTCATCGTTGCCGAAGGGACGATTCATCCCAAATTTGAGCGTCAATTAGATCAACAAGGAGTGAAGCTAGTTTCTTTAGCGGTCTATAATAATATAACAGATAAAGTTGCTGCTCTAACACAGCTGCTGCGACAACAGCAACCCACTCTGGTCCACTTTATTCCCCTCGAATCCTTAGCTTGTGAGTGGATAGCAACGGAAACGGTTCGAACAATTCCTGTGGTAGTCACAGAAACGACTAACGCTTCCCCTTCCGTTTGGTGGATTGGCGATCGCGAGCACTATGCTTTTAAAGCAGCCGATGGAGTAATCGCTATGTCCCATCAAGCTGCGGCGAACATTCAGCGCTATAGGAAAACAGAGCAACTTTTACAAGTCATACCACCGTCCTTGCCTCCTATAGATAATATGTGGGATCCACCTTTGATGGAAATAACGGATACTGCCCTCAATAATATTGGTTGCGTCAGCCGACTGTCTGAAGAGAAGGGGCTAGAATTTCTTCTAGCTGCTATGACTATGATTGATAGAAAAGCTAGGAAAATAACGCTGCACATATTTGGTGAGGGACAAGAGCGTTATCGAGTTGAATCTCTAATTCGGGCTTTCGATTTAAATGATGCGGTTGTGCTGCACGGATATGTCGAGGACATATATGTAGCTATAAAAAGCTGTGCACTTTTTGTTCTTCCTTCTTTAGTCGAAGGGTTGCCTCTGTCTTTAATTGAAATTATTGCTTCGGGACGACCTTTCATTGCTACAAATGTGGGAGGTATCCCAGAACTGGTTGATGGTGAAGACTGGGCTGATTTAGTGCCTGTAGGAGATTCAAGAGCACTAGCAGAAGCTATTGAGCGGCGGATGGGAAATCCAACACAGGCGTGTAGCAGTGGGAGACTGGCTCGTGCTGCTTATGAGCGTTGCTGGCATTCCAGACTACGGGCAGAAGAACTCATTCAATTTTATCAACAGGTCTTATTTAGACAAGTTTAACTGGTGTAGAGTACCACATTAACCCTCTTTAATGTCTCAGATGCTAGCAATAACACCTACACAGCATATGAAACAAAGGTCAGATCACACTTTGGTTCTAGATTTCCGAGAGTAATTTTTTCAACTTTGGCGATCGCCTGAGTCAACACCGTTGGAATGGTAGCACGGGCAGATTGACGAGGTCCATAGGTGTTGAATGGGCGGAGGGTTACGGCAGGTGAACTATCGCTACAGAAATAAAATTCAGCTAGCTTATTTGCAACTATCTTGCTCGTGACTAATAATAACACTACTTAGTAACTCTTCTACTGAATTGTTACAAACTTAATTAAAATTAAAATAGTTTACAATAAATAATTAAAATTAAAATAGTTTACAATAAAATTTTTATCTCAATTCCAACAGTTGCCCTAAATGAGAGTTGCGATTATTTAACCGATGCTCTAGATGTAGTACTTTACCAAATTCCAAACTTTTTTAAACTTTTTTTGAAGGAAAATACTTCTGTTACTGAAATGCAGATAGCTTCAACTCAATTTAAGTCAGAGCTTTTATCAGAAGCTCTAAAAAGTCTACGACTGATAGTTCCCTTAGTAATTACTCAAATATCTGATACTGCCATCAATGCCATTGATGTAGTAATGATGGGCTTACTTGGTGCTCAAAGTTTGGCAGGTGGTGCTCTAGGCGCAATTGCTTTTTCTACCTCAGTATATGTTGTGTATGGAATTTGCTCTGGAGTAGGAGCAATGGCAGCTAAGGCTTTTGGTGCGAGCAAGACAGACCAAATAGATCGCGTCACTTGTCATGGACTATGGCTAGCAGGTGCAATATCTATACCTGTGATGCTCTTAATTTGGCATTGCGACTCGCTGTTGCTCTTATCGGGTCAAGAACGCAGCAATGTTCTGCTAGCACAAACCTATTCACGAGCGCTGGTTTGGGGTTTTCCTGCTGCCATTGGTGTTCTCATACTAAAAGACGTTGCTTCTGCTGTCAATCACCCCCGATTTATCGCAGCTATAACAATATTTGGGATGTTTTTAAATATACCACTTAACTATGTAATGATGTTTGGTAAATTCGGTTTTCCTCACCTTGGTTTAGCTGGGATTGGCTGGGCAAGTAGCATCGTTTTTTGGGTAAACTTCTCGATAGCATTTGCTTTGTTTTCTTTCCACCCGAATTTTAAGGATTACAAGTTTTTTGATCATTTGTATCAATTTGACAAGTCTATTTTCGTAACAATCTTCCAAACTGGATGGTCTATGGGGATTCACTTTGGAGCGGAAATAGCACTATTAAATGTTACAGTTTGGCTCATGGGGTATCTTGGAACGGAAGTGTTAACGGCTCATCAAATTGCGATCCAGACAGTAGAAATCTTTATGGCGATTCCAGCAGCCATTACCAGTGCTACTACAGCGAGAGTAGGACAAAGGCTGGGTGAGAAAGATTTGTTTGGTGTAAAAAGAGCGGCATCTATCGGTATTACTTTTGGTGCGGTGTTTTCGTTCGTTGTTGCACTAATTTGTTGGCTTTTTCCTGACCACCTTGTGGCAATTTATTTGGACATCAATAACGTAGACAATACTGAAGCCATTAAGATTGCAATATCTTTTCTCAAATTGGCAGCGCTCTACCAAATTGCTTATGGTATTCAAATGATCGCTGTTGGGGCGTTGCTAGGGTTACAGGATACTAGGATACCTATGTTGATAAACCTTTTGACTTTTTGGGGTATTGGCTTGGGTGGAGGCTATTTTATGGGACTCAATTTGGTTTGGGGAGGTATCGGTCTATGGTGGGGTTTAATTCTAGGTCCCGCAATCTCCGCAGTAATTTTAGTTTGGCGTTTTTATTCTGTAATTTCTCAAAAACTTGCCAACTGTAGTAATGAGGACCGCGATCACGTCATTAGTAGTCAACCTTTAGACGACATTCAAGCGTCTATTAGTTGAGAATGATCAACGAACTCATTTGAGTGGCTCTTTATCTTTAGAACCACTGATAGGTAAGCTTACTTGTTTTATTTTCAGCATCAAATGTCAATTCCAAACTAATTATTTTTTTTACATGAATATTCGTACCGTTTCCACAAGCCCTTTTGCCGATCAAAAACCTGGTACTTCTGGATTACGCAAATCTACTGCTGTATTTCAGCAACCCAATTACTTAGAGAATTTTATTCAATCAATCTTCGAGAGTATCAAAGATTGCCAGGGGCAGACCCTAGTACTGGGTGGCGATGGTCGCTATTACAATCGTCAAGCCACACAAATCGTCCTGAAAATGGCTGCGGCCAATAAATTTGGGCGAATTAAAGTCGGTCATCGCGGTATCTTGTCTACTCCTGCAACCTCCTGCATCATTCGCAAGTATAACGCCTTGGCTGGCATTATTTTGTCTGCCAGTCATAATCCAGGCGGGTTCCTTGGTGATTTCGGAGTGAAATACAACGTCAGCAATGGTGGACCAGCACCCGAAAAAGTAACACAAGCAATCTACGCCTACAGCAAAACAATTAACTACTACAAGATCCTAGATGCACCAGATATCGATTTAGACACTTTGGGAGAGTCTCGTTTGGGAAATACGGTAGTTGAAGTCATTGATCCCGTATATGATTACGAAAAATTAATGGAAACTTTGTTTGATTTTGATTGTATTCATCAACTTCTAACTAAATCTGGGTTTCGGATGTGTTTTGATGCCCTACACGCTGTTACAGGTCCTTATGCCCATTCCATTTTTGAGCACCGTTTAGGAGCATCTATGGGAACAGTGCGTAATGGTACGCCTTTGGAGGATTTTGGTGGTGGGCATCCCGATCCGAATCTCGTCTACGCACGTGACTTGGTGGAGATTCTTTACGGCAAAGACGCTCCTGATTTTGGGGCGGCTTCTGATGGGGATGGAGATCGCAACATGATCCTAGGTCGCAATTTTTTTGTCAGCCCCAGCGATAGTTTAGCGGTATTAGCAGCTAATGCAAAGCTGGTTTACGGTTATAAGTCAGGATTAGCAGGAATAGCACGATCAGTAGCTACTAGCACTGCTGTAGATAAAGTAGCAGCAAAGTTGGGAATTGATTGTTATGAAACCCCCACAGGTTGGAAATTCTTTAGCAATCTCCTTGACGCAGGTCTAGTCACACTCTGCGGCGAAGAGAGCTTCAGTACTGGCTCTAACCACATCCGAGAAAAAGACGGGATCTGGGCAGTGCTGTTTTGGCTAAATATTTTAGCAGTGCGGCAACAATCCGTTGAGCAAATTGTTCAAGAATACTGGCAACTGTATGGTCGGAATTATCACTTACGGTATGACTATGAAGGAGTAGATCCGGAACGAGCCGCAACACTCATGAACAAGTTGCAAACTTCAATGGCAAGTTTAAAAGGAAAACGATTCGGTCCCCATGAAGTAATATACTGTGATGATTTCAGCTATACTGATCCAGTAGATGGTAGCGTCAGTACGCATAAAGGTATCCGAATTATTTTCGATGATGAATCTAGAATTGTGTTTCGCCTTTCTGGTACAGCGACATATGCGGCAACCATAAGGATTTTTTTAGAAACTTACGAACCCAAGGTTGCTAAACAGAATCAGCAGCCACAGCAAGCACTTGCTAGCCTGCTTGCTATTGCTAATGAAATTGCCCAACTTAGTATACTCACAGGGATGGAAAAACCCACGCTGATTATCTGATTTCGGCACATTGTCCAATTGCTTTCGACTTATGTGTACACGCTGAAGGGGAGACAAGCAACCCAAAGCCTGTGTACTGTATTAAGTTGAGCGAATTATGGTAAAAAAGATCGACCAATATTGTCAATAAGATATATCTATTGAAACCGTTACCTAAATTATACCAGAAGCATCTACAAAGTTTACTTTCACAGTCCGAATTAATATTTCTGACGCTGGTGATTAAAGTAGTACAAAACATCAAAGCTGTGAAACTAGAGAAAATATCAGAGTCGTTACCATTATTCATTCAATGCTAGTCAAGACGGAAGAAATTACAAAGGTTCCTATCATTAGCAATATTGAATATAGAAGAATTGTGGTTTCCCATAATTGAAAAATGGTTAGCTCAAACTTTTTTCGGAAATCAGCGAATATATTTAGCAATCGATAGAACGAAATCGATAGAACGAATTGGAAAAGAAAAAATCTACTAATGATTCACCCGTGACAAGTTAAGAAAATTGCACATTTGTCAAGTGGGTGCAAAAAAAGGGGACAGATTTAGCTTGGGGACTGGCAGAACCACCAGATCCGAATTATCCTTTTGTCTTGACAACTGGGCGAGTTTATGGTTTATGGCACACCCAAACCCGCACTGGTCGGATTGAAAAGATTCGCCAAATGCATCCCGAACCGTTTGTTGAGATTCATCCCCGTGATGCTGCAAAGTTGGGGATTTCAGTGGGTGGAAGTGTGATCGCGTCGGGGAAAAGCTAAGTTCCCAGCAAAAGTCACAAAGGCGATCGCCCCAGGTACAGTGTTTGTCCCCATGCATTGGGGTGCGCTTTGGGCAGACAGTGCTGAAGCCAACGCCCTGACTCATCCAGAATCTTGTCCCGACTCACTGCAACCAGAATTAAAAGCCTGTGCCGTACAGCTCGTGCCTGTGGCTGCTAAATCAGTTGTTACCGATAAGACCACTAGAGTTCGAGCCGAGATCGGTGCATAGTTCGTGCCACTTCGCGCAAAAAGCTTACTAAGTATACATTTCCACAAACGCTGTTTTTTGGCGAAAAGAAATTGAAACTACTCCCTTCCTGGGCCAAAATTACCGATCCTGAACCTTGCCTTTCTTGGCGACGCCAGTCGCCTAGCTGTCGGGAAAGCCTACCAAGAGCGCTGCCTCACCCCGGCGCTGGCTCGTCTTGGCGGTTTTTAATAACCCAAGTTGCTAGTTATAAAAAAGCGCCTCTTTTTAAGTACAAAGTCTTAAATTTTGGTGCCTACCAATACGCAAAAAGTATAATTCAGTATCACATGATACGATTAAGGAGTACTAACTAGCAACTTGCGTTAATAGGTAGTCTTCTGGCGGTTCAAAGTTTGGGATGACGATATTGTTAATGATTGCTGTCCTGCACTCATACAAAAAATATGGTGTCAGGATACTCGATCACCACGCCTTAACCGCTTCCTTTATGCTGTTTGTAGATCATGAACAATAGTGTGGTCGTCATGTTTATGGCGATCGCATTTGGCTGATTCCACCAATATCAGCTTCCACGACTCCGGTGTATACCGTAGAGTTTGAAAATCGTCTTCTCAAACCAAATTATTTCTATCAACGTGACCCCTGGCAAACAGAATCTGCTGCTACTAAGTGTCCATTTCGTCATCAGGCTTAATACCCTTTCACAAAAATCCTGATACATTTGACTCCCCCTACTCCCCCACTTACCCGCTATGTTCTAACTTTAAAGTGAAACGGTATAAGCACCCCTCGCCCCTAAGTTTTCATGCGTAAGTCGTAAATATTTTGTGTGTGGGTGCGTTCGTTATGAGCTATGACAAGAATTGGTTTAAATTAGTCCTGAGTTTCAGAGGT
This sequence comes from Brasilonema sennae CENA114, assembly GCF_006968745.1. Classification (NCBI taxonomy): domain Bacteria; kingdom Bacillati; phylum Cyanobacteriota; class Cyanophyceae; order Nostocales; family Scytonemataceae; genus Brasilonema; species Brasilonema sennae. Next base: position 2,231,808 of record NZ_CP030118.1, on the reverse strand, counting down.
TCTGTTATTTGGGATATTAAGTATTAGGTGTGGGATAATAGCGATTGAGACATGGTTATCGCTAAATAGCAGCTTGAGGATAGATCCGTTGATGGGAAAAATATCAAAAACTACTGCCAGAAAATTATGGCTTAGAGAAATATTTAGATATCAAGGTTCTGTTATTCCAGGGATTTTACAACGTTGTCTTTTCTGTGCTGCATTTGGCATTATAATTTCCTTTCTTTACTTCAATAAATTGCCTGTTTGTCAACCCATTTTAGGCAGTGTAATTCCCAGTATTGTTTTAGCTTTATTACTAGTATTTCGTACTAATACAGCTTATGAGCGATTTTGGGAAGGAAGAAAACTTTGGGGTAGTACAGTTAACACTATCCGCAATTTAGCTTGGCAAATTTGGGTTGCAGTTGACGAAGTTGAACCTGGAGATCGAGAGCGTAAAATTAACACATTACGTTTATTGTCGGCGTTTGCGATTTCAAAAAAGCGATTTCTTCGTTATGAACCAGCTAGTGAGGAGTTAAAACCTTGGGTTTCGCCCTCTCAATACAAGGTTTTGCAAAATATTCAAAATATGCCGTTAGAAATCACTCGTTGGTTAGGAGATTACTTGCAGCAGGAATACAAGCGAGGTGTTTTAACTAATTATCAATTGGCTACTATTCACACTTTAATGAATGACTTGATGGATAATCTAGGCGGCTGCGAACGCATTTTGAAAACACCAATCCCCACAGCCTACGTCATTCATCTGAATCAACTGGTACTCATCTACTGCTTAATTCTGCCTTTTCAGTTTGTCAAAGATTTAGGTTGGTGGACAGGTCTATTTGTAGGAATAGTCAGTTTTGCTTTGTTTGGGATTGAGGAAATTGGAGTGGAAATAGAAAATCCCTTCGGTTACGATTATAACGATTTACCACTAGATAAAATTTGTCAAAGCATTCAGAATAATCTTGAAGAATTCATAGCTTCTCAAACAAACCAAGACAGCATGGAAGCGTAACCGTTCACAGGAGTAGAAACGCTACTGTAAGAAATAGGCAGCTTTGGTCCTTTTTTACGCTAGAAAAATTCTGCTTAAGGGAGAACCTTAAAATAATATGAGTTCTGAAAAAATTGGTTGAAATTAGTTCGGAGTTTGCGTGACTGAATCTACTAAAACTCTGTGTCCATAATGTTTTCGCTCACTGGTCAGCCTTCACCATCTACCAAGACGCTTACTATCCAACAGAAACCGCTGCTTACGTTCACGTCCTCTTTCGAGCTGCACAGTGGAGTGAGAAAACTGGCGTGATGACCAATTCTGAACGCATGGTCACGCTGTGTGCAGCATTCTGCCGACCGCCTAGTGAAGCAAAAGCAGATTGGGAAATTTTGCCAGGAGTTGGTCGCAGGTTGGGTTACCACAAGGAGTTAGGCTTTGCTAATTGTGCTGAAGTTTATGCTGAATTTGTCAAACTCACTGGCGATCGCCCGAACCGTTTGTTGAGATTCATCCCCGTGATGCTGCACGGTTGGGGATTATAGATAACCAATGGGTGGGAGTGCGATCGCGTCGGGGGAAAGCTAGGTTTGGGGCAAAAGTTACGAAGGCGATCGCCCCTGAAGAGTTTTTGTCCCTATGCATTGGGGTGCAGTTTGGGCAGATAATGCTGAAGCTAACGCTCTCACCCACCCTGAATCTTGCCCCGATTCACTCCAACCAGAATTAAAAGCTTGTGCAGTACAGCTAGTGGCGATTCATGTTGATATCGAATTGGGTAACTTTCAACAAACACAGGGGTGTAAGGGTGTAGGGAAGCAGCTCTCAAAGGGGCTTAGGCTTGGTCAGTCGGACGCTCACATCTTGCATCTGAACAATTTAATATTTTTTAAGCACTAAGTATTAAGCCTGAAATACCTGATTTACTAAAAATATCCGCATCATCCAATGTATCTTTTTTTGTGCTTTTTTAGTAAAGCATGGTTTACACGTATAGGTACAAGATATTAGTATTATGCATTGAAAGAATCGTTATCAACTGTCACCCTAAGAATGCTAAGCTGCTATACATACACCACAGTATGTTTAGCGATAAAAACAATTCGTCAATAGTTAATAGTGTTTAAAATTCTTGACTATTGTTTCTTGATGGTCTCTTAGCTTTAGCTATGCAAAAGAAAAAAGTGCCATTTCAACACAAAGGACAAATCGACAAACCATCCTTTTTCCATCCTATAGATTTATCTTGGTGGTTTTTCTTTTTTCTTTTTACTATTGACTTTTTACTTTCTAGGGGAGCGCTGCAGATGCGAAAGCTATTCAAGCAAATTGCAGAAAATCTCAAAGATCATAGGTTTATGCACTCTATTGAAAATATAGAGGTGGTAGTATCTAAGTTGCTATCTCTTTTTATGGTGATAGTGATTGTAGCAGCAATTATTGATCTAGGAATTTTTTTGGTACAAGAACTATTTACGACACCTCACGGAAAGTTTAACACAATATTATTTGAAATATTTGGTTTATTCCTTAATATATTAATTGCTTTAGAAATCTTAGAAAATATCACGGGTTATCTAAAGAAGCACGTCTTGCAAGTAGAATTAGTTATTGTGACTTCCTTAATTGCTATTGCTCGTAAAATTATTATTCTTGACTTAAGGAAAGTAACAGGTATTGATATTATCGGTTTAGGTATTGCTATTCTTGCTTTATCAATCAGTTATTTAATTATTCGATTCAGTAACAAACAAAATAATTAAAGCAGAGCTAAATATTATTATGTCAGAGTTTTTTGAGTTTGAAGCAGATTTTGTTGATTCACTGCGTTGTATTCCTATGCAGGTGCGTCAAAAACTTGATATTTGTGGCATCAAGTTAAAGTTATCTGATTGGAGTCATTTGACGAAAGCTGATCGTGAAGCTTTGGTTGAATTACCTTGCTCTACAGAACCTGAAATTAAAACATATAAGGAATATCTCCAGAGCCTGATTTTAGAACGTATTGGCACACCAGTTGCGGAGTTACCAATAGAACCACATCCCGCATGGTTAGATGCTAAAAGTGTACCAACAAACCTCCAAGAGAAAGCGAGAGAATGTGGCGTCACGCTTTCTCCTCAACAGTGGGCAGAATTAACTTCATTACAACGTTTTGCTTTGATTAAACTTAGCCGTCCTGGACATGAAAATCCAAATTTTCCCAAAGCTTTGAAGGAGTTTCATTTAGTTTGAAGAGTCATTATTCATTAGTAACGCATCTGAGGAATTCAGAATTTTTTAAAATATGTTAAAATTTTTAAAGTTAAACTGTTTCAGTTGGACATGAAGGTAAAAAGAATTATATCTTTGAAAAAAATCTAATCTAGCAGCACTCAAAAAAGCAAAAATCAATTAATATTAACTCATAAATTAATGATTAATCAGTAAAAAATCAAATGACTACTAAAAAAATTTTGATGCTCCTAGGAGACTATGTCGAAGACTACGAGGTAATGGTTCCCTTCCAAGCTTTGCAGATGGTGGGACATACCGTTCATGCTGTTTGTCCAGACAAAAAAGCTGGAGAAAAAGTTAGGACTGCTGTCCACGATTTTGAAGGTGACCAAACTTACAGTGAAAAACCCGGTCACAATTTTACTCTTAATGCTTCTTTTGCAGAAGTAAAAGCTGAAAACTATGATGCATTGGTTATTCCTGGAGGACGTGCACCTGAATATATCCGCCTCAATCGCATGGTACTAGAAATTACGCGCCATTTTGCCCAAGCAAACAAGCCCATTGCTGCCATTTGTCACGGCTTGCAGTTGTTGGCTGCTGCTGATGTCCTACAAGGCAAAAACTGCACTGCTTACCCTGCTTGTAGCACGGAGGTGTGGCGTGCTGGTGGTACTTACGTGGATGTTCCAGCTAATGAGGTTGTCATTGATGGTAATTTAGTCACAGCACCAGCTTGGCCTGCTCATCCCCGTTGGTTAGCAGAATTTCTCAAAATACTGGGTACTAGGATTGAGCATCTGGAAATGGCTGCTGTTTAGCTAGCACTTAAAGCCATTTAGGTATGAGCCTTTAACTTCTTCGTCGTAAGTCCCGCACTATAAGGTATAAGGTTGGTTGAGATAGATAGATGGTTTCCCTGTTCTAAGCTCTGCTCTAATTGTTTCTATCAAGTTGGTGATATGCCGTTAGACGTGAGGGATTGGACTTGCCCTCATTGTGGTATTCACCATGACCGGGATGGAAACGCAGCTATCAATATTAGAACACAAGGAATCAGAATGCTAAAGGCGGAAGGTTCAGCCGTCTGGTGCTGTAGGAGGGGAAGTAAGACCAAAAATGGGACGAAAGTCTCATTTGAGGCATTCGCCTATGAGTACAGAAGCCCACACCGTATCCGACAGGGTCGGTGTTGGGTAGTTCACGTAGCGCTCTTAATCCTCCGGGGAGAACCTCCAGTTCCGCTTCGCTTAAGATCTCTGGGCGTGCACTTTGCGCATACGTCAGTCGCCTGGCTGCCCTTGAAAACGCCACATGCGACAGATTGCACCGAAGCCCCTTCTAAGGTGTTAACAGTCAAGCGTTTAGAGTTCCCGTTCGGCTGATCCTCTAGGCGTTGCTTGTTCCCTGTGTTTTTTCGGAGGTATAGTGGTAAAAACTATAAATATGTCAATTGTCAACGGTAAAAATGACCAATGTTGTGTCAAAATCTATGTTTATTTTGATTTTTTTAATTTCTCATTGATAAGCAGTGACTGAAGCTATAGTGGATTTAGCAATTTTGCTGTTGTGGCTAGGGTTAAGTCCTATTGCCCAATTATTTTAAGAAATACTTTAGAAACACCCTGCAACTCAATGACAGGTAAAAATGCAAGACAGAATGCAATTCTGCGGCAAGTGTCTGGTATTGGAACTTCTTTTGGATCGGAAACTTGTTACTCGCTGCTTCCCAGTCAAGAGGTAGTTATTGGACGTGATCCCAGCTGCCAAGTTGTGTTAGAGGCCATGTCATATCGCATGGTATCTCGTCGCCATGCAGCTGTTCGTCCTCTGACTTCATCTGCAGATGCTCAAGCTAGTTGGTTAATCTGTGATTTGGCTAGTGCCAATGGCACGTACTTAAATGGACAACGATTGCAGGGTTGTCAGCAATTGATGAACGGAGATAGCATTACTCTGGGTCATGATGGTCCAGAATTTGTTTTTGAGTACGAACAAAACCACGAACAAGCCACTGCGATCGCCCCACCAGCAGCAATACCACTTACTCCAGCAAATAGTTATCCAACACCAACCTCGGCGCATTATCGACCTCCCTCAAAAACACCAGATGCGCTTAGCTTCACTCAGCTGTTTCCGATTATTTCTACTGGCAAAGATTTAACTCGTAAAGCTTACCTGATACCGGGAGTTCTCACAGTTATCTTCGTGGTACTTATGTTTGCCACCGTAGGTCAACCACAAGCCAACCAAGTCATAGTCGCAATTTATATAGCCTCAGCAGCTTACTACTTTATTTATCAGTTGTGTGGTAAACCAAAGCCTTGGTGGGTGCTGTGTGCATCGGCATTGACGACGGCAGTGATTTTACTGACTCCCGTTTTGGATTTGTTTATCTTTGTGTTTCGCGGTCTGTTGCCTGGTAGTTTGCCCTCAGAACAGGAGTCCATTACTTTAACAGAGTTGCTGGTGCGAATGTTTTTTGGCGCTGGCTTAATGGAGGAATTACTCAAGGCAATACCTTTGCTGATAGCGTTTATGATTGCTAAGGTAGTCCCGTCACCGTGGAGGGAACGCATCGGTATCACGGAACCTCTTGATGGTATTCTACTGGGAACAGCTTCTGCTGTGGGTTTTACCCTATTGGAAACTTTAGGACAGTATGTGCCTAATATAACTCAAAGTGTCTCAGCACAGTATGGAGCAGGAGCTGGTAATTTGGCAGGTTTGCAACTGGTGATTCCACGAATTCTCGGTTCTGTTGCCGGGCATATGGCTTACAGTGGATATTTTGGCTATTTTTTCGGTTTGGCTGTACTCAAACCCTCTAAAAGTTGGCAAATTTTGCCAGTTGGTTATCTGACAGCAGCGGGATTACACGCTTTGTGGAATACAACGGGAATTTTTAACGGTTTGCTGTTGGTGATTGTTGGGGTTTTGTCTTACGCCTTTTTAATGGCAGCTATTCTCAAAGCTAGGGTGCTTTCACCAACGCGATCGCAAAACTTCGCTACCCGTTTTCTTGGACGTAAGTAATGAGTGCAACAAGATGATCACGGAGATGGCGGATGATTGATTGATAGTTGACTCTTGTGTCTATTATCGACTACTGTTGCTGCACCCATCTAATACTTTGTACTTTTATATACATTGGCTTGATTGGGAACTCACTACCAACATATTAAGTCAGACATTTTGTGTCTCAATCAGAAAAACCCTGCATTTTTACATAAACAACAAAATTATCGCTCTTCTGGCAAGATAAGTTTTCCTCGCCCGTTGGATAAAAGCAGGAAATAGGGAACAAATCTTAGACTTCTTCTTCAATATTCTTGAGTTCATCAAGCGCATGGTAAGCAATTGCCAAACTTACCTTTGCTTTCTCAACTTCAGATAGATTTGTCCACTCGCGATCGCCGACGTGATCTACAACTGAGTTTACATTTTTGTGTTCACCGCTCCTCATTGCGTAAGCGAAAGGACGAGCCATAACTAAAAGATCATCTGTTTCCCAATTAGGTAATACAGATTTTACACAACTTACCAGTTGTTCACCCTTAGATTGCCCTGAATGAAAAATTTCAGCAGCTTTGTGCGCAATTTCCGTGATCCAATCTTGAGGGACACTAGCGGCGAAGCCTGCTTGTAAATTTTTTTGAAGATTCACTAAGATAGAAGATTTTGTAGTAACTTTGTACTGCCGGGAATTCAAATTATTGTGCCAAAGTGTATCCAAGCAATTATAGAAAGCTTGGGAACGTTCAGTCAGTTCCTCATCAAGAACGTCCTCAAACTGGAACTGTTGTTCTAGTTGTGCAAAATAGTTTTCTGATTGTTCATCAGCGGGATTCCAAGGATATGTAGCATCCTCGGGTTCAAGCAGTGCTTCTAAAAGCTGGAGATCAACTTGAGACCGTAGGGAATGAGAAGTTTTTGATTTGTTGATTTTCTTAACCATTGTCGCTCGATCCTTTGTTAATTATTTAATGTACATACACAGCTACAACTGCCAAAGTGTCATTTCCGCAAAAAGAATGCCGTTCTACCAAAAAGTACTGGTTTATTTAGCTATATTTCAATGGTAGAAAATCAGTGTTCCCAACCCTTATGGTGGGGAATTATCAACGATGAACTCCCAAGGTTGACTTCTGGTACTGCCAAACTTTAACTGCATGCCAGATTGTAACGGGACTTCCTGACGATGGATTTGTTGCCAACCATCAGATTGACAAACCCAGGTTGTACCGTAGGTGGACAAATCTTGCAAGTAATAGGTTCGCACGGCTTTTGCCCCTGTGAGACTATTTCGACATAATATCTCAGCATGGCGTTTTGAAACCGAAGGCTCTGGAATGACAATATCATTATCTCCGGTGCGCCCGATCCGGGTGATCCCAGGTCGCAATAACGAAGTTTTCCCTCCTGGGGAGAGCGATCGCAAACAAGCATTGGAAACCAAAGAAGCGATTCCCGGAATAGAAGTTTCTGGGAGTTCTGTGATCCCCTCATCAAAATTTTTTATCAGTTCTCCATCATAATCTGGATGCAGGTAAAGAATCGGCAATGTCCAAGCGGGTTGATTGAACCTGTAAACTATTAATAGTTGTTGCCTTGCTTCTGTCACGGCTTCATCAATTGGCAGTCGCTTTCGCAAACCAGCAGTAAAAGCTTGAATAAAAGTCTGGCTTTCTTGAGATGCTATTTCATCACGCATCGCCAATACTGCAGGCAAACCTTGACGTATCAGCACTTCTGCTAAACTGCTGTGAGGCACAGCCTGGTGATTAGCAGCTGCTGGTTGTGCTCCCCAACAAGCATTGAAAACTGCTAGTTTTACACCTGTACGAGTCAATACTTGGGCTAATTCCATCCCATTGAGGGTCATACCCGGTCGCAAAAATAACAAACCTCCGTCTGGTCCTTGCAGACCGTGACCTGCGTAAAACAAGACGTTGTATGCCTTAGTTTCTAGCTGTTGAATTAACTCAATAGGAGTTGGTTGCAGCAGTGTCTTCACCATACAAGGTGCATAACCACTGTTATAGTTTGCTACAATAGAACTATTGGAAAGAGTTTGTTCTAGTATATTGGCTTCTTCATGAAGTTCTAGATGCTTTTCATCCTCGCCCAAAACCAGCAGTATATTTAACCCCTGTTCTGAGCGTAAATACGGTAGAGGTTCGACTTCACTGGTGGTACGACTAAATAGTATGTGTTGCGACAGAGAAATGGCAGATTGACCTGGTTCGCGCTGCATAATTTCCCAAGGCAGGGCAATTAGATTCGGATCACGAACTTCCAGTCGCACGCGCAAACGCGTATGCTGCCCCATAGCAATGCCACGACTGCGTTCAAAGCTATTGAGAATTGATCCGTCAAATACCCAACCCCACAAGCTAATTCCTAAATATTGCATCAAACGAGCAGTGTAACTGGTGGGTTGAGCTGAAGTTGGGGCAGCAAAATCCAGAGGAAGAGGATTTGTCTGTTTGGGTGTTGCTCCTGGGGAAATATCTAAGCGACTGTGACCAGCAAACATTTGCTGCCACTCAAGCCATGCTTGAGTAAGATGTTGAGGCCATAGACAATCATGTAGAACATAGCCACTAGGATAAGGAGCATTCACCACCCAAATGGCGAAACTGTCATTGCCGGTATTGATGAGACGGGCGATCGCCAAGTTAAGGGATGGCATGGATTCGTTAGTCTTGGTTAATCTATAGAATCAAATAATTTCAAATAACAATTTTCAAAGGCAAAATTTCTACCTTTTCAGTTTTTGATTTAAAGTTATATCATCTATACTATTTCGGGCTTCTACCAGTTTATCGAGTTTTTGACGAAGTGCTGCTCTTCGGCTAACAGGTGTCACCTACTTTAACCAGTTATCTGTTATCTGTTATCAGTTTTTGTTAACAACTCTTAAGAGTTGACCCTCCGCGAGATTTCATTGCTGTGGCACAAACTCAGTTGTTCGATTCTCCATCAGGATCTGTGGAAGCGTCTTTTGAGGGCTGACATAGTCTCGCCACTTCTGGTTGAGCTTTGGGGATATTTAATGACTTGAATTTGGAGAATGAAATTTTCACTTCATCTCCTGTCTTGAGTAAAGGTTTTTTTGCTGTGGCAGAAGTTGGTTGTGAGTTAGATGAGCTTGCTTGCCGGTTAATAGAGCAGACTCGCAGATACATACTCGCGTTTTTCTCTGTTTGCTGTTGCTTGAGAATTAGCAAAACACTACCTTTTGGGGCGATCGCGCCTTTTGGGGGCGAGTTCGTTGTTGTGAATTCTATTTCGCTGTTAGTTTGAAGAATCACTCCTGGTGCATTCACATTGTCTTTAGCCGAACTGTCCTGAGAACCACTTGTGATCGGCGGTAGCGGCATAGATGGTATTCTATCCGGACTTATTCTTGGTGAGGAGTTGATAGAGAGCAACTTTGGACCCCATAGATATGCCAACAAACCGATAACAACAAATAGCAGCGGAACAACAATCACCTGTAGCGGTACTTTTAGACTTTTGGCGGGCTTAGTTGTTGGCATTACTTGAGTTTTTTGATTTCTACCCACAGGTGATGCAACTAGTGGCGTTTTGATCGCAGTGTTAGAAGCTATTGGTAATGTAGAGAGGTTAGCAAGGGAAGTGTGAAGGGTTGATTTTGGTTCTGAGTATTTAACTTGGCAGTGTACTAGCGCGATCGTGACATTATCGTGTCCATTTTGAATATTCGCTATTTCTACTAATTTATCTGTGACTTTAGCTATGTCATAATTTTCAGTAAGAATGGGTAAAATTTCTGTTTCCCAGTATTGATCTACGCGGTCAAAGTCACTCAAACCGTCAGAGCACAACAGAAAAACGCTATCTTCGTCGAGAATAAATCGTTGTGAAGTCGGATGCAATGAATTACTAGCACTCATGCCCAATGCCTGCACCAAAGAACCTGATGCTCCCTGTTGCACTGCATCTCGGTATGTGGCATAGCCCAACCGTACCTCACGAGAAGCAACATCGTCATCTAGGGTGACTTGATAGCAACCAGAGCGTGTAATCCAGTAAGCACGACTATCACCAACGTGACCAATGTACATTTGATGAGCAATGGGCAATGCCATTACTAGGGTTGTGCCCATGCGTTGACGCCCTTGCCGATGTTCGTCGTCGTTGCGCTCACTGATGATGTCATTGGCTGCTGCGGTTGCCCCTTCTAACGAAGCAAGTACAATAGATGAGTCTATATGCTCAGAAGGCAATTTCGTCAGTTCATGCAGTTGTTGTTGAATCGTTTCAATGGCTAAAAGTGATGCAACATTGCCTCCCTCGTGTCCACCAATGCCATCACAGACAATAGCTAAACCTGTTTGTGATGGTGGTTTGCTGACAATACTGCCAGCTGGGGGGTAACAAGCATCTTCATTACGTTGGCGACAAGGTCCTGTGTCAGTCTTGGTGACTATTTTGATAAGAGGTGTTTGGGTTTGCCCTAATTGTGTCAACCCCCTGTCTATAATCGCAACGAGTTGCTCACCAGAGTGTATAACTCCCGCAATCAGAGAACGACAAATTTCACTCAAAAATTCGGCGATCGCTCCTTTGGCTTGTGGCTGCAACTCCTGCCAAAATTCCCCGAGTTGGGGTAAACCAGGCGAAGTTTGATTGTCTTGACGCAATTCCAATAAGCGTACTAAAGACCCTTCCACTCTGACTAACTCTGGGTTCAGTAAGCTAGAGGCTACGCCTTCACTCGCCAGAGGTTGCCACAAATTAGCTATCTGCCACAGCAAATTCAGTTGGCGTATTGATGTTGCGTTATGCCAAGCTGTGGTTAATTCGTAAGCAATTTGGACTTCCAAGGGTTCTGTACTGTCTAGCACAGAAAGCGGAGGTTTTTCTAAAAGTAATATTTCTTTATCATAAGTGTCGCCACTTCTCGGCAGGATTCCATAAACTTGGGGTACATGCAAGCGGTAGGGAAATAGCCGCAAGTAAGGTTTTACTGCCTGTGCATGTTCTCCATTTGGCGTTTGGGGCAACAAACCAGGTTTGGTATCCAAAACAAGCGCCTTGCTGATAACCAAATAGCGATCGGCTAATAATTCTCCGGCATTAGCCAAGATTTCCCCGTCTGTCACAGCCCAGAGGAATCGTTTAGGCAGGGGTGTGGAGCATCGTAGGCAAAATTTGTGTGTCAGGGGGTTTGGAGCTTGACAAAGTTCATTTGTGCAGTAGAGCGTTGCCGCATCATTTTCCATAGTCTTCGCACCGATCAGCGGATTGGCATTTTTTCAACAGCATTGGCAGCGGCACTGTTGACCGCTCATTACGATTTGGATTGGATCACGATTTTAACTTGCGAACTCAGGTTCAAATAGTAAAATTTGGAAAAATTTGCGATAAATATAATAGATATTTTTCAGTCGGTAAGCAATGCCACCCACTGGCCTGACTCACACCAAACAGGATAAGGCATAGAAGCGATTTGTGTTGTTTGTTTATCAACATACAGCATTCCCACCCAAATTGGTCGTGAACTCTAAAACTGACCACTAAGGTTATTCTGAGCGAGAAAATTCTTGTTCACAAACGAAAGGGAATAACTGTAGCACGCTCAAAAGCACTCTGGGATGGGTAAAGTCATGTCACTTGGTCATACAGTCCTAGCATGATTACAGATGTATCTTAAAAGAACAGATGTTGGGACTAGAGCTTACTTCACCAAAATTTCATACCTTTACTGACATAACTTTGTCAAAGCTTCATCACCTCCCCTCTTCAGGATTTTCTTTAGAGAAAACTGTGTTTGAAGTCACAAGTTTTTTTCTTTGCTTTTTTTAATTGTCTATCTCAATGTGTATAAAGTGTCAAGTAGCTTGATTTTACACTTTAATCCTGGTTCAAAGAAATTATTCCATCAGAAAGAGGAGATAACTCAGCTTTTTCTCTAATTTATATGTAGGTGGTAATCAATTGACTTTAAAGACCAACAGGTAAAATTAAAGGACGTCTTGCTAGTTACTATTAGCTTTTCACAGTGACTCCTCTTTTGGGTTATTGATTACATGACCATTGCCAATGAAAATTCCACATATTTAAGAATTGGTGAAATCCGAATGGAAGATAACAAAGAAAAAGAAACTCATCGTGCAGTCAACCCTGGTGACGTCATTTCTGAAGAACCAGAAACAGTCGAAGAAAAAACACAACAACTTGCGGTTGATTCTCCAGATATCACGGGTGAACAAATTCAAGTTCCGGCTTTTTTTGGCGTTAAAGAGCCAGATGGTGAAGAAAAGGCTCTCCATCACGTGAGAGATGCAGAAGAGATCTCTGATGTGATTCGCCAAGCACGAGTAGACGAAGAAGGAAATAGAATTTGGTGAAGTGATATTAAACGGTTTGCAGTCAGCAATTAGCTCTGGTGATAGCTTTCTGCTGCCGTTTTCTACTCAAAAATTTCTGAATCTTACTGAGTTGCAATTGTTATAAATTTTATTATAAGTTATCAATTCCTTAAATAGGTGACATCTTGTACCAATAAAAATTAATTTAATTTAGTCACTCAGTATTAAACCAAAAGTTTTTTATTGAGTTGTCTGTCTCAATAAAAATCACGTCATTTCCTTGCGCATCTTTTTAATTTCTACGGTTTTCTACCCAGAGATGCAAGATATGAGCCACGTACCGGTGCGGTTACGCGTTGGCAACACATGAAAAAACCTACAGAGTTTATCTTCATTAATTTGCGACCTCAAAAGGGGTCGCAAATCAAAATTTTGATCACCTTGGACAAAGTTCATCCAAGCAGCGAATTCAGTACCTGATTTATGGTGAGCCGTACTAAGACGCGAGGGCGAGCGTCAATTGAGAAAAACGGTATACTGCAGAGCAGCTTACAATTTACGAACTTTGTTCTCATTCAGTACTGATTTTCCACTTTTACATCACACGCCATTACCTTCAGTATTTTCCTCAGATGCAACTTGGGGTAGCCCCATGCTGTAATTGGTGACGCGTGCGGAAAGATTGTAGCTGACTTCGCCTTTTTGCAAGAGCGATCGCAGAAAATGCTCCAAGTCGGAGCCAATACGGCGTAAATTGTAATCTATCAGGTCTTCCCCACTAGATGCCTCTACCAGTTCATCAAACTTGCGATAGACCTTTTGCAGAGCATCTTCATTCCAGTTGAATTCGTTGTCTGGGTCTACATCTAAGGTTAAAACCTGACTGCTAGGAACAAGTTCTCCATCTTGATCTATTTCGCCGGCAAAAATCCTTATGTGCCGGGTTGTGGACTTAAGCAGCATCGTGTTATCCATAAGCGGTTTTATTTAGGGTTAATCGCGCTCTCAATCATTGTAGACGCAATTCTTAGCGAGAAGAAATCATGCCTGTCTGACGAGCATAAGCAAAAATACCTCCTGCATCAATCACTGGTCCAATTTCTCCTAAAGGTTTGAGATTGTATATCTGATTAAGAGTGTGGTTAATCAGTTGATTGGTTTCAAAATCTATTGATACCTCATGACCAGTCTCAAATTTGTCACATAATCTTTCTTGTGATTCCCAAGGATAAAGTTCTCCTGTTGCAGCACAATTACGGAAAAAGATACGGGCATAAGACTCGGCAATCACTGCTTTGACGCCGCTTGCACCCAAAGCTATGGGGGCATGTTCTCGTGATGAACCGCAGCCAAAGTTTTCTCCTGCCACAATGATGGGGTAAGTTGTTTTGATTTCGCCTGGAGGGATAAATTTGCCGTAACGGTCTGGTAAACCTGCTAAAGCATAACTTCCAAGCTTTTCGTATTCATCTGGTTTGGAAGGAACTAAGGTAAGATATTCGGCTGGAATAATTTGGTCTGTGTCTATGTTGTCGTCCAAAACGAAAATTTTACCCCTAATTACTTTGGTCATTTCAGTTTCCTGCATTTTTAAATGAATAAATTGTACATTTAGTAATTTTACGGAATTATGGTACAGCAACGTCTGGCTATCATTATATAGGAAATAACCAGCGGATTCACTTACGTGTTAACACCAGTTTTACAGTAACAACTTAAACTCTTATTGACTTGGAGAGAAAGTTGATGTAAAAAGCTTTAAAAAGCTTGAACAAGTTCTTACAGAAACTTTATTGCATGGAATCCTAAAAACTGAATAATAGTTATGGTTTACTTGAACCATAGCTATTGCAGAAAACTGAAAAACCAGAGAGTGAAAATCAAACCGGAAGATAAATTAGGAGAGTAAAATGCAATGAGATTGTTTCCCGACAAACAAGGATTGTTAATTCCGACACTTTGAAAGTCAAAAAAGTATACAGAATTCTTGCTTGAAAAATAGCAGATCACCCAAATTACCTCTTAGTACAAGGAAGTCTAAAAGCTATGAACTTTGAAGCATTACCACGCCAAGTAAATAGTGTCGATGTAGGTGTTTATGAGTGCGAAATTCACCTGAAATTCCGGTTGATAGAAGAAAAAAGTCTGTTGAGCGATCGCGACCAACTTTTGCAGGTTCTGCTAGACGCTTTAACCGAGGGTTCTGACGACTTTTTAGAAACCTTGCAAGCAAATGTCAAGGCTCAAGAAGTTTCTGAGTTCAAAGCTTCACCGCAAATGAGACGCCAATTGATGCGCTTACGCAACTCTGCTGAAGCTAGTTAATACTTAAGTTTGTGTCACCCTACTAATGGCAGATTGTGCATTAATTTTTCCTATTGACAGATTCTTCTAATAATGACTTGGCTTGCTTAACCATCCCCCCACAAACCATAGCGCTGGGACTTATAATAGTCCTCACCCTTAGCACTACGGAAACAATGGGTGCCTACTTTAATGTCGTATTCATGCTTTGCTTTTATAACAGGGTTGTGGTTAGTAAAAATTAGATTTCAGTGTAATTCCCCTATCCGCATTATTCCTCTAAGAATCGAAGGAGCTTGAAAAAATCTGAATATTTTACTTTAAAAAAATAAAAATGGAGGAAAATAGCGAAACCTGAACAAATTAGTGTTGTTAGGAGATTTTCCTTTTTCTCAATGAGTTAAGTAGAATCTGTTGTACTTAAACTCAAGCGTGTTAAAATTAATTTCGCTTGCTCTAAATGGAAAAAATTCGGCGTTAAAGTTGCCATAGGTCAAGATCGTTCAGTAATCTACAGATTGCTACGCTCACGCTCGCAACGGGGCACACACCAAACGTATTCCCAAAAGGATAAACGCGCTGGGAGCCGTCCATAATTGCGGTATGGTGTAAAAAGCTGTATTATGCGCTTAGGCGCACGCTACGCGAACGGACGAGTATGACCTGTAAGACTTCAGAGGGCAAACCCAAAAAAGCAAGCCCAGCCCGAGAATCCCATCCGCTTTTAGCGGTGGGAGTCTCAACTCAAAAATTGGGGATGTAAGAAGCAAAATCTTCTGGTGGCTCTGCGACTTTTCAGAACGCAGAGCGTCAATGTTACTTTGCAAGACCGTGTTCTAAAGCAAAACGAACTAACTCTGTACGGCTATTAGTACCGGTTTTACTGAACAAACGGCTAACATACTTTTCTACATTTCGGACACTCGTTTCTAGACGCCGAGCAATTTCTTTATTCATCAACCCCTCAGCGACTAAGTTTAAAACACTTTGTTCTCTAGGCGTTAAATCAATACTAAAAGGTGCTGGAGATTGAGCTATTGCATTTCTTTGAGTTAACAAAGCTTTGATTTGGGCAATCTGATTAGCCAGTTCGGTAATATCTGGCGTATCACCTTCTTCTGTTGGAGTTGGAGTTCTGGCTATACGGCGTTCCAGTAAATTTTCCACAATAGCCACAAGTTCATCTGGATCAAACGGCTTGGCTAGATAGGCGTCAACACCAGCTTGATAACCTTGGATGCGATCAGTCGTCATACCCTTAGCAGTGAGAAATATCACCGGTAGCGATCGCAAGCGAGGATCGTCCCGCAGTTGTTTGAGGAACTGATAACCATCTACCTGAGGCATCATAATATCAGAAATTACTAAGTCTGGTGTATTTTGCTGCATCATCTCCCAGCCCTGTCGGGCGTTACTGGCAACTTGAACGCTAAAACCGCTCTCTTGCAAATAGTCTTTTACGGCTTCACGCAATCCTGGTTCATCATCTACCAGTAACAATTGTGCTGCCATTTACCGTTTCCTTTGCGCTACTTTTCTCCAATTTAGCGAACTTGAGTCACACTGGGCTACTGGTAAGATGGCGAGACTTGCTCGCGAGGGGGGAAACGCTTAACAGGGAAGAGAAAACTCTTCGCAAGCCAGAAGGGGATGGTGTTTCTTGCACTGGTTAAAGGCTTAGAGTGCCCATAGCATACCGCGATGGTTGGTAGTTAAGGCGCTGCTGAAAGCCCACAAATAGCATTAGGGTGGAATGGTTACTTTAGACATAGCTTTTTTGCTGTTCCTAACGCTATTAATGAGATGCCAAGAGGGAAAGAAACTTTAGACTCAAATCCCAGTAAATTTTCTAAGATTGTTGTCTTTACTGACTCGCTTTCTAGTTCGGCTACTGGGTAAGGTTTGCGTAACCACCGACTATAAAATAAGGCTATGGGAATAAGACTGGCTCCGAAATAACGGCATTTACTTATATTGAAGTAAACAGATAATTTATTGATTAATTCTTTGCGATGATAGCGCCGATAATGAGCAAGCATTTCATCGTGATAACCAAAGAGCCATTGTAAAGCTGGTACCGAAATACCTATTAATCCATCTGGTTTGAGTATATCTGAAAACTTTTTTATCACTGCCTGGTCATCTTCAATATGTTCTAAAACATCATTAGAAATGATAATATCGTATTTTTCTGGTGCTATGTAGTCTTCAATAGTCGTGTGATAAAGGTTGAGATTTTTTATATTATTCTCTAGTTTTAACTTTTGTGAAAGCCTGATAGCTTCTATGTCGATATCCAAAGCATCTACTTGCCAAGTTAAGTTTTGCGATAGCAAGATGTTCATTTCTCCAGAACCACATCCGGCATTTAATACCCGCATTTTTGGTGTTTGAGGTAACCAGTTCATTAAAATTTTGTACTTGGTTAGAGAATAGCGATCGCTAGAACGAGCTAAATAATCAGCCAGTTTGTAATTTCTATCTTCTGATGGTTTCATAAAACTCCGAAAAGTAAACAAATTCGCCTTGGGTTTGCAGCCAAATTAAATATTTTTCCAGACGCTCAACCATTTTTTTTCCGGAGTATTTAGTGATATAATTAGGTAGGTGAAAGTGGGTAATATCAGTAAATTCCCACGGATGAAAATAAAGGCTTATGTAATGGTCGTTTTTGAGAGTCAGTTGAGAAGCTAATTTTATTAACGGTAAGGGAAAATTCTTAAAGCTTAACCAGAACAAGGGAAATTTAATCAGCGGTGTAACTGAAACTGGAATATTAACTAAGTTATTTGAGTAATAGGCTGTTCTCGGTTTGAAAAAGTTATTGTATCTTCCTGGGATGTAAGTAGGATTCATAGACGAGTTATACTTGTATCCTGCTTTTGCTATTTCTGTATCATCTACTTTTTGAAGTCTCGGCATCCTGAAACCAAGAACTTTCTGGCTGGTTATTTCTTCCAAGGTTTGCCGTGACTTCTTTAAATCTTCTAATCTAAAATTGCAATGCTCGAAACCATGAGAAGCTATTTCATGTTTTTGGGAAATTTCTTGAATGAGGGGTTTGTAATAGATAGCAAATCTGGCTGTGACAAAAAACGTGGCTTTGATATTTAATCTTGCCAAAACTTGAAGAATTTCTTTTAATCCTTTGTAAGAAATTTCCATTTTTACTGTATCTTCAATTTTTTCACCGTATTCCTCTGGAATATCGAATTCTTCTAAATCAAAGCTGAGTAAAATAATGCTATTCATATTTTTTTAGTATGAAATCATGGTAGACGATTTGCAACAAATCAAATAACATTTCTATTGAATGCTTAAATAATTTGACTTGTGATTTTTTGTATAAATGTTTTTTGGAAACGACAACTGCAATTTCCCCAATAGTATATCTTTTCTTTTTTGCTAAGTATAGCAATTCTACATCAAAGGCAAATCCAGGGATAATTTGAGTTTTAAATAGATCTTTGGCTGCATATTTGTCAAATCCTTTGATTCCGGCTTGCATATCGGTAAAATTTAATTTTAAAAGACTTCTCGATATGAAATTAAATATTCGACCAGCCAGTATTCTCCGAAAATTAAACCCGTTGTTTTTTTCTGGGGTGAGATTTCTACAGCCAATGACAATATCAAAATCTGCTAGTTTTGCTACCATCAAATCAAGGTAGTCTAAAGAGTAAGCTAAATCTCCATCTAAAAAGCAAATATAATCGCCATCTGCATATAAAGCTCCGGTTTTTACGGCATATCCTTTGCCACGATGAGCTTTATAAGAAAGTAATGAAATCTGCTTACTATTGAACAATTGGATTTGACTTTCTAATATTTCTCTAGTTTGATCAGTTGAGCCATCGTCAACAAAAATAAAATCATACCAAGGTTTATTGACAACAAATTTAAGAACTGAAGAAAAAGTCGCAACTATACATTGTGCCTCGTTATAAACGGGCACAATTATGGAAACTGTGTTCATTATTTTCAAGCACTCCTCACACTATTAAATACATCCAACTCAGCTGTCGGGCATTTAAATTACACTTTTTGTGCGTTGGATTCCTGACACTAGGGCATTCTAGCGGGAAAAAAATCAACAGCTAATTAACGCATGACCATATCTATGTATGGTTATGCGACTAGGGATATACTTATTTCTACCTAGAATACCAACCTTGTTTGGGTTAGTTAATAGGTTAAAATAATCAAATTTTAGAAAAAAATGTCGTCGTGGCGACTACAAAATACTCCTTTTTTGGATGTACGACTCATAAAGAACTCACAAATCAGGATTCATACTGGCTTGGAGAATTCTTATTCGACTTGCACCCAAGGAAAAGAATATCACTGTAAGGACGGCGTGAAGGCATAGGCACGACAGTTGGATCTAACCCAGCATTACGAATAGCTTGGAGCGATTCTTCGCTATCCATAAAAAATATACCAGCACCTTTAGTCGGACCAAGCTTAGTCATGAGCCATTCTTGGGCATAGGTTATAGTATATTTCCACTGGGGACGATGACTGTGGGTTTTCCAAATCAGCACACCGTTTGGTTCCAAAGCACAAGCGATACTTGTCAGAATTGCACGTTGGATGTCAGGGGGAATCAGGTACATAACATCGGCAATGGTGACAGCGTGGAAAGAAGTATCTGGCAAAACAGCGGCGTCACCAACTTTAAATTGGATGTTACTTCTGTTGCTAACAGTACTTTGTGCAGCGGCAATTTTTTTCGCGTCAATGTCAATGCCAAGTACCTGTCGCTGGGGACTGGTGATGGCTAGTAAGTTACTCAGTAAACCGTGACCACAACCTATATCAAGAATTCTACCCTCCTTTGGTACGTAAGACTCTAACTGATATAAATTACTCAAAAACAGGCGAGTGCGGACAAAAAAGCGATCGCTCAATGGCAATGGATCATACAGTGCTACTAGTGTGCGCAAAATATTGTCAGTCACGGCAAGATTCCTTGCTTGTAGTGATGTCCTTAATGCTTAATAAGTTCCATAAACCAACCGGGTGGATTAATAGGAATTGTTACCTTAGTTCCTGTTGGTGCTTCAATAAACTGCTTTGAATAGTTCTTGAATTTTAAGTCAGCAAATGTAGGATAACGCCAGTCTACTACAATACCAGCAAGCATAATCACCAGAGCAATTCTAGCGGTTAACTGTAGCCGACGCGGTCTTGTTGCACCCAATAGCCAAGTTAATATTGTCACGAATGCAAGCATGGGTATAAACCAGTACCTAACACCTGTTCCAGGACGCCATAAAAGCCACCACTGAGGTACAGTTTCGCTGACTACTGGAGACAAAAGCGACATACCGAAAACTCCAGCAGCAAAGATAGAGAAAAGTCGAAGTTCTAAAGGCGCTTTCAGAAGACAGTAAAGGAATAGGGCGGTTCCTGCGACAGCGATTAAAATTGCTATGATACTATACCCAAAAGAAATAGAGCTGATCAATTTACTGCCTTTTTGTCCTATCAAAGCAGCTAAGAAAACTTGACTCGCAAGAATTTTGGTAAAGAGGTCTGGTGTTGCCCCTAAAGAAGTATGAACGCGGCTAGAATGTCCAGTTAATAGAATAGCTATGCCCTGAACGACAGCACCTGCAGTTAAACCTAAAAGTAAAATAAATGACCATCTTTGACGACGTAACCACCAAATGATTGCAGCAATAGGTGCCAGCAAAACCGAAAATGGTCCACTTAATCCTGACAACAGGATGACTGCGATGTCAAAAACTTGCCATACTAGAAGGCGGCTGGGTGTTGCTAACACGACCATGCAGGCTAGTATTGCTAAGTGCCAGTGTGCATTAGTGATGTTGGCATGAGTTTCAAAAGAGTTGGGTAAAGCTAAATACAGAAGTCCCAAAAACAACCTAGTCCGAAGGTTTGGGATTAACTGCGAGAAGCGCACCGAAGCAATAAGATAAACTGGCAGAATCTGAATAACAATTGCAGTTAAATTGAAAATCAACGGTGCCCATAGCAGTGGGAAAAATTGCACAAAACCAGCCGTCAGCCTGGAAATAGTTTGGAAGTAGCCACCCTTAGGCAAAACCAGGGATTGGATTATCCCGAGATTATAAGCTTCAGCATACCAACACTTGCCATCTTCAGCCCAAAATTGTGCATTGAAAAGTGCATCTGGTCTTCTGGAAACCAGAATAGCAAAAGCAGTTATAAAGATCAAAACTTGAAGACGCCAGCCAGCATGCAGCTTCATTTGTTGTTTGTCGATTCGTTGTACTAAGCTGTTCGGGATTTTACCATTTGGCTTGGTAGTATGGTGTCAATCCAAAATCTCAAATCTCTACAACGACTCAATTATCTTGGCATTCTCCGGCAACTTCGCTTCTGTTTGCCCAGCCGCACGTGCGCGAGCCGTGTACAATCCAATAGGAGTACTCACTAAATCTACAAGGCTAGCTTTTCCTGCTAAAGCTTTCACGCTGTCTTTTGGTAGTTCCTTCAACAACCAGCGTCCTAAAAGATAGAAGCATTCGCTGAGTGTGATATCCCGCATTAAATCCACACCGTGAAGTTCATGCAAATAGCGATTTGAGCGTCCGTAGCGCCGCCATTGACTTTCTAGTTCCTTGAGTGTGGCGCGGTGGCGGTGCTTCACAATGGCATTGGGGGCAAATTCCAAACGTCCAATTTTTTGTTGCAAAATTCGCCAACACATATCAGCATCACCTCCACTGGTTAGGTAGGGACGAAACAAACCCACTAGTTGCAAAGCTTGGCGTCGAATTGCTAAATTTGCTGTTTGACCGTAGGGACAGAAGGGATGAGCAAGAGTGTGCTTTTGTGACAGGGTTTCTTGGCGTTCTGCATGCTGTTCTAACAGGGTTTTTCCTGGTAGCGCCAAAATCTCACCGGCGACAAGGACAATATCTTGGTTGACAAAAGGAGCAATTAATGCATTTAACCATTCTGGTTCTGGACGACAATCTGCATCGGTAAAAGCAAGTATCTCACCAGTTGCGGCACGAATGCCAACGTTACGGGCGGCGTAGGAACTTTGGATCTGGTTCTCGCTTTTGGGACGAATTGTGATTTGGGTATTTTCACTCCCTTGTTGAAGTAAGGCAAAAGTGCGATCGCCACTGTTATTATCTACCAGCAAATACTCTACCTGGTGTTTTGGGTAAGTTTGAGCCGATAGACAACACAGCAACTCTGGTAAATCTGCCTCACCGTTATAAATAGGTATAACCACCGATACCTTTGGCAAGAAGGTATTAGTGGTTGTTTCAACTGGTTCATGATTCATGGTTTTGAGATTTTGGATTAAGAATTGAGGACTGTGGGTTATTTTATTAACAGCTAAGCACTCACCACTACTTACTAACTAGTCCTTTATCCAATATTTCCAATCCAAAATCACTTAACTTTAGCTAAAGTTTCAAGTCTACCGCGCTATTAGTCATTGGTTGTTGCTGCGACTGTCGGTTTTGTTGTGTGGGTTGAGCAAAGTTGTTACTAGACAAAGCTGCTAGCGCACGCGCGTATTGAGGATCGCTCTTAGTTCCGATCAAATCCGGATTTGCTGCGAGTTGACGCTGTTGTGCCTCTGTCAGATCTAATTTGATATCTGGCGCGATTCCCTTGTGGTTGATATCTGTCCCTTTGGGAGTGTAATAATGAGCTATGGTAATAGCTACACCAGAACCATCTGGGAGTTCATGAACTGACTGTACTAAGGCTTTACCAAAGGTTTGACCGCCAACAATTACTGCTCGGTTATTATCCTTGAGTGCGCCTGTCAGGATTTCACTAGCACTGGCTGAATTGCCATCCACGAGTATCGCTAGAGGGCGTTTTGTGATGGCAGTACGATTTGCCTTCATTTCGTCACTGCCTCCGACACGATCCACTGTCTTGACAATTGCACCGCTGTCCATCCACATCCGGGCAATTTCAATACTTGCTTGCAATAAACCGCCAGGGTTTCCACGTAGATCCAAGACAAAGCCATCAACTTGCTTGGTATTTAAATCGCGGATGGCTCGTCGCATCTGAGTTGAGGCATGGGCACTGAACTCACGCAGACGGATATAGCCAATGCGGCGATCGCCTTCTTGCTTTAAGGTGTAACGTACTGTCGGTACTTCAATACTTGCCCGTGTCAAATTCACATCAAAAGTACTTTGCCCAACTCTAGCTAGCCGCAAACTCAACTTACTCCCTGCTTTGCCACGAATGAGCTTTGAGGCATCTTCCACTTTCATTTGACTTGTGGGTTTGCCGTCAATTGCCACAATTTCGTCCCCAGCTTTAATACCTGCTTTCAGTGCGGGAGAATTTTCTATGGCTTCGATAACGGTGAGCTTCTTGGTTTTCTCGTTCAATTCCATCCGAATGCCAATTCCAGAGACTTCCCCAGATGTTTGGTTGGTTAAAGCTTCATACTGTTGGGGATCCATAAATCGAGTGTAAGGATCACCCAACTTTTCTAATGCTTGACGGATGGCAGTGTATGCTTCTTGACGGTTGGTATAGTCTTTACTCAGCAGAGTCTGTCTGACTGCTATCCAATTTTGTTTATTAAATGAGCCATCAACATATTCGCGATTCACTAATTGCCAGACGTTATCGACTACTGCTTTTGGGCTATCTTGCAAAGCTGCACGCACAGAACGACACCAAACTGGACCAAAAGCGGACAACGTAGCGGTTGAGGCGATTGCTCCGCTAATAAAAGCTAATTGGAGCGGCGAGTAACGTTTCGCAGATCGATTCATGTATCTTGACTAGAATAATTGTATTGTTGACAGTGTAGCAATCTGACTTTGCAGGAATTTATAAGTTTTTCTTCCTAATTATGCTTTGTTCATCACTTTTCCTTGATGTTTTTTGAGAAAACTACATATTGTTCAAACAGCTTCTTTACTTTAGCTTACTTTTCCTGCCAGCTAAGTGCCACCATATGATGGTTTCATCAGCAGTGCGATCCAATCCGGCAAAATTGCTTAAAATAGCACTTATGGTCAGGGGAACGCTTAACTCTTAACGCTTAACGCTTAACAGGCAATAGGGAACGCTTAACGCTTAACTCTTAACGCTTAAGTATGAAGTAATAATAAAGGTGTACGAAGCTTCGCAAAAATCTTTGGAGGAGTCCTATAGTACCCTCACCATTAACAGAGCAGTCAACTCTTCTTATGGAAATGTCTACTTCGCTCCTGAAAATAGTGTTACCTATTATACAAAAAAGCTTGTATTGAGTACCGATCACAAACCTAAAGTGACAAACAGCCAACCTAATTCAGTCTCAGAGCGGTTCCACAAAAAACGACAATTTTTGCGAAGACTCGCTTTGGGATTGTGTCTCGTATTGCTTAGCTGGGTAGTTTTTAACACTGTAACCATTATTTCTGCATCTTCTAGGCAAGTAGATGCCTTTTTTGTACTGGGTGGCAGTATTCGTCGGGAAATTTATGTTGCTGAGTTAGCACAACAATATCCACAAACCCCAATTTTAATTTCTCGGGGTTCTCCCGATCCGTGTATTTTGCTTGTTTTTCAACGCCTAGCGCCCCAGAGACTGCAAAACGTTTGGTTGGAAAAGTGTGCGGATTCTACGTTTGGTAATTTTTACTATTCCATTCCCATCCTGCGTCGTTGGGGAGTCCACAAGGTGAAGCTGATTAGTTCTCAAACACACTTCCCGCGTGCAAAATGGATGGCACAAATTCTTTTTGGTGTTCACGGTATTTGGGTAGAAACAGACATTGTTCCAGAACAAGGTGTGCCAGGTAACCAAGAATCTTGGTCAAAAACAGGACTAGATGTCACGCGTAGCTTGTTATGGGCGGGGTTAAGCCGGATTATTCAACCAAAATGTTTTTATGTTATGAAATTAGCAGACGTAAGTATTGACTTTTGGAGGTCTAGGGGTTTTCAATGTGAACGACAGCAGGATGTCAACCTGCGTTAGGATAAATTCTAGATACTCAATGCGTTCCTACCCAAAAATTAGCCGAGTTGGTTGGGCAAAAAACACAGGGCAATCCCTTTTTTATGAAAGAGTTTTTGAAATCTGGGAAATATATCTGGAAATCCCCTCAAATCTTGCACCTATCCGTATAAGCCTGGGGTTACTCAAAAGCAATGCAAGAAAATTACATCATATTTATTGGCTTTTATGGCTAAACAAGGGTTTTTAGGTGAGTACTGAGTGTTAAAATTACATCTTTTGTCTTGGTGCAAGACCTGAGATCACAAAGATGGCGATCTGTAGCAAAGCAGCAGCGCTTTGCTATCGCTATTACTGAGATTAGCATCAGGATTTCTGGAATTTCAAGAGTTATAAAATATCATTTAATTAAATAATTTCAGCTTCTTGGTTTTACCGTTGTATACATTACAAACTCTGGTTCATTAGACATAACCTCTAAGCTCACGTTAATGGACAATATCTGTTTTAAATGCTTGACATGAGTACCACCACAAGGTATTTTTGCTAACCCATCCTGCAATTGACAAGTCCATACTCTGTGATCATCAATTTTGGCTTCCTGAGGCTCGATTTTGATCGGAGAATCTAATTTAAGCCACTCGGCAAGTTGCTTATTTATACAAATTTCTATGTCCAATATTTGACTAAAAAAAGCTACTGTATCAAAGCCTTTCTTCTTCAGAGATTTTCCGAGACGATAGAAGTCATTACTCTCCTCCAGTTTGATCTGAGATTTTTGAATAGCGAGTTGGTCTAAGTTATAATTAGCAAGAGAATCCTTCTGACATTCTTTGCTCCAAAATTTTGAAGTACACTTGTTAAGCGCAAGAGCCGAAAGATGACACGATGAATGTGCTATGCTAAGTTGTTCGCGGCGCTCAGCATTGACTTCTAAAATTACTGTCTTGCCAGTTAAACACGTAGAAGAGTAGTCTGATGGAAATTTGACTATATGTGCGACTACAAAAAACCATCCGTTTTCACCTTTACGAACGGGTATTTGAGTGTCTAGATAAAATGTATGAGAAGCCAACTCAAATCCACAGGTTAATGTGTTGAGCACATCGAATTTATGACCATCTATAGTAACAGTACCAGTGTCACCAGGTTGATCAGACCATTTATAGTTAACGGGATGAAATGGTGTATTTTCAGTCACAACTACCCATGTACGTGTATCTTTATCAAATTCAGTAATAAAAATAACTTTTGAATGGCTGAGGGTAATTCCAGAGGGGAAGTCAATTTTTGTGCTTGCTTGGATTCCTGTTTGAAACATTACTTTTGTAGTAAGGGGCATAAAGCTGTTAGCAAAGATATTGGAAGAACCTGTTACATCGAGAATTTAATAGTACTATGCTCTAAAAATTACCATATTTATCACAAACACATTATCTCTTCTAATGAAGCTGAAAAACTATGTTGGATCAATCTAGAAGTCTATATACACTACGATGCATTATTACCGATTTAGACTACCACAAAAACTTTAGGTCTCTATAGCTATTTAAATGTGTGTGTTTAATGGATACCTTGGGCTATGCTGCCTAAATGGATAAAGTCGAGCTACTTGGTTCATTTTTTAGTATCCCTTAACAGGGGTAGTCCACCGAATTCAGAAATTAACGTACCACCCAACATTAGCAGACAGCCACTTATTTGCATTGTAGAAAGATGCTCTCTTACATACCAATAACCTATCAATGCTGCAAATACAGGCTCTGTAGCAAAGATTAATGCAGTACGAGTAGGTGTGGTAAACTTCTGAAATTGATTTTGGGCAGCATACGCAAAAGCAGTCGCAATCACCGAGCAAATAATCAGTGCTGAAAACACCTGTTCATTAAGAAAAACTTTTGGCAAGAAAACTATTTGGTAATTTTCAAATAGAACAGCACATATAAAACTGAAACACCCGCAAGTAAATATTTGAATCAACGCTAATAATAAAGCAGGAAATCTTTGAGTATAGCGACCTACAAGCGTTATCTGAAAAGCGTAAGAAATTGCACAGAAAAAAACAAGAATATCTCCAATGTTTGCACTAAGTTCTCGATTGTGGGAAAGCAATATAAGACCAAGCATAGCTACGGATACACCAAGCATTGTGTTTCTTTTCAGTGAATGACGAAGCAACCAGAGTGAGAAGAACGGCACTATTACGACAGAAAGTCCAGTGATAAATCCTGCTTTTGATGCGGTGGTGTACTGTAGTCCGAAAGTTTGAAAGGCATATCCTGCAAATAGCCAGAAGCCCAACCAAATTCCAGGCAGCCAAATTTCTTTTTTCCATAGTTGTCTTAGCATTTGGGGATAAAAGGCGATCACGAATAGAGCAAGTACCAAGGCAGCTATTAAAAAACGGGCACTTACAAAACTGAATGGGGGTATGATTTTAATTGCGTCTTTGATCAGAACAAAAGTAGCACCCCACGTAAAGGTTACCCCAAGGAGTACGAGGTCAGCTAAATAAGATTTTTTCATGACAAGCTAATCCGAACTTTAGTTATAGAACTCCTAATTTTTACGAAGCTCCCCGGACAGAATCTTCTATCCGGGAGATTTCGCGGATTTGTGCGTCCCCGACTTGCTACGCTCTTATGAGGGGATGTTAGGGCGCGACCCGTTAAAATAGAATTCTAGACGAAGCTGAAGCGCGAAATTGTCGTGATTTTCGCAAACTACTTGTCAGAAAAATTCTTTTTAGCCATCTATCATTTCCATCATTCCTTGCGTAAAAAGCTTTCCTACCGTGAACAGACCTATAGTTATCAATCAAACAAATGTCTCCTGGTTGCAAAACTATACTTTTCAAGTTGTAGTCTATCGCTTTAATTAATTCATTAAAAGCAATTATGGCTTCTTCATCATCTTTTAAAGGATGCATAAATAATGGATCTAAACACATATAAGGTGACTTGGGGTCGCCAAACAAAACTGGTACTTTTTTCTGATTATTTTGTATGTCCTCAAACCATGAAACAACTGAACCTGAAATAGCGCTAAATGTTTGAGGTTTTGTATGAGATTTATCTGGACGTATGCAAAATCGTGGCTCAAACAAAACTTTAATATGTTCTGAAGCTAAATTAACCATATCTATGGATGCGAAAGTTGTTTCTACTTTATCTGGGTTACGTAAGCACATTAGCCCAAGATAATCAGCTCTATGGGGATGAAAAGCATCCTCAGTGTGCCACAAAAGATCTGTTTCACTACTACAACTTAGTTGTTCATTTTCATAACCTTCAACAGGAAGAATATTATGGATTATTTGTCTCTCTTCTAGATGTGTACCCCACGTAAACACTTCTCCTAACAAGGAACCATATAAGATAAAAAGCACTTCTTCTAATAAAGTAGAATTATTCTCAGATGTTTTCCAATGTATCGGCGTTTTACAAATTCTCTTCTCATTAATGCAATTGCCGGATATTAGACATACTGCATTCACTTCCTTTAAGCGGAATTCGTTAATAAAATAACACAATCTTTTTGGTAAATCATGAGCAAAAACTCTAGCATTTATCAAAAAATTTTCATCTTCTACTGAACTATATTTAGAGGTAATTTCTTTAACAAGATGTTGAATAGAATCAATTTCTTGTTTTGTTAGATGAATTTGAGAGACAGAGCTATTTAAGCTTTTTTGGGGCGTTAATATCATATTTTTTCCTTATTAAAACTTACGCATTGACGAAAATCTGATTATGTAATTCAGACTTATTTGCTTTCTTTCCTTCTTTAAGTGCAAGCAAAGTCAACTTATGCTCTTTTGAGATAGAAATGCTCAGATCTTGCACCTGGAAAAATAGCGCATAATTATCACTCAGTATGAAGCCAGAAGTGTTTATGTAGCGAGAAAAGTTACGAAATATATGTAGCTTTAATCACTTAATTCTATTATGCGGCTTTATAGGGATATAGGCAAGATATGAGCTAAGGTCTTAGTTATTAGGCAGGGAAACCCGCTTCTCACATCTTGCACCTGGAAATATGAATGTCAAAAACACAACTACGTGTAAGGGGGAGCTAGGCGTTCAATGTCAAGTAAAAGAAGAGACACGACTATTTGAGAATAAATTAAATTCTCTGGCTGTTTGTGCAGCCTGACCTCAATCAGGTGGTGATGCTCCCTGAATATGCAGATAACTCCAATGGGTTATGAGGTAAGCAGTTAGAGAAAGGATGAGCCAGCGATACATACCAAGCAGAGTCCCTTGCCCCTTCGGGTATGCGCAGAGCGCACGCCCAGAGGGCGAACGCAGTCGCCTCTGTCGGGAAAGCCGTCATTCGCGCTGACTCACCAAAACGATGTAAACCCAAGCGATGCTTGGCAGTTTTAAACCATCCTTCAACCTGCCCTTCGGGTTCGCCAGTCGCTTTATGCCGGGGAACCCGTCCACCGCGCTGGTTCACCATCGACGCTTACCCCACCATTTGAGAGTAAAAGCTTAAATCATTACTATGCATCACTACCTGAATTTAGTCTAGAACGAGTCGCACTATGGATCTCCCTTATGCGATCGCCTCAATTACAGATAACGGAACTTCCGCAAAATACTGTCGCTGAAATTGTTCTTCCCGAACGGCAGCTAAAAATTTTTCCACCGCAGCTTCTGCTTGAGTTGTTTCAATGGTAGAGTGCTGAGTGAAAACCAACATACGGTCTTGACGTGAGATATTAAAACCTAAGTATCTCAAACTTCTTAACCCAAAAAGTAAGGTTTGGTCGTTAATACCAAGTTTTTCTAATAACTGGATACGGGTAACAGGTTGATTTGTGCGGCCCAGATATTTGGCAATTCCTACAAGCGTAAGCCAGGTTTGTTCTGGTGGTTGGGAATTTGGTTTTAACCAAGCAAGCACGAGGGGTTGTTGGTTGTGGAGCGATCGCCTCAAATGCGCACGTAAATCGTCCCAACTTGTCGGACACTCTTGCAGTATGAGTCCTGAATGATCAGTGGTTAGTGCTAACTCTTTTTCTAATGGTAAGTTGCGTAAATCTAAAATGAGTTTCGCATGCTGGGTACTCAATGCTGAGTTTGTGCGGGAACGAACAGCTATCAGTCGGATTTCATAGCGTTTTTTAAAGGTGTTGTAGTCCAGTTCCGCGATACAGTCACATCGTCCGGGAGGTAATTCATCTTTATAGTGTCCCCACCACACGCCAGGAAAAGGATTTCTCGTGGAGTCATCTCGAATATCAAACTCGGCTTTTATGTACTGTACCTTTTTTCCCTGAGAATCTTGCTGATTGCGATGCCAAGTATTTTCAAACCAACAGTTTTGAATCAAAAGTTTTGGAACTGGGTTTCCCATTCCACAGGGTTCTAGCAGCTTCAGTTCCAAAAATAAATCTTTCCCCAAATCTGCTACCGTTACAGCCAAGTCCGCTTGTACATTTGGTGTTAGGTTTGCTCCTCCCAACGATTGACGTAACCTCTGGTTAATTGCTTGTGTAAATAAAGGTATGTTCTCTACTCGAAGACTTAACCCTGCTGCATAAGGATGTCCGCCAAATCGATGCAACAAATGTGCTTGGTCTTTTACCAATTGGTATAAATCAACCGAATTAATAGAACGCGCCGAACCCCGCGCCAGAAGAACAGGAGAAAGATTGCTCCCCTGCTCCCCGGCTACCTCCGTACTCAAAAGAATCGTCGGGCGTCCTGTCTCCTGTGCGACTTGTCCTGCAACTAACCCCAAAACGCCAACAGCCCATTGAGGATCTTCCAAGACAATAACGCTGGTGGTTGATAAGTCCATTTTGGAAAGCTTCAGCGCGACTTGCCCAGCAACATCTTTCTGCAAAGACTTGCGACGACTGTTCGCTAATTCTGTGACTTCTGCAAGTTCATTCACACGCTTTTGATCGCGGCTTGTGAGTAATTCCACGCAAAAAGAAGCATCGCCTTGAATGCGGCTGACAGCGTTAATTCGGGGACCTAAACCAAAGGAGATATCTGTGGGGCGATCGCCACTTTTCTGGCATAATTCCAACAGCCGCCCGACACCTGGACGCCGCCTCTTATCTGGTGTTTTCTTAAAATCGTCTTGCAGTCGCCCAATTCCCAACTGTGCCAAGTAGCGACAATCTCCACTCAACTGCACCAAATCAGCAATCAGTCCAACTGCAACTAAATCCAACAAATCTTCTAGCGGTTGTTGCCCGACATTTGGCAGAGTTTGATAAAAAGCTTCCACCAACTTGTAAGCCACCGCCACCCCAGAAAGATGAAACAGTTGATGTGTTTGGCTCAAATAGCGAGGGTTAATAATTGCCGTCACAGGGGGACGTTCCACAGGTAAAGTGTGATGGTCTGTGACTATAACATCTACACCTAACTGCTTAGCATAAATAATTTCACTAATATTTGTACTGCCAGTGTCACAAGTGACAATCAATTTAAAGTCTTCTTTTGCAAGCTTCTCAATTCCTTGGCAGTTCAAACCGTGAGATTCCGTTAAACGATTAGGAATGTAATAAACAAGCTGCGTATTTTGAGCGAAAAATTGTCCCAAACCATCCCACAGAACAGCCGTAGACGTGATACCGTCCGCGTCAAAGTCTCCCCAAATAGCAACTTTTTCCCCAGCATGTCGTGCTTGTTGCAACCGTTCCACCGCCAGATGCATCTCTTGCCCAAACTCAAATGGACTCGCGGCTTGATAAGCTTGTGAATTGACAAAAGCTGCTAATTGTGCGTTCTTTCGTATTCCTCGTTGCCACAACAACTGTGCGGCAAAATGTCCACTCGATGCAGGTGCATATTGCTTCACCGCTTGGATAAACCATTCGGGGGGTTGTTCAGTTGTCGCAAGAATCCACTGTTGTTCTGGCATTTGAATTCTCCCCGCCAATGAAACGGGGATTATAGACTGTTGTTGATTTGTGCGGCTCAAAGCCACACTTTTAACTGATATAGGAATCCGGTTTGATTTGGTCAGACCAGTGCTTGATGAGGGTTTCCCGACCTAGGCATCTGGTGAGTCCAGCGCTCTTGGTAGGGTTTCCCTCATGTGCCACTTCTGTGCCCAGAGCAGCGCCTTGCGGGGGTTCCCAAGGCACGTTTTCGGGGGAAGCTTCCCCCGAAAAGCTGCCGCCCCGTTGTAGGCGGAACGCCTCCGGGCAGGGTAGAATGTGGCGTCAGGCGACGGGCGTTCCCGATAGCACTCCGGGTTCGCCAGTCGCCTGCGGAGGGAGACCCTCCCGCAGCGCTGGACTCACCGTAAGGCGTGGCCGTTCCCACTAGGGCGTTCGCCGTAAGGCGTGCGCTCTGCGCACACCCGATAGCCCTCCGGGTTCGCCAGTCGCCTGCGGAGGGAGACCCTCCCGCAGCGCTGGACTCACCGTAAGGCGTGGCCGTTCCCACTAGGGTAAACTAACAAAGTCAGCGCGCTTAACAGTGAACAGTAAACGACTGATAACTGATAACTGTTAAACTGGTGCTTCTTCCTCCGAAATTTGAGGTTCACTCACCAAAGTATTCAGCACGACTTCACTTGCAACTGCATCCGACTTGCGAGGACGCATCGCAGGACGAGAACGTCTGTAACCTGCCCTTTCAGCTTTTTGATGTTCATAATCAATAAGTCTGCCATAGTAATCGTGCTTGCTTAAATTCATCGACAAGAAAACATGTTGACGAACATTGCCAAAACCCTTACGGTTGAAAAACTTCACGGCGGGAGTATTTGCCGGATCAGTGTCTACCAGCATGAACCGCGCCCCATCTTCAATCATACGTGCAATAGCTCTATCAACCAGCTTGTCTGCCACACCGCGACGCTGGAATTTCGGACTGACTCCTAGCCACAGAATGTATCCGTAAGTCCAGCTTGCTTTAGTAATAA
This sequence comes from Brasilonema sennae CENA114, assembly GCF_006968745.1. Taxonomy (NCBI): domain Bacteria; kingdom Bacillati; phylum Cyanobacteriota; class Cyanophyceae; order Nostocales; family Scytonemataceae; genus Brasilonema; species Brasilonema sennae. Next base: position 2,199,122 of record NZ_CP030118.1, on the reverse strand, counting down.
TAGTTCCTAAAACGAATCCTGCCAGTTCTGCATCAACTTCCGCAACAAGACAGTATTCTGGATCAGTGTTGTAAAGTCCTATAACTTCCCACTCATCCCAGCAACGATATAAATAAGGATATGAATCGCTGGTAAATAACTCTTCACCCAAGTGATAAACAGGGGCTATGTCATCTATTCGTATTTCGCGGACATAAACCGCATCATTTTCATCAAAATGCATAAAATAATAATCAAAAAGTTATCTGTCATTTACAGACTGACTTCTTGAATGCTAGCTATATTCAGTAGGTTCGTCTCTACTATTGTAGAATTTGTAGAAGATATCTGCCCAGGAATAGTAGGTGAGTTTATGTCTTGAGCATGGCTTTGTCTATTGCACCGTGTTGTATACTGGCAGTAGTCGCAGGCTTTGCTACCTTCTGGTTCTTGTGGAAATAGTTCTCCTTGGTAGTAATGTTCCATCCAATTTGTGAATCGACTTAAAAGCTGGTTAAGTTTTTTTGCTGTTTGTTGGTGTCCGGTGGTGTTGTAGCTAAATTTAACGCTTTGCGGTTTACCTTCGGGTTGGACAAACCAGTAAGTCATAGAAATATTCTCTGGCAGATAATTACTCGTTTCAGCTAAAACATACAGGTAAAGACGCGTCTGCCAGTTTTGTTCCAACTTGCGTTTTTGAGATGGTTTGGGATAAGTTTTCCAGTCAAGAATTTGTGCTTGCTGGTTATCAGCAATTACTAAATCATAAATAACCGTAAGCAAATAGTCTTGAACTTGCAGAGTACGGTAGTGTTCGCTTTCACGAAAAGTTTGGCTATTGGGAATAGAGTTTAAAATTTCTGGTGCTGCATTCGCGAAAGCTGACATCCAGCGTTGCAGTTGAGCATCCTGTTGTAGGAAAGTATCAATAGGTAAACCCATTTCTCGCTGCTGCATTAGCAGGTGAAAGCGGCTTCCTAAAGTTTGCCGTTCCTCATGTTCTGGATCTAAGGGAGAATGGAGTTGCTCTAGGTAGGTGTGTTGAAATTGACGGGGACAACGTTCTAGTAGGTTGAGTTGTCCTTGCGACAGTCGCAAGAGTTGAGTTTGAGTTGATTGCATACTTGTATTCTAGAGTGAATCATTGCTTGCAGCTTAAATTTGCAGAACGTTTTTACCGTTGCTTCAGGATTAGATGATAGGACTGCTAAATTTATCGCGTAGTACAATAAGATATTAATTAGACATTTCCCGAAACAGCTAAAGTCTTACCATCTCTACCTTATAAAGTGTGAGCGCCCCAATGCTCATGTTGCTAGCTTGTACGATTGAAAGTTAAGAAGACAGAGAAAAGCCCAAAAACATGAACTTTTATACAAAAAAACTAACAAACTGACTTTATTTAAAGTGCAAAAATAGCTGATACCAAAACACAAGTGAGGATGTTATGAATCAATACGATTATGTTGTCATTGGTGGAGGTTCGGCGGGCTGTGTTGTCGCCAATCGTTTGACACAAGACGGTAAAACAAGTGTATTGTTGCTGGAAGCAGGCAATCCGCCTCACTTACCAGAACACGAAGTTCCTCTAGGTTGGGTCAAACTGTGGGGTACTGAGGTGGACTGGGCATATTTTACAGAAGAAGAACCACACCTTAATGGGCGCAAAATCTATTGTCCGCGTGGTAAAGTCCTGGGTGGTTCCAGTTCGATCAACGCCATGATCTACATCCGAGGCAATCGTCATGATTACGATCGCTGGCAAGAGTTAGGTAATCCCGGTTGGTCGTACCTTGATGTGTTACCTTACTTCAAGAAATCTGAAAACCAGCAACAGGGAGCATCCAAATTTCACGGAGTCGATGGGGAGTTGAGCGTTACTGATCCAATTGCCCCGGCGGTGACATCACAAAGATTTGTAGAAGCAGCCGTTGCACTTGGCTACGAACGCAATCTCGACTTCAACGCAGAGCAACAAGAAGGTGCGGGACTTTATCAGTTGACTATCAAAGATGGTAAGCGACACAGTACGGCGGCAGCGTTTTTAGTACCTATTTTGAATCGCCCTAACTTAACAGTTACTACTGGTGCGTTGGTGACTCGGTTATTATTTGAGGGAACGCGCACAGTTGGGGTGGAATACATACACCAGGGAACAATACACCAATCCTTTGTCCAACAGGAAGTCATTCTCTCGGCTGGGGCGATCGATTCGCCCAAACTGTTGATGCTTTCTGGAATTGGGAATGCAGAACACCTGCGATCGCTCGACATTCCCGTAGTCGTTAATTTACCCGGTGTCGGTCAGAATCTCCAAGATCACCTTCACGTCGCCGTGGCACATCAAGCCACCCAGGATCTGCAACCTGCCTCAACCAGCAATATCGCGGAAGCTGGATTGTTTCTGCATACTGAAGGTCGTTTAGATGCTGCGCCAGATTTACAGCTTTACTCTGCTCCTGTATTGTGGACACATCCTGCTTATGCCCGCTCTGGTCCAGGATTCGCTGCTTCAGTGTGTCTGACTAATCCCCAAAGTCGCGGCAGTGTCAGTCTGCGTTCTGCTTCCCCCAATGATTCACCGATAATCCGAATGAACTATCTCCAGAGTGAATCCGATGTGCAAAAGCTAGTTGCAGGAATTAAAATTATCCGCCAGTTGTTTGACTCAACTATATTTGATGAGTTCCGAGGCGAGGAAGTTGCTCCTGGTGCCAATGTAACTAGCGATGAAGCACTGCGAGCTTATATCAGAGAAACCTGCGACAGTGTATACCACCCTGTCGGCACTTGCAAAATGGGAACTGACGCCGATTCAGTTGTAGATCCCGAACTACGGGTACATGGTGTTGAGGGGTTGCGAGTTGTGGATGCATCAATTATGCCAAGCCTCATTACGGGAAATACGAATGCACCTACAATTATGATTGGTGAAAAGGCAGCAGATTTGATTAAAGCCGGAGGTCGTTTTTTAAAGCAAGTGTCTTTAAAAACTGCGTAGACAAGGGAGCGTTGTCTCACCTTGCTCAAAGCTGCCGATGGTGTTGGACACTGAGAGTCTTTAACTGTTGGCGATCTGCGTTCCGCGCAGCAGCGTAAGCGCAAGCGCACGCCCAGAGGGCGTATCTCTTTCAGAGACGCTGAGTCGCAAAGCGACACGCTGCGCGAACGCGAACGCGTAAGCGTGTCCCTTTGGGACTTACAAAGCAGCGTCTCGTAGAGAAGCTATCGCGTCACTACCTAAATTTTGTTTAGAGGATATTCGATAATTTAATGATTTTTCGGAGAAGTCTATTTGCCTGACGATAAACTGCTGAACCACATCTTGTCCAGCGATAATATGTGTTAGTAAAAAACAATTTATGAGTAATCAAAATTCAACTACATCATTACCAGGTTGGACCATTACGACGCGAGAACCCGAATTTATTGAATCGTTAATGCCAATATGGGAATGGTTTTACCGCCACTACTTTCGAGTTCAAACTTCAGGTTGGCATCACATTCCAAAGGATGGAAAGGTTTTGCTGGTTGGTTCACACAATGGTGGGATGGCGTCTCCCGACTTACACATGATGGTGTACGATTGGTTCCGTCGCTTTGGCACGCAACGCTTAGTGTATGGTTTAATGCACCCTTCTGCGTGGAAAGTCAGTCCTTCCATCGCCAGCCTCGCACAAAAAGTGGGAGCCATCCCCGCACATCCAAAAATGGCAAGTGCCGCCTTTGACATCGGTGCAAGTGTCCTTGTTTATCCGGGAGGACAATACGATATGTTTCGTCCTCATAACCAGCGTTACAAGATTCAGTTTGCAGGTCATAAAGGATTTATCAAACTGGCATTAAAAAAGTCAGTACCAATCATTCCGGTTATCTCTGTAGGAGCACATGATACCTTAATTGTTTTGGGTGATTGCTACGAACAGGCAAAACAGTTAAATGAGTGGGGTGTCCCTTGGTTATACCAGATAGACCCAGGAGTATTTCCCATATATCTAGGTTTGCCTTGGGGTTTGGGTATTGGTCCGCTACCCAATTTTCCCTTACCCGTCCAAATTCACACCCGTGTCTGTGCTCCGATTGTTTTTGAACGTTATGGCACACAAGCGGCTCATGACCGTGAATATGTGGATGCTTGTTATGATTTAGTTTACATGCAAATGCAACGCGAATTGGATTTTTTAGTTAGGGATGTGGCGATGTAGTTGATTGGGTTATGTTGCAACCGCGCTAAGAATATTTTTGAAAGCCACAGGCGATCGCAAGGGAGCAAGAGAAGCGCCTGGGCGTATCCCAAATGAAAACCCTGCTATTCCCTATCCCCAGATTGGTGAAACCAACTCCAGATGAACTAGAATCTTTAAGACAGAAAATCCGTGATCGCAAGAATACACGAAGCTACTCTAAACTTGATATATAAATGTATTAATGAACCTATGATGCCGCCAAAAGCGACAGTCAAAGTATTCACAAGCAGTTTGGTGCTTCTTGTGACTTGTGCCTGACTCAATTGGTTTTAGATCTCGTTATTATTAAAGTGCCAATATAGTGTAGATAAAACTTAACTCAAATTCTGACCAATTGGTTGTGGAGTTGTGCGCAATGGAATTACTCGTCTTTGGATTAGTGGTGGTTTATACAGGTGGTGCTTGGAAGTTCTTTAATGGATTTAACCGGACTAACTTCCAGCGAAATGTGCCCAATCGCCTAAAATTAGCTTTATTATGGCCAGCTTTGTTTGCCACAAGCAAATCTTATCGTCAAAACTTTAGAAAGGCTCTCAAAGGTCATAAATAACTTTTTTGTGTGAGTTGCCAGTGAGCCTTAGCTTGCAGGTTAGCGTAACGCACGAAAAATGTCTTGGGTGACAGATCTAATTGCCGATTTTCAAAATCTCGAAAGCTATGATCACTAGCGTTATTTTCTCTGCGTCCTCTGAGGTCAATTTTTAGCTAATATGCGGTTAGGAAAAGAGTAGCTTATAAGAGGAGGCTTGTGGCAGCTTATAGCCATATTAAGTACCTATGAAAAACTTAAACCCCCTCTCCATGAACGGAGAAGGGGCTAAAAAGCAAAATTTTACTAACTATCCCCTAACTAAAATGTTTAATGATTGCGTCCGCGAATTCAGAACACTTTAAGGGTTCGACTGGGGGTTCTAGCAACCTTGCTAAGTCGTAGGTAACTTGACTGTTAGCGATCGCATCGCCTAAGCCTTTCTTAATCAAATCAGCCGCTTCTTGCCAACCCATAAACTCCAGCATCATCACACCAGATAAAATCACTGAACCGGGGTTTATTTTGTCTAACCCTGCGTGTTTGGGTGCTGTACCGTGGGTGGCTTCAAAAATGGCACATGCATCGCCGATATTTGCCCCTGGTCCCATTCCCAGTCCGCCAACAATAGCAGCTGCTGCATCAGACAAGTAATCGCCATTCAAGTTCATTGTTGCCAGAATGGAATACTCATCGGGGCGAGTTTGAATTTGTTGGAAAATACTATCGGCAATGCGGTCATTGACCATTATTTTATCTTTCCACTTGCCATTACCGTGAGTTTCCCAAATTGAGTTAAGAACTGTTTCAACTTCCTTGACAATTTGAGCTTGCTTTTCTTTGGTCAGGGCGTTAAATCCAGGATCTATCATTTGGGCGTTTTCTTCTAAGGAGATATTGGCGTTCTTCTCCTTGTTACTCAAAATCCAAGATTCTCTTTCGGTAATGGTCTCATTGCGAAACTCGGTCGTTGCCAACTCGTAACCCCAATCGCGGAAAGCGCCTTCAGTGTACTTCATGATGTTGCCTTTGTGCACCAAAGTCACCTGTTGCTTATTTTTAGGGAGTTGCAAGGCGTGTTTGATGGCACGTCGTACCAAGCGCTGAGAACCCTTTTTGCTGATGGGTTTGATGCCAATGCCTGAGTCTAAAGGAATTCTCTTTTTACCGTGTTCTGGTGTTGCGGGAATAAGCTCGTTGTTGAGCATAGAAATCAGGCGAGCGCCAATTTCATCACCTTGTCGCCACTCAATCCCCAAATAAATATCTTCCGTATTTTCCCGGTAGACAATGACATCAAGTTTTTCTGGATTTTTATGAGGTGAGGGCGTACCTGCATAATAGCGGCAAGGACGTACGCAGGCATAGAGGTCAAAAATTTGCCGCAGAGCTACATTGAGAGACCGGATACCACCCCCGACAGGAGTTGTCAAAGGTCCTTTTATAGCAACACCATACTCTTTAATTGCCGTTTGAGTATCTTGGGGTAAATATTGATATGTACCGTATAATTCACAAGCCTCATCTCCGGCATAAATCTTAAACCAACTTATCTTCCGCTTACCCTTGTATGCCGTTTCCACTGCAGCATCAAGGACTTTCTCGGTAGCGGGCCAAATATCAATCCCCGTGCCGTCACCTCGAATAAAAGGGATAATTGGGTTGTCCGGAACAATTGGCTCTCCATTCTTGAAGGTAATTTTTGCTCCGGTTGTGGGCGGGGTAATTTTGTCGTACATCAAACACTCCTGATGGCTACGCTGCAACATAGTACCCTTTGGGGGATGAACTCAAAGGAGAAAAACTCATGTCTGGAAGGCTAGTAGATTTTGCTGTGTCTTGTTTTGATAGATGTGTGAAGTTTATGAGGCGCAGAGTTTTCTTTCCCCTGTTTGCATCGTGGGCACTCTTGCGTGGGATTTCTTCAAACCGTCGCTATTCTTTAAGCCTAGACGCTTTATTAGTATACTCTTTGAATATATAGCAAACCCAAATCAATTGTGAATTTATTCGTTAAAAGCGTCCTTATTTCGTAGTCACGGATAACCAAAGTAAAGTAATGAGTGGGCATTCTTTGCGATTTCCTGTAAACTACTCTTCGCTATCAGTGCAACGCCCGTCCACAAGACCTGATAGCCAGTAGCTTGTTCACCAACTGCATTCCGCGAGTAATAGCATGACAGACCCATTGATTGTATCAGGCACTCATAGTAACATCGACTCCCTCCGCCAACCGTTGGTCTCTGGGTCTACTAACACCCAACAGCAGGTGATCCCACAATTAGCTAACCTGGGAGATACAGGCTTAGATGTCCTGATGGAATTTTTATTTGGACGTAAAGAAAATCCTGCAACTTGGGTGGATGGGAAAGTATACCAGGTTCTTTATAACTCTGATTCATCCAAGGCAAAAGATTTTTTGCAAGCTTATTTCCCGAATGGGATCGTACCTCTGACATCAGAATGTGGCATTGATTACAGTTCTGTACAACAATTACTTGCAGCTTCTGACTTTCAAGCAGCCGATCGCATGACTCTACAAAAAATGTGTGAACTTACAGGAGGCGCAGCGGTGCAAAGAAAATGGTTATATTTTACTGAAGTAGGAAATTTCCCAGCCACTGACTTAAAGACCATCAACAGTCTGTGGTTAGTCCACTCGGAAGGAAAGTTTGGCTTTACCGTACAGCGAGAAATTTGGTTGAGTCTGGGTAAAAACTGGGAGAATCTTTGGGAAAAAATTGGTTGGAAAAAAGGCAATAACTGGACGCGTTACCCTAACGAGTTCACTTGGGATTTAAGCGCTCCGAGAGGTCATCTACCTTTATCCAACCAACTACGTGGAGTGCGAGTGATTGCTTCTTTACTATCTCACCCTGCTTGGAATTAGTCATTAGTCCTTATTTATTAGTTACAAGGGACAAAAAAGTCAAAGGAGTCAGAATGCAGAATACAGAACTCAGAATGATTACATCTACAAGGACACACAGTTTGAGCTTTGTTATAGTTATTCTGAGTTCTGGTTTTGAGTTCTCCTTAAGGGCAATTGCACTTAAGCAAATTGCTTGATTCGGGATTTTGTTAATTCCCCTGGAGCAAACACCCCATTTTCTGTGATGATTCCTGTAATCAACTGGGCTGGTGTGACATCAAAAGCTGGGTTATAAAATTCTGCCCCAGTTGGTGTAATAATAGTGTCGCCAATTTGGTAGATTTCCTCTGGATTACGCTCCTCAATTGGAATTTCATTACCGTGGGATAAAGAAAAATCAACGGTGGAAAGGGGTGCAGCAACATAGAAAGGAATGTTATGTGCTTTAGCAACGAGTGCTAAACTATACGTACCAATTTTGTTTGCGGTGTCTCCGTTAGCAGCAATTCTATCAGCACCAACAACAACGATATCAATCAAACCCTCCTTCATGCAGTGAGCTGCCATACTGTCAGTAATGAGCGTAACAGGGATGCCTTCTTGGACACATTCCCATGCCGTCAGTTTTGCACCTTGCAAGCGAGGACGAGTTTCGTCCGCGAACACCCGCGCTAAACGCCCTTCTCGAAAAACAGAACGCACGACACCCAAAGCAGTTCCGTAACCTGCGGTTGCTAATGCTCCAGCGTTACAATGGGTTAGAATTGTGAGTTTTTCTGGAGTTTGAGGTAAGACTTTCAAGCCATTGTCGCCAATCGCATAGCAGGTTTGCAAATCTTCCGCGTTGATAGATCGGGCTGTATTCAGTAGGGTTTGTTTAATGTCTTCTACTGTTCCAAAAGTTTCGTAGGCGGTTTTCAGCATTCGTGAAATTGCCCAAAATAAATTGACTGCTGTCGGACGAGTGGTACGTAGCAGTTGGGCTACTTTGTCCAATTGGTTCAAAAATTGATTGCGATCGCTAGTTTCAATTTCCCGTGCCCCAAGATACATTCCATATGCTGCAGCCACGCCAATTGCAGGTGCACCTCGTACAATCATAGTTTTAATTGCCTGCGCCATATCTGAGCAGCGATGGATTTCTACAAAAGCATACTCGTTAGGTAAACGGGTTTGGTCAATCAGTGAGACCGAGTTGTTATGCCAAATAACGGGATAAACCTGGTTTGTGGAAGAGTTCATGGAATTTAACGTAATGATTTTTTTCAAATTGTAACGTTAGAAATTCTACAGGTTATACCATATTTTTGTATCTGTACATCTCTGGGGTTTTCAGGTGGAACCCTTGTAAATGGGTAAACCCTGAAGAAAGGAATTCTTTAGAAAACAGCTTACTTTAGGCTAAAATCCTATATTTTGAGCTTTCGGCGATGGGAGTTATAATGTTTATATTAAAATATATAGAATTTTGTTAAAAAAATCACATATTTTTTTTCAAAAATTAACTATTTTGTCATCAATTGATAACAATGCCACTTCATTTTAGACAATGAATACTTGACTATCAAGTTTTGCAATTAACAAAAAGCCTGATAGTCGCTCCTATTTTTTACTCTGTGATATTGAGCAATTGTTTGCGGGTGCGGCTTTTAATCACTTTCGCCGGGACTCCCACAGCAACTGAGAACGGAGGAATATCTTTGGTTACAACTGCTCCTGCACCAATAACACTACCCTCACCGATAGTGACTCCGTCTAAGACTACGACACCATGTCCTAGCCAGCAGTCATCCTCTATCACAATTCCTTTGCAGGTAATACCTTGATATTTAATTGGCTCAATGGGGTCTACAAAATTATGATTATTTGCATATATTCCAGCATTTGCTGCGATCAGACACCGTTTACCTATTTTAATGTCTCCAGGTCCAGCGATACAAACGCCAGGACCAATGAAGGTCTCTTGATCAATCTCTATATATGAATCCTCCAAACACCCAATACTAACATTACGCTCAATGGCTACTTTATCGTTTAAATATATTCTATTGTTTTCGTGTCCTCGTGCATCTATACGAGCACCTTTAAAAAGAAACACTCCATCACCTACTTCAATACAAGAAGCTTTTATAAATTCAACACCCTCTTGAATAAAAACTGTTTTACCCATACGGGCAAAAAGACTTCGGTAGAGTATATTACGCAATTTTGGACCTAAAAGAATTGTGGGTAGAGCGCCTACTAAACTAAGAAATAAAAGTTCTTGAAAGCGCTGTGATTTTGAGAATAATTGCTCTATCTTCATAATAAATACATTATCCTTGTGTAAAGTTTATTGACAAGTATTGAGTTGGCATGGTGTGATTGAAAACCGTATTTCCTGACTTTGCGTTTCCACTCTTAGTGATAATTTATCATTGCATTGAGCAAATTGAGAGGTACATGAAAAACTCCTCATACTTGCTTCATATTTGAATTTGAGTTATGTGGAAACTCTTGAGTACAGGTACTGTAAAATACTCAAGTTAGATGCACCATATATACTTTTTTGGCGCTACACAATTTATGTTGTGTAGATTTACAAGACCAACTTGTAATAGTTTTATATTAGGTAGATAAACAAGTAGTATTTTCTCTGAGTTAGTTCAAAAGCCTTACATTAACTTTGTGGAAGTATAAACCATCAAACCGTCTAAATAGGCTAATGTTTTCTTTCTCAGAGAATGTAAAAATAAGGATTTTTACATCATTCCCCATAGAATTATTTTCTTTGAGGTTAGTTCCTGCTGATAACTGGTAATTTTTACCTAAGAACTACAGTTAAATCAACTGTTTCTTCAACACAACTTTTTCCTGCTATTTCCCACCTGTAGGATAAATTGATTTTCCACTTACCTACGTAAAAATACAATTGTTGTTGAATTTCTCTTGGTATTTTTATTCAAGTGCAACTAATAAATATTAAGGTGGAGTGTCTCCAACTTCTGCCATGACGTTAAAATTAACCATCGGTGCAAACAAGTAAGCACTTCCGCGATTACTATAACGGCTTTGCTGAAGCCAGTTTTTGGAGTGTGCTACTTTTCTCATGTTGCACGCAGATAATTTACTCACTAACTAGATGACGCTTGTAATGATACGGCTTTTTCTCAACCACCTCATTTATAAATTTATGATCTGCCGAATAGCATCAGACCACAGACGTATATTAAAACAGTGAACAGTGAACAGTAAACAAGGGGTGGACGAGTCCGTTTCCTACCAGATAACTGATAACTGATAACAGGTTGATTGTAAACTCAATGCTTAACCTAACTTTCACTTAGATCGCTTAACCTGATAAACGTGTGTTTATCTGAGCAAACATATGACATCACCACCACAGTTACTGACCGATCCGTTTGTGCAACTACCTACAGCAACTTCAGTGCGAGTCGTGTGGTTTACCGAGTTTGCTGGTTATGGACACATAGTTACCTACGGTGAGAATTTAGCACAAACTGCTATTGCCACAACTACCCAACTCAGGCGCACACGCGAAGACCAAAATTCACGCTTAGAAAACCAAACTCAAGACGGACAGGTTTATCAACATCCTGTCCAGCGTGATATTTGGCGACACGAGGCTGAGATTACTAATTTGACTCGTGACACGCGAGTTTCTTACCGTGTCACGAGTGTGCGGGAAGATGGCGAAAGCGTTAGTAGCAATATGTTTACCCTTGCATCCAAACCTAGTCCTGGTAAATCACTGAAAATTCTGCTAACTTCTGACCATCAAATCAAGCCAATGGTTGCAGCCAATTTGCAAAAGGTGGTGGAGACAGTTGGACGAGTCGATGCGGTTTGGTTCGCTGGTGATTTGGTCAATACTCCTGATCGCGCCTCAGAATGGTTTGATGATCATCGTGGCGGTGCTTTCTTTCCTTGTTTGCAAGGTCGTGCTAACTATGAAATGAACAGCAACGGAGTCAAGACAATCTATACAGGCGGTGAAATCATTCAATATGCGCCGATGTTTACTTGCATTGGTAACCATGAGATTATGGGACGTCGTGATCATGGAAGTCTAGATGATGAATTTGATGCTACGATTCCTCGTACAGTTGCTCTTAAGTTGTATGGACAAGAATCCTTAAAAGATAATTCTTTTAATACTGATACTTATGAAGAGATTTTCACTTTACCACAAAGTCAGGAAGGTGGAAAAACTTACTACGCAGTCAGCTTTGGTGATGTACGTTTGGTCGTACTGTATGCGACAAATATGTGGCGGACTCCTAACTTGGATGCAGAGGCTAGAGGTAGATATCGAGAACGGGAAAAAGATTTCAATACCCCAGAGAATTGGGGTCACGGGCAACATATTTATGAACCAATTGCCAAAGGCAGTACGCAGTATAATTGGCTAGTGCAAGAACTCAACAGTCCTGAGTTTCAGCAAGCAAAGTATAAAGTGGTCATGTTACATCATCCGCCCCATACATTGGGTGGTAACATAGTCCCAGCATATACAAATCCTGTACAAATTATCGAATGCGATGTTGATGGCGACATCAAGGCAATCCGTTACGAGTACCCCAAAGATGCAGATTACCTGATCAGTGATGTTGTGCCTTTACTTGAAGCAGCGGGTGTGCAGTTAGTATTTTATGGGCATTCTCATTTGTGGAACCGCTTTTGTAGTCAGTCGGGAATGCACTTTTTAGAAACTTCTAATGTTGGTAACTCTTATGGTGCTGCTTGGGGTGACAACAAGCGAGAAGTGCCTGTTGGTTATAAAGAGGATTACACTGAACTTGGTGATCCATATGGTTTAGAACCTGTGGTGCCTACAATTGTCCCGTTGTTAGGCGAGGATGGTAAACCAATGCCTTACATTGCAAGTAATGACATCACAGTGTTTAGTATCTTTGATACAGGTACGGCTACAGTGAGTAGCTATCGTTTTGATGTACGTAAACCGGATTCAGAGGTTATTAAGTTTGATGAGTTTCGGTTGAAATAAGGAACACTTCCTCGTGGCGATCGCCTGGTAGCATCGTATGCAAATGATTTTTCTGTACTAAGTGCGATAAGCCGGAGGACTTCGGCGTGAGCGCTCAGTCGAAGGTTTGACGCTACGCGTATCGCCATCGCCCAGAACTAGTACTCGATATTAAGTATTCAAACAACTATAGTGGATATAACTACAATCGACTTTTTTTAAATAATTTGTGAACTTTTTCATTGGTTGCGCTGTTTGGTCATATAAAGGTTGGATAGGCGAACTTTACCCTCAAGGGACTCGCCAAAGTGATTTTTTGCAACTCTACAGCCGACGCTTCACGACTGTAGAGGGTAACACCACGTTCTACGCTGTGCCTAATCAAGAGACAGTCACTCGTTGGGCGACACAAACACCCGAAAATTTTGAATTTTGTCTCAAATTACCGCGAGATGTGACTCACAACGGACAATTGCAACCTCATATCCCTGATGCTTTAAAATTTTTGGAAGGGATGCGCCCTTTAGGTAAACGTCTTGGACCTGTTTTTGCTCAGTTACCCCCCAGTTATGCGCCTACACTGATTGATGATCTAGGCGCATTTTTGGAAGCTTTGCAGCAAACAGGCGTACGTTTGGCGTTAGAAGTTCGGCATCAAGACTGGTTTACTGAACCATTAGCTAGTACAGCACGGCGTAAATAAACCAAGTATTAGACAGCTAACACTTTACCCTTATATGTCCACTGAAAAGGTTTAGCCATTGTTTTATTAAAGTAGTCGATAAATTCAAGAATTCGGGTTTTTAGGTCATCCTGACTCTTGAAGCTAGCACGCTGAAGTAACTTACGAACCAAAATACTGAACCAAATTTCAATCTGGTTGAGCCAAGAAGAGTGTTTAGGGGTGTAATGGAAAACAATTCGATGTGTTTTGTCACTTAAAAAAGCAGCACGGGATTTCATGGATTTGAGTATTCCCCTTTTTCCTTTAATACCCAGATCGATATTCAAACCTTCTTTTTCTGCAACCAAACGAACCAGCGATTCAGACTGATGCGTATTCAGACAATCCATGATTAGATGCCATTTTTTAGCATTGGGTTCACTTTCAATGATTCGACGAATATTGAGAACAAAATCAACTTCTGTTCGAGAATCTCCACAAGTAGGCTCGATAATCTTACCAGTAGCGACATCAAAATTAGCAATTAAACTCTGTGTACCGTGACGAATATACTCAAACTCCCTTCTTTCAACTTTACCAGGTCGCATCGGTAAATCTTTTTCTAGACGCTCTGTAGCTTGAATACCCGTCATTTCATCAATTGATATTGTACGCTCTGCGTTTTGATAACGTTCAATCGCACTTATGTATAAACCAGTAATATCTTCAACTTTTACGTCAAATTCTTCGTCCTTAGGGGGGGGTTAACCAGTAACTACTCTGGTGGGGTTTAAGTTCTGCCTCTTCTAGTAATCTTCCAACATGGCGGACAGATATGCTTTCAATAATCCCTTGCTTTATAATTTCGTCTGCTAGTTCTCTTGGTGTCCAATGACTTATTGGTCGTCCGTAGTCTTCGGGTTTTGAACATGCAAGGGCAAACAGTTTGATTACTTGCTCCATACTAAATTTTACTGGTGCCCCAATACGCTCCGAATCTCGTAGTCTCTCAAAAGTAGGCAACTTTTTATCGCTAGTTTTAAACCATCGGTTTCGCCATAAACGAGCCATATCCAGACTTATATTTAATGTTCGAGCAATTTCGCCATTATTTTTCCCCTCTGACGCTAGAAGAATTATTTTTGCACGTAGTACTATTTGTTGCCCTGTATTGTGTCGGTTTACCAACTCTTGCAGTTCTGAGCGATCGCCATCGCTTAAGTTTAATTGTTTTGGAGCTAATCCTGCCACATCCTAATTCTCCGCTTCTCAGCAAAAACTACTTTTAATCTAATTACTCATTCTCCCACAGTAATACCTGGTTAACTTACGCCGTGCTGTACTAGTGAGTTGACAGCACTTTTAGAAAGGCTTGGTGTTGGTAGGGTACTGCTAGACTCACGTCCTATCTACACTGGAGATGATGATCCACAACTACAATCTGAACGTCGTAAACCCAAAGTTCCTGTACAATTTAGCGTGACAGCGCCTTTTAGTTTGATTCGCTTTATTTCTCATCCCAACTTACCAGTGAATCAGCCTTTTATGGAAGAGTGGGTGACTCAGATTAAGCAGTGGTTGCAGCAGGGAAGGCAAATTTATTTTTTTGTTCATTGTCCTGTGGAAGAGCGATCGCCTACTACAGCACGTCATTTTCAAAAGTTATTGGAACACAGTGGTGCAACAGTTCCTCCTCTTCCTTGGAATATCCTGGAAAATCCCCCGAATCAACTCAGTTTGTGGTGAACGTACTGTGGTAATTTGAGTAGAAGAGCCAAAGGAGGGTTATACCAATTCAAAATTCAAAATTCAAAGTTCAAAATGAAGAAACCCAGACAGAACATGGGTTTGAGAATGTATATCTGTCATATCCTTTTGTAAAATTGGTATTATATGAGTCGTCTTTTTTATGAGAATTCCGTTTCATATAAAGGTTATCTCATCATTCCGTTTGTCTTTGGTATAATTGATAGTCACGAGATTTCTTCCTATAAACTCTTATCAGAAGTTGCGAATCAAAGTCAATTTCACAAAGCAGAAAATCCAGCCGAAATCTATGGCAGTAGTATAGAGAATATTATTAATATTGCCAAAGAACATATTGACGAATATTCAGATTTTATCAGTGATCGCGATAGTTTTAAATTTCGCTACGTTTATCGCAACAACTTAATTATCGTCTTTCAAGAGGCTGGAAGATATTTTTATGATCATTATCCTCCAGACTCACTGAATAATATTGCAGCACCAAAGTTATTCTCATCAGAATACGATTGCTTGAGTTGGATTAAACAAGGTATGGATGGATTGCACACACGCTAAACTTATATTTTGCACCGGATAAAATAAATGTCACAGTTATTACATATTATTTGATTCCGTTCTCGTCCGCCTAGGACTGTAAGTCCCCGGCTCATAGGCGAAGTCCATTAAAATGGACTGGAACGAGATATGATTTTTGAGTAAATTTAAACACTATTTAATATATAGCGCTTTGATATGAATAGACCACAAATCGTAGGGTGGGCATTGCTCAGAAAAGATATCTAATGGACATTTGAGATCTTAGTGAGAAATGCCCACCTTACAAAAAACCACTGTAAGCATTGGTGGTTTACAAAGTAATGGTGCAAGATATCAGTAAAGATAAAATGGCTCTTCACGAGTTTTGCCTTAGTTATCCGGAATTAGCAAGGGCGCAAGTGTTAGTATCTTTAACAAGCGCGTAAGGAGAAAGAACGATGAGTGTATTGTTAGCCGTCAAGGTAACCTTGACTACCCCAAACCATCGAACACAAGGCGCAGAGATTACCGTTCAGTCCTTTGTATCGTAGGAATGAAACTCAAAAATCCTCTGTGCGCCTTGTGCAAAACAAGTAGCACACATTGAGGAAGTTTAAATGAATTTAGATTCTTTGGGCTGGAGCAATTTTTTTGCTAACAGCTTTGAACCCTATCGCCAAGAAGGATTTATTGTTGGTAGGGTAGCCATTGAACATAGAAAGACATACATCCTTTACAGCGAATATGGAGAACTGTCAGCAGAAGTGACAGGTAAACTGCGGTATCAGGCTTCCCAAACCAAAGATTTTCCTGCAGTAGGGGATTGGGTTGTTATCCGTGCAAGAGATTCCGAAAAGCAAGCAACTATCCACGAGATTTTGCCCAGGAAAAGCAAATTTTCCCGCAAAATAGCAGGTGCGAAAACAGAAGAACAAATCGTTGCAACTAACGTTGATACTGTTTTGTTAGTCTCTGGATTAGATGGAGATTTCAACCCCAGAAGAATTGAGCGCTATCTTATTCTGGCTTGGGATAGCGGTGCAAATCCGGTGATTGTCTTAAATAAGGCAGATTTGTGTGAGAATGTTGAACGGTGTTTGACTCAAGTGGAGGCGATTGCCCTCGGCATACCCATCGTAGTTTTAAGCGCTACCAACCATCAAGGATTCAATGCCTTAAAGCCACACCTCCAACCTGGACAAACGGTTGCTTTATTAGGATCGTCTGGCGTTGGCAAATCTACCATCACTAATCAACTCATCGGAACAGCTGTTCAAACTGTTCAATCAGTGCGACACAGTGATGACCGAGGTAAACACACAACTACTCATCGAGAGTTAATTGTACTGCCAACGGGTGGCTTAATTATGGATACCCCAGGAATGAGGGAAATCCAAATTTGGGCGGGTGACGAAAGTTTACAGGAAACATTTGCAGATATTGAAACACTAGCACAGCAGTGTCACTTCCGAAATTGCCAGCACAACTGTGAACCTGGTTGCCCAGTACAGCAGGCGTTGGACGAAGGTAGACTCGACTACCAAAGATTTCTAAACTACCAAAAGCTGCAAAAGGAACTCAACTATCTTGCCCGTAAACAAGATGAAAGACTCAACTTAGCTGAAAAAGAAAAATGGAAGAAAATTCATAAGGCTATGCGAAATCACAACAAGCGTTAGATAAATCTGAAGTAGCTACTGTCAAGACTCAAATCTGAAACACCTGGTACAATTGCAATAAGTTCATTCAATTGACTATCAGGTTTTTTCAGGTTGATAGTTATTCCATTTGGTAAGCCAGCAGGAGATGATCCCAAGATATAGTCAGATGCTGTTCCTACAAGCTGGATTATATCCTCATTTGGGTTAAAGTCAGCAATCAGAGCGTAGTCCTTCTCCCCAGTGGTGAATTTGTTACCGTCATCATAGTAAACCGAGAAAGTACCAGCAGCATTCCGCCCTCCAAGGTTGAATGTATCTCTCCCTTCCCCTCCAATGAGGGTATCTATTTCATTTACTCCATAGCTACCACCAGAACTACCACTCGGTATGTATCCAGCGCCAGTGAGAATATCATTCCCTTTTCCACCGACAAGAATATCATTGCCGCGTCCACTGTTGAGAATATCATTTCCATTACCACCTAAAAGGATATCATTGCCACCGCCATCCTTGTAAGTTCCATCGTATAAGATGTCATTTCCATTACCACCAATCAGGATATCATTGCCGAACCCACCATCTAATCTGTCGTTACCGTCGCCGCCATCTAAATAGTCATCACCAGACAAACCTATAATTCGATCATTGCCATCACCACCAAACAGGAAATCCTTACCCAGTGAGCCAAATAACTGGTCGTCGCCTTTACCCCCATACAGTAAATTTACGCTCTTTGAGTCTCCTCCGTAACCTGGGGCATATGGTACTTTGCTAAGTCCAGCATATAGAATATCGTTACCGTCATTGCCTATAAGTAGGTCGTTACCCTCTTTACCTTCCAAAAAGTCGTCACCAGCAAGACCGATCAAAACGTCGTTTCCTAAATTACCATAAATGAAATCATTGTCTTGCGTTCCCTTTAAACAATCGTTCCCTGTTGCACCGTTGATAACTACCATAGAACACCTTTTCTAGGAATCAGTTGGAGTGGTGATGCTTATAAAGCTGTTTCATTATATATGTAACAAATAATACATGCAAATCACATGTCTTTATTTTTGTTACGAAAACAATCCTTGGTGCTTATCCAGAGTGACGAAAAAAGGGTGGAATTTGACAAGTCTTTCAAACATCGCATAGCAGCAAGTTCCTGTGTCGTTATTTTCCCTTACATTTCTATTCATAGCGCAGATATTGTGGAGTGATCTGCTGACAGGGTGACACAGAAAATTATACTAATTTGAAAAAAGAATGCGACAGATGGATTGTTGAAACTCTTAAGAGCAATCAATCGCTTGGTGTTGAACCAGAAGCCTAATATTTTTGGACTGTGGTTTATATCAAGTTCGCTTAATTGCTTATAAATCCCGAAGAACCCCACCCCGGTTTTGTCTGACGCCAAAACCTCCCCTCCCCTTGCTAAGGGGAGGGGATTGAGGGGAGGGGTTCGGTGCAGCTTGGTAATGATAAGTCTTTAACCGAACCTGATATTACAGGTGCGTAGACGCTTTCTCGGCTTGTCGCTACTGCATCGCTTCTCCAGTCGATACAACAGCTACAAAATGTTTTGCCAGTTAGCTTCAGATGATAAAACTATGAACCTGTATGAAAAATCCTATGTCCTAACCATCCCAAACTCAAGCCTAGATTAGAAGTGCCAGCCAAAATCAGAAAGGTATGAATCTTGCTAAAGGATTCTTGTAATTTTCTTGCAATCGAAGCCACAAACCAAGCCCAAACCACAACCCAAAACAAAGTCCTAGCCCAAAACAAAGTCCCAGCAACAGCCACAGCCCAAACCCAAGCAGCCCAAGTCAAAGTCACAGCAACAGCCACAGCCCACCAAACAAAAGCCCAAACAAAAGCCCAAGTACAAACCACCCAAAATAACGGAGCCTTAGAGAGAAAGAAAGCCAAGCAGTAGCCTATAAATATGTAAATAAACAATATACCAACCAACCTTACCCAAGGAATAATTCTAGGTGATTTAGTAGCTGGTTTTGACTTTGACTCGTCGAATTGGCGACGAACTACTTCTGTTTTATGAACTGGCTCATACCAAGTTACGTTCTGTTGTAGTAGCGCTTTAGGGGAGATTGCTTCGTTCCACTTCGTTTCACTCGCAATGACAGGTGATACCTTTGATTGCAACTTGATATCAACTAAAGGTGGAGGCACTGCTTTTGGTGCTTTTAGCATTGTCAACCATGCCTGCATTGACTGAGGGCGGTCGTTTGCCTCCAGCGCCATACCCTTGAGAATTGCTTGATTTAATTGATCGCTAATGCTTGGATTAATTTGTTTAGGTGATTTTAGAGAAGCATTATCGAGCTTGCGAGCCAAAGAGGTTGTTGGACGCTGACCTGTCACTGCATAATAGAGTGTAGCAGCCAGACAGTAAACATCGACAGTTGGCTCCCGACTACCTCTGACCTTCTGCTCATATGGCGCAAAGGCTTCATGACCATGCTTGTTAGTTGAACTAATAGTTGAGGGAACTACTTGTTTGGCAATTCCAAAGTCAATTAAAACCGCTCTGCCATTTCTCTGCAACATGATATTTCCAGGGTGGGCATCTCGGTGTACTAACCCTGCTTGATGCACTACGCTCAAAGCTTCCCCAATTTGGCAGATGCAAGGTAAGATCTCCGCTTCTGTTAAAGCTCCTCTACGCCTCACCGCTTCAAACAAATTTTCTCCCTCAACAAATTCCATTACCAAGCAGTGGATTGCACCTTCCTTAAACAGCTCAATCACTCCCACAATGTGAGGATGGGAGTCTTGAGATAAGCGTGCCAGTGTCCGCCCTTCTTTGATAAATGGCTCTATGTACTTGTCATACTCAGGATCATGCCTGAGATATTCATTGGGTGTCTTAATAACAACCGTCTGGTTTAGCTCAATATGCAACGCTTTGTAAGTAATCCCGAATCCCCCCTGCCCCAGGACTTCCCCAATTACATATTTGCCACCTTGCAAGCATTGTCCTGCTGTCCAAGGCATGAACACCTCTAAGTCTGAAAAAATACTTAAAAAATTACTTTAATGCCAGCACCCTGATGAAAGTTTAGCTCATTCTACGGTGTTTTGGTAGATGAGGGACCGGGAGACAGTGACGGTGGGCTTGTGGGCGGAGATGGTTTGAAAATAACAATCAAAGCAGCAATGCCTGAGAGTAAGGTTCCAATAGCTGCTATCGCTGTCCAATTGATTTTTTTCTCTTGATTTAAGTTGGTGTTAGGAACTCCAGCAGATTCAGGTTGGCGAGTTTCTCCAGTTAATCCTAGAGAATCGAGCCATTCCGGCATTGACTGCGATCGCTCCTTTGGATCTAGCTTCATCCCCGTCAAAATTGCTTGGTTTGTGCGATCGCTAATCTGAGGATTGAATTCTTTTGGAGACACTAAATGCTCACCATCCACTTTGCGCTTTACCGCATTGACAGGTGTTATCCCCGTCAGAAGTTTATAGAGCGTAGCTGCCAGTGAATAAATATCGCTATACGCACGAGCTATAGTACCTTTAGCGTAAAGCTCAGGGGGCGTAAATCCATCAGAAGTTTCCTTGGTTCGGCTTGTGGTTAAGATATGGTCAAAATCTAGAGCTAGATCAAAATCGATTAACACGGCTTCTGACTGCCTTTCTCGGTTCCCCAACAAGATATTTCCCGGATGCACATCCCGATGAATCAGTCCATTTTGATGTACAACTATCAGCGCTTCCCCAATTTGCTTAATGTAACCTAGTGCTTCTTGTTCCGAAAGTATTGGTGGACGGAGGTCAGCCAAACTCACCCCATCCACATATTCCATTACCAGACACCAATGCTCTCCTTCCTTAAAAACTTCTACAACCTGTACAATATGCTTATGCTTACACTTTTGAAGTTTTAACGCCTCCTGCCCAAACATCGTCTCTAAGCGTTCGCGTTCCTGCTGGGTAAAGGATCTGAGCAGTTCATCATTTAAGGTTTTAATGACTAGGCGATCACTCTTGCTATTTTTGACTAAATAAGTGATGCCAAAGCGTCCCCGTCCCAACTCTCTTTCAATAGTGTATTTTCCACCTTGTAAGCGATCGCCTGCTACCCAAGCCACATTTGCAACTCCCAAAATATCTGTATAAATTATACCAATGATATTTTTTTGATAAGATAATTCACTGGTATTATTATTTTTTTTGAGCGCAAAAAATCGATGCTCTGCCAACACGCTCTTAGAACTTAGTCACTGTGACATTAACACCAGATTCGAGTTTTGGAACCTTGAAATACTCAAACTGCTCTGCAGGTTGAGAAGTCTGGTTGATTTGATCAGCTTGTTTATTTGTTTCCTCTAAACATTGTTTGAAGGTATTGCCAGGAGATTTGATCAGCTCAAGCGGGTTAATCTTTTTGCATAGTGACTCGCGTACTACCCCGATTGAGTCAGAAACTTTTCTGAGATTGTTAGTTTGGTCTGTGACAGTAACTGTTCCACTATTAATCGTAGCTGGTTGAGTCACAAGAGCAGCAGCCTGACCGTTGTTAGTTACGGCAGGAGACACATTTTCTTCGTTGGCTAAGGCAGGATGAGCTACAACGCTTGTGCTCATTATTACAAAAAACGCCGTCAGTAAGCGTTTCATGACAGTATGTGCTCGACACTCACAAAAACTACATAAACATGATGACACAATCCAAACAAAAAAGTTCCAGACAGGTAAAAACCTGTGTCAGCAGCTTTGGTGAACCACGTTATTGATCATTCCATAACTCTAGCTGCCCGTAGACATTGATATTAAATGTAAATTGAATACTGATATAGTCTTTTGTATATCCTGTGGGAAAAGGAGCAAAAGGTACTGCTCGGCTCACAGCATTCTGTGCTGCCTCATCAGTCATGGTTGATCCAGAACCTTGTACAACCTGGAGATTGCTTACCAAACCTCCTCGGCTTACGATAAAGTTGAGTACTGTCCGTTGGGAAGATTGGGTGAGTCCGGGTATCCACTGCTGCTTTACTTTCTCTTGTAATTGTTGCATGTAAGCGCCCATGTCTACATCTTGGCGAGCATCAATACCTTGTGTCCCTGGATTGAGGCGGTTGGAATTGGGCAGCGCTGCTAAATTATTGGTTCCGAAATCACGACTCGATACACTCATTGAGCCACCCAAACGGCTTGCTCCACCTGATTTTGAAGATGTTTGAGAACGAGACAGTTTTCGTGGTGATGTCGTTGACTGACTTTGAGAACGCGATGGTGATATACGCTGTGTTCCTGGGGATACTTGGGAATTGGTTCTATTCTCAAACTCTTCAAGAGGGGATTTTGCAGCAAGCCGACTCCTATTTTCCGGACGAGTTAAAGGTACTAGTGGTGTCGTTTCAGGTGTAAGAACTGTTTGTTGAGGTTTGAGTGCTAATGGTTTGGTGGTAGGTGTAACTAATGTTGGGGAAGGTAATGGTTCTGGTGGAATCGTCTGTGGTGTAACAACTGTTTGCCGAGGTTTGAGTGCAAGTGGTTTAGGTTTTGGTGCAACTATGCTTGGCAAAGGTTCCGGTTCTAGTGGTGTCGTTTCAGGTGTAACAACTGTTTGCTGAGGTTTGAGTGCGAGTGGTTTGGTGGGTGCAAATGTGCTTGGGAAAGGTTCGGGTTCTAGTGGTTGAGGGGTAGGAACAACCGTCCTTTGTCGCAGTTTGAGTGCGAGTGGTTTGGTGGTGGGTGCAACTGCTGTAGGTAATGGTGATGGTTTTGGTGGAATCGTTTCAGGTGTAACTGTTCTTTGTCGCAGTTTGAGTGCGAGTGGTTTGGTGCTAGGTGCAATCGCTGTTGGCAAAGGTTCGGGTTCTGGTGGAATGGTTTCAGGTGTAACTGTCCTTTGTCGCAGTTTGAGTGCGAGTGGTTTGGTGGTGGGTGCTGCTGTAGGTGATGGTGATGGTTCTGGTGGAATCGTCTCAGGTGTAACTACTGTTGACTTTGGTGGTGCAAGTGGTTTGGTGACAGGAGCAATCGCTATTTTCTGAGGTTTGGCTTGCAGTTTTTGAGGAGGTGGATTTGATGATACTGTTTTTTGTTGTGTCTGTTGTGGAAGTAATATTTCAGAGGGTTCAGAACCACTCTTAGTTTTGGGTGTAGCTGTTTGTGTTGGTAACTCAGCAGAAATAGGTTTTCCAGGTTTTGCTTTTCCACCTGCAACAGAATTTTTGGCAGCCTGTTGTGAAGTTTCCGGGGGCGTCTTTGTCTGATTCGGAGGAACTTGAATGAACTCAATTGGTATTGTTTTGGAGAGTTCTTGCTTAGGCGCAAAAGCCCGAAGCCAAAAATCACTTCCAAGAAAGAGAACAGAGTGCAGCAGGATGGAAGCAACTAGATAGAAGATGAGATTTTGTGGGCGATTTTCTGGGCGATCGCCTTTGAGGGCGTGATCCCTTGCGGCATCACTTTTGTTGCGCTGTGAAGCATGAGACTTAGCCATGTTATTGTGCTTTCTTCCTAACAGCAGCCTCAACAAGTCTTATTTAACAGTGTTGGTGTAGTGACTGGCAAACATCAGCACTTTGAGCCTGTGTGCTGGCAATCTTTGATTTTAAAGATTTACCATCTACATTAATCGGCAGGATAGCATGAACCAGCGGCTATTCCCTGTCGAATCATAGCATCAATTTCAGTTCATTCCACCTGGGCTGTGAAAAGTTAAGACAGCGTATTTTTATCAATAAGTATTATTGCTTAACACTTTCTTTGCTAATGCTGAGTTTCAACCTCATCCCGGCTTTATACTCTAAGCGGCTAAGACCTTGACTTTTTTAAAAGATTGAAAATTGAGAGCCAACAAGCTATCTAGCTTTTCCTTTTGATTAGTGTTGGCAGTGGCAATACAGTTGGCGATCGCTAACTTAAAGTCCGAAAAATCTGAATAATATTTTGAGTATAAGCATTCATTTCTAACAAAGCGCCAAAGGCGTTCAATTAAGTTGAGTTGTGGTGAATAAGAAGGAAGGTACAATAGTTCTATACCTAGTTCTTTAGCATAACCTTGGACAAGTTGACACTTTTGATACCTGGCATTATCCAAAATAATTGTTACAGGTATATTCAATCCTAAATTAGCGAGTTTAAACAGTAGCTGACAAAGACTTTCCGAATTAATATAAGTTTCATTAGTTACTGTAATGATTTCTTTGCTGATTGCATTTACTGCTCCTAAAACATTAAAACGCTTCCGTCCGGATGGCGAACAAATAAATGTTCTAGTCAAACACCACAAAAAACCTAAGTATGCCCGGTGTACAAAATGTGCCGCATCTACAAAAAATACGGCTTTTTCCAGGGCTGAAGCTGACTTGAGTAATGGCTCAAGCTGTTCCTCTCTATAGGTTTCCTGTTCAGCTATCTTTTTTTCTTCTACAGTCTTTCCCGGAATAAACCCCACTTTTAAACAGCGCAACCCGAGCCTTTTTAAAAATGCTCTAATCTGTGTAGGACTACGCTTAATACCAGTCAATCTCTCAATCACTGCACTTGCTTCTGCCACCGTGGAAACCGGGTGACTTTCAAAGTATTCTTTGAAACTATCAGCATGTTGGTTCAGATGGCTTGGTTGTCCTTGATAACCTAAGTTTTTCAGCCCCTCTACCCCTCCAGATTGATATTGCCTGATATATTTAGTTAGCGTCGTCTTCGATATTTGACACAAACGACAAATTTCTTTATGTGTTATTCCCTGACTTTTGAGGTACAGAACTTCCATTTTTTTCTGTACCTTTGGATGGGGATGATGATAACGTTCATAGTGCAGATGAGAGGTTTCTTCTGGCGTAAAGTCAATTTGGAGCATAAATAACAAAGAAAACGCTTCGGGCGCAAAGCGCTCCCAATAGAGCGATTCCCTTCGGGATAGCTAAGCGCCAAAGGCGCACGCTGCGCGAACGCTTCACGCACTTACGTGACCCTTGTCTATAATACTCACTCGTCGCCGCACACTAAAGTCTATTTCCTAACCGTGCTTAGTATAACTGGATATTCAGTCCCAAAAATATTATTAGCAAAAAAGTAGATACCTAAATTATTTAATTCATATCCTAAACGGGCATTGACGATCGCCCAAGGACCTTGTTTGTACTGATTCGCATCATTAAGATACGTTGTCCCCGATCCCTGCAGTTCTAACCTGGCAAATATGCCTGTGGGTGCGCGGTATTGCAAGGCTAGATTGTAGGTAAAATCTGGTACATAAGAAGGCCTGTTCCCATTAAAGTTTTGACCTGTAAAGGGGTTGGTGTATTTGGTAAATTCAGCATCGCTAAAGCCAAATCCAGCGCTCACAGTCAATCTATCTATCGGAGTTGCTTGGGCCTCCAGTTCAAAGCCAGTAATACTGACATCACCATTGGCAACGTCTGCAAACAAGCCTGAGGCAGGATTAGGTACAGGCACCTGAAAGTTCTGCACTGGATTATGAAATACAGCCAAATTGACATTTAATCGGTCATCCAACCAAGAAGATTTCAAACCCACTTCGTAATTCCAAGATTTTTCTGCCTCATATGTCAACTCTTGCGGATTTACGCCTCGATAATTCACCCCAGGCGGTCTGTATCCTCTAGCGACAGAGCCATACACCATAATCTTGGGATTCAAGCGATATTCCGCAACAAAACGTGGTAAAAGTATATCTGCGTCTTTCTCGATATCATTAATTTGCCCACTGGAGGTAGGAGCGGAACCATTGGCTGGGATAAAAGTATCCTGTCTGTTGTCCAAGTAGCTATTAAAAGATTCATATCGCAACCCTGCAGTCAGCGTCAGAGCATCAATGGGTGTATAACTAGCTTGAGCAAAAACAGCCTTGGTGGTTTCGTTAATCGCGGCGCTTGTCTGATTGCGTCCGGGGATACGGGTGAAACCTAACTGCTGATAATATGCTGGTGCGTCAGCCCCGTATCTCACACCATCTGCACCTACGTTAAAATCTCTAGATTCAAAATAACCTCCAAACAACCACTGGAAACTCTTTGCCTCTTCAGGAGATTGCAGGCGAATTTCTTGGCTAAACACTGTTGAATCGAGATCCGCTACCTGTGTAAGAATATCACGTGTTGTTAAGTCAAGTTCATTTTCAAACTTTTGACCGGAGAAACGCCGAGCAGTAATTGAAGTTAAACGAAAGTCTGGCTGTTTGTAGACGACTCTTAGTGATTGAGTATCAGAATTGAGGTCACTAAAACCATCGAAGTTTTGCTGTATCTTATAGGGGTCTCGCTGTCCAAAAAAAACATAAGCGGGAGCGCCATCTCGATAATTATCAACTGAAGCATTAAAAGAAACCTCCAAATCCTTTGAGGGAGTCCAAAGCACTTGAGCGCGACCAGTTTCTCCCGATTGGTAATCTATATCTTTATTTGTAAAAGTATTTTGTACATAACCGTCTCGCGAGCCATATTTACCTGAGAGGCGGAAAAACAGTTTATCCTCGATTAGAGGTCGACTAATACCACCCCGGAGATCGAGAGTGTCATAATTACCGTAACTAGCGCTACCGTTAAATTCAAATTTGTCAGTAGGCTTTCGAGTGATAATATTAACCACGCCCGCTTCGGCGTTTCTACCATAAAGGGTAGATTGAGGACCCCGCAGCACTTCCACTCGTTCAATATCGGGTTGGTCTACATTCAAGAAATCAGCGTAATCATAGGGAACATCATCTACATAGAACGCTACTGGATCTCTAGAGAGAAAGTTAAAGTTACTTAAGCCCCGAATGCTGTATAGAATAAAGTTGCGGCTGCTGGGGGTGAAGGTAGCAAAATTTGGCGTCTTGGCAGAAATACCACTTACTGAAGTGATGTCAGCATCTTCAATTTCTTGTCTTGGAATGGCGGTAATACTGATAGGAACATCCTGCACATTTTCTGGTCGCTTTTCTGCGGTGACAAGGAGTTCAATTGCTGGCTCTGATCGAGTCGTCAAGCTGAGAATCAAACCTTGCTGACTTTGAACCACCTTGCCGACAGGTGTCTTGTCAATACCAGTTACAGTCACCCGCACGCTGTTGGCATCAACAGCAGTCACAGTCACAGCAGCAATACCCGCGCTTGGATTTTCCTGACGAAACTCTTTGCCTTGTGGTAACTGCAACTGAGCATTAGAAATATTAACAATCAGGCTATTTCCTTGAGTGGAGCTAGAACTAGCAAGTGCCTTACCTCCAGCAGTTTTGAGGATGACATTAATGCCATCAGCTGTTGAATTGAGTTGGACGCCTGTTATTTGAATCAGAGATTGAGGCTGGAAATCAATCGTCGGAGATTGAGACAGCCACTGTTTAATGGTGGTAGCAGGTAGAGGAATTTCGCTGAGTCGATTAATTTTGGTTATGGGAGATTTGGAGTTGGAAGTATTGGGTTGGACAGTCTTCTGTTGCACCTCGTCAGCCTTGGCAGGGAAAGCTACAAAGACTGATGCTGT
The DNA here is from genome assembly GCF_006968745.1 of Brasilonema sennae CENA114. Lineage (NCBI taxonomy): Bacteria > Bacillati > Cyanobacteriota > Cyanophyceae > Nostocales > Scytonemataceae > Brasilonema > Brasilonema sennae. The sequence goes on along the minus strand of NZ_CP030118.1, from coordinate 2,171,451 downwards.
CAAACTCAACCACATCCAATGAAATAATTTGTGTTGCTTCACCGAAATCCCTCACATCCTTAAAAGCTAGACTGCACCCAGTAGACAGTCGAAAAATTAATGTACGTCTAGCAGGTGCTTGTGTCAAAAGACAAGCTGTCAAACTTTATTCTCAATTGGCTCAATGGTTAACAATGAAGCTAGAGAACTTAAGGCTGGTGTGCGTCAACCCATCAACTCTCATCAAAAACCATGCGTCATGAACAATCCTGATAAAGTAGTTCAATAATGGGAAAATCAACAGTTCCAAGCAAAAACCGACTGCTGATTTGGCAGCCGCTGTTGGTACGCGACTTCCTACTCCTGTTCCTCGGTGAAAGTATTTCGCTCCTAGGCGATCAATTTTACTTAGTGGCATTGCCCTGGTTGACTATCCAACTAACGCACTCTCCCGTGATTTTGGGCGTAGGGCAAGTGCATAAGTTGATTTTAATTACAGCTATCAACAATACAGCAGGTTATCAATAGGGCGATTGCCCAAAGGGCAGACGCAATCATGCGTATCACGCATCTATATAAATAAATCACTAACACTACCAAAATGAGGACACAACTATGACCGAACAAATCAATGAGCCGAATAACTTTGAACTCCACGCCAAAGACACACAGATCAGCTACTCGACAACTAGTTTCATCGGTGAGGCGCAGTTCACTTATAACACTCACAACCTCAGCCGCCAATTCAGAGGGGAGGAAATCAGCACCCTAGATACCGCGATTGGTAAGCTAGTTACAGTACTCGTCGAACCTGACGGTGATACAGGGAAGGAAGTCCGGCTGACTCTGCTAGTACCAACTATTAATCTGCCATCTAGTCAACAGAACCCCATTCAGACCGAGGCGATTTTGACCACCAAGCGCACTCCCAAACGCGGCGGTTCTCCTATCCTTGAAGGTCAGCTACAAACTTATCACACTGTGAGCCTCACAGGAACAGCCAGCCGAGTTGACTTCCTAAGTACAACTCAAAGTTAAACGGATTATAAATCATGCACCTATAACTTGGTGGGTTGAAGCAACTGGGTTAATAGATTGCTATGAACTGGTACCAGTCTGCTTCACCCAATGAATCACCGTATTATGTGAGACTCCAGTTCTTCTTTCAATTTCCCGAAAACCAACACCATTGCAATACAGTTCCAAACATTGCTGCTTGACTTCATCTCCATATCCTTGCAATGAATAAACTTCAGGGAATTGCTTACCGCAGTCTTTGCAGAGGTAACGCTGCTTGCCATGACGATGCCCGTTTTTAGAAATACGCTCAGAATCACAGTGGGGACATTTCATTACTATCATTACTTTTTTGTGCAAAAGTTCATCCCCGACATGAGGGCGTAAGTATGCTATCAGTAACGCTTCGATTTGCTCAAAAATCTGCTGGCGGTGGGTTTCATTGCTGCGGAGTGCATGGAGTAGCAAAGTATTAAAGGCATGGGTACAGACTTCACCTAGTAAATGGCACTGTTCAGTACTCAAGGCAGGATTACGCGCTTGCAGTAGTTTTGCTGTAAAGTTAATCGCTTCCTCGGTAAAGCTATCATCAATGCTTTGGAAGATAGCTTGGGAAGTGAAGTATTGAACAAAAACCATCCGAGACGTGGGTTGCTCAAAAAGTTGCTGGAATGTTGCTCTTAAAGTGCGGATAAATCTCTCAAACGGAAGTTGAATGATTTCTGGCTGATCCAGCTTTGCCCATACCGCGTGTACTCGCTCTACATGACGCAATTCCAAAGCATGGAAAATCGCCAATTTGTCTGGAAAAAACTGGTAAAGCGAACCTATGGCTGTGTTAGCACTCTGGGCGATCGCATGAGTTGTCGCCGCCTCATAACCCACTTCATCAAAAACCTCGGCTGCCGCGTCTAAAATGCGATCAACACGTTCCTGACTGCGCTTTTGCTTAGGTTGACGGCGCATAGATGCGTTTTTCTTTTTTGGCGAATTCATAGTTATCTTCTCTACACCGTTACATTCTTTCCAATATTCCTCTTGACAAATATGAACTTTTACTCATAAATTAAAATAAAAGCGAATAATTGGTCACATTTTATTTGACGATTCTACCTGAGCCTAATTGAGTTGCCTGATAGAGGCATTTCAACATACGTCAGATATACGTTGTACATCCACCGCAAGTCAAATCTGCTTGCGTCATATTTGGATTGCCAATTCGTGAACTTTATTAAATAAGGAGAGTTTAACATCATGTCTATGCTTGCTGGTGCGCCCTGGCTATTGGCACATAAGTCTATGTTGGAAGTCAACAAGCCAAAAAAAGTATCTCTTTACGGCAGTGATTATGTCCTTTGGCAAGATAAAACAGGCAAAGTGAATGCCCTGCCCAATGCTTGTCCACACATGGGTGCTATGTTATCTGAAGGCTGGTGCCAAGAACGTGAAGATAAATCAAGTGCAGTCGTCTGTCCTTTTCATGCACTTGAGTTTAATAGTGAAGGTTGCACAATTTTGCCCGGTTCCAACAAGAAAACTCTGCCACAACTCAAACCCCTAGAACTGATTATTCAGGGAGATTTTATTTGGTCATACGGTGGCTTTGAACCCAAAATACCGATTCCCAATATCTTGAATGAAATTGCCTCCAAATATGAGTTTATCGGTCATACATCTGATACGAGTGTGAAGACTGATTTACTGAGTATGCTGCTAAATATGCACGATTACAATCACCAAAACGGAACTCATCGACCTTTATTTAGGATTGAGGAAGTGCATTTTGAATCGTTTATTGATAACGGGCATCACTCCCATGCATTTTATGAAATGCCAACAGCACCAGCTAGCTTGGGTGAAAAACTGAAAAATCCAAGTGTGTTGTTGCTACCAAAAGTTCTTAAGCCTCATTTGGAAAATCACTTTCCATCCTTAGTCATAGCTCATGCGGAAAACGGACTTGGTAAAGTTGCTCAAATCCACTTGTTTGTCCCAGAGTCCAAAACTCGGACACGAACTTACGTACTGATGTATGGGTTAGCTAACAATATCACAATTAAGGTTTTTGGGCAGACGTTTCTCAACTTTGCTAAAGTCGTGGTTGAGCAAGATACAGATATTTTGGGGAAAATTTATCCGAATACACCCCAAAAAATTAAGCTAAATAATGAAGTAGGTATGGATTGGGTGAGGCGCAATTTTGAGAGTTGGCCAGAAATTGCGACACCAAACCTCTCGAAATAGTCCTCCATTTCTATCAATAATGACTCACGATTCCTGCACATTTTTACCTCAAACACCCACCCGCATGAAGGAAAGCAGGGTGGGGAGATTTATGAAATATCGTTGATAAACGGCGCTAACGCCTCAACAAATTCAGCAGTTGACTCATATGGTAAAACATTCCTACCAGGAATTTTGATTCCACGACCATTTGGCAAACAAGCAAGGTAATCAGCTAAACGTTCATCTGGTTTTTCTTGTTTACCTTCTTTGCTAATATTTGATGCTGTTTCCCCAACAACGACCAGCGTTGGTTGCTTAATAGAAGCGATCGCTTGACTATAATTTTTGCGCCAAAAACCAGCTAAAAAAGAGAAAACTGCATGACGACTATCACTCTTTGCTGCACCTTGTTGCAAGGTGTTTATCCATTCAGCATCAACTGCATCTGCTGAGTCAAACAGTTGACGTGTTGAGAAATCACGCAAAAACTTTTCTCTTCGGGCATAGCGATAAAAAGCATTACCCAAAGGCGAATCTAATAGATTCCAGATAAGTTTATCTTGCCATTGAGGTGTTTTCTTTGTAATGATTGCCCAACCGGGAGGACCAGCTAATACAAGTCCGGCTATTAAGTTGGATGGTTCTTTTTGAACTAATTCAATTGCAACTGGAAATAAAGCACCCTGTACGACCAAAATGACAGGTTTTTGCACCACCGTGTTTAAAAAGTGTTGCAACTGTTCTGCCCAGTCACTTGGAGTGTAAGCCACATGGGGCATATCGCTTTCACCGCATCCCAATAAATCGGGGTTGTAAATGGGATTGCGACGACCTTGTTTATACCATTCGCTGGAAAAACGCTGCCAAAACTGCCGGGATAAGCCAACGCCAATCGGGTGTATTAATAATAGGGGAATACCCTCGCGAGTTGATTGAGTTGGGTTATCAACCTCATAGGCGCAGCGATAATTTTTCCAATTGTAGAAGTGGGTAGGAGATACTGTTTTCTGTTGAGAAATCATGGGACTGCACCTAAGAAGAGCTAAAAAATTATCTGGGGATGAATTAATTCATATCCCGCATCTTTTATCTTTTTATTAGACACCTTGGCGTTATATGGGCGCTTACTCTCTTGGGAGGAATCCCATGTGACTTTGGGTAGATTGTGTGTTTCAAACACACCTTGAAGTAATTCCCCAGTTGTGAGATGGGCATCATCAACTAAGTTATAAATGCCTTGCAGTTGAGCGTTACGAGCGAACTCTATAGCAGCAATAATGTCATCAAGGTGAATCCAATTTGTTGTATCCTTGCCATTGCCAGGTCGGGTTGTGTCAGCATATCGACCAAAGATTTTTACCAGTTCTCGACCTGGACCGTAAATTCCTCCCAATCGCAAAATACAAACACGGAGGTTTGCACTGGATGCTGATAGTAAAACTTGCTCGGTATCGCAAATAATTTGTCCATTTTGGTTAGCAGGTGCTGGTGGTGATTCTTCATCCACCCATGCTCCCTGTCTGTCACCATAAACAGCATAGCTGCCTGTGTATATGAGTTGCTGTATACTAGGAATCTGTTTAAGAACAGAGACTAAAGTCTGAGCAGTTTGTAGATAGGTTTCTTCGTAAACATCGGCACTCTTTGCACCAACACTCAAAAGCACAACATCTTGATTTTTCAAGACTGATTTTAGACCTTCTGGGTCATTTCCTTTGACGACTTCGACTCGTTGGGCTACTGCTTGCAGCGCCGGGACACGTTCAGGAGTGGTTGTAGTAGCAGTGACTACAAAAGTCATTGTTTGTTGCCAATATCGAGCAATTGTACAACCGACATATCCGCAACCAATAATCGCAACGTTCATTGTCTTAACTTATTCGTAAATTTTGCCATCAGGCATGATTGCCCCAGCTAAGTTAGCTCCAACCAGTTTAACAAGAAGTCTGTCACCAGATTTCATCCGCGCTCCCATGAAGTTCGCTCCCCGCAAATCTGCTCCGCTCAAATCTGCTCCAACTAAATTAGCACCCCGGAAATTGGCTTCTCGGAGATCAGCTAAAAGTAGGTTAGCTCTAAATAAATTTGCCTCAGACAAATTTGCACCTCTAAGATTCACTTTATGCATGAAAGTATCACTGAGATTGGCACCACTCAAGTTCGCATAACTCATGTTTCTGCCAGATAAGTCTTTATTTTGTAAGTTTGCCCGACTATAGTCTTTTCCGCTTAAGTCTGGGTTTGGGTGTGGTGGTTGATAGGTTTTCTCGGTTGGATTTTTCTGTGCAGATGGTGCTGAATGTTGATAGGTTTTCTCGGTTGGATTTTTCTGTACAGACGCTGCTGAATGTTGATAGGTTTTTTCAGTTGGATTTTTCTGTGCAGACGCTGCTGAATGTTGATAGGTTTTCTCGGTTGGATTTTTCTGTGCAGACGCTGCTGAATAGTGTGAGGCAGAATATTGTAACGTTTGATACTTCATATTCGATAAGCGCAATTGCTCACGAGCCTCATTAATTTCTTGTAGCTTTTTTTGCGCTTTCTCTTGTAAACGGGTATTGTCTTTTGGCAGGCGATCAGGATGCCATACAAAAGCCAAATCTTTATAAGCTTGGGTCACTTCCTCAAATGTTGCCCCAGGCTCTAATTCCAAAACTCTATAATACTGCTCGAACTCGCTCATAAGACGTTTCGGTGGAAATTATCTTAATTATGAGTGATGCAACCGTTTAGCGGCTGAATCATTTGTCAAACTTTTTTGCTGTTTGGTGATTTTGGCTAAAGCCGATATGTTTTAGTATATTTGCTTAGCTGGAGACAACATTTGAGTAGTTGTGACTTTCTATTTTATTACAGTATACCTGCATACTAACAAAGACAGTCTTTCGAGGGAATAAGGGAATATAGTAAGCATTCTACAAACAAGTATCAAACCCGATGCTTTGCGTAATTTAAATTTGAATTGCTTCTTGATTTGATGATAAAGAATATATTACTTAATATTTTTTTACTTTTTTTGTTATGTCGTAACTTTTAGACCTCTTGCTATAATTTTTCCCATTCTTATATAGCTTCTATAACAGTTTCGTGAGAAGCCGGGGGGAAATCGAGGCGCTAAGGTAAGGCGACAATTTCTTCCCGCTCTAGAAGAAACGGGGCGTTCCCGTTGCCGGCTTTCCGTGAGCAAGTCTTGAGCGGCGCGAAACCCTCCGCAGTCGCCACAACGGGGCGGCCGCTTTTCGGGGGAAGCTTCCCCCGAAAACGTGCCTTGGGAACCCCAACGCTCTTATCCTCTGTCGGGAAACCCTCATCAAGGACTGGCTCCCTCCGGGAACGCCCGTCGCCTACGGCGGGAAACCCTCTCCGTTTGCGTAGCGCCCCCTATGCCTGCGGCACGGCTACGCCTATCGGGGCTAGTTGCCACAACGCGCTTAACCCGACGCCAGATACCAAGTGAGGGAAACCCTCATCAAGTACTGGCTCCCTCCGGGTTCACCAGTCGCCTACGGCGGGAAACCCGCCTGCAGCGCTGGATTCACCGCAAGGCACAACTCTTGGCAGCGCTGGATTCACCGCAAGGCGCTGCTCTGGGCACAGTAGATATATCTCATCATCACCGACCAAGGAAACGCTGTTGTATAGCTCGCCAATACGCCCCAACTGGAATTTGATAAACTTCAATCAAAAGCCAAATAATAATTGCTAAATGTAACAAAAAAGTTAATGCTGTCCAGACATATGGTAACCAAGATAGGGGAGTTTCTGGTGATGGTGGAAAATTATAAGCGACTATCCCAATTAAAACAGTTGGGAAGAGTACAAAAGCAACTGCTGCTATTATGTAGCCCCATCCAAGTTCTACACCTTCTATTTGGGCTTCTGTCCAATGAAAACCATTCCAATACCAAATCAGAGGTGGTTGTCTGGATGGCATTTTAATTTGTTGCTGTTCTACGTTGGCAGTAAAAATTTGTTGGCAGAAGTCACAAGACATAGCCTCCATTAATGGCATATGAGTAATCTTACCCACACGACAGACTGGGCAGGGATAAACTCCTTGATCATGAAAAGATGTAGTTAAGATTTTAGAACTTGGCATCATAAGCAATTCACGCATTCATGCATTCAAAGTTTAATCCGGAAAAAAACAACCTGCTAGCAATTGGTCTAGTTCCTAGTTGTATACAGAGAAGATTTTTGACAGCTTAAGAATGGGGTTTTTTTAAGTATTAATTGAGTTAATAATGAGGTAAAAATAATCCAATTTTTCGTTCAGGATTCATACATTTATTATTTCTTTATAAGCAATGAAAGAAATATATTTTGAAACTTGTGTAAATAAGATGACAAGTAGTCAACAGATAAAAACGTAAAATAGAGTCTTTGTGATTACTCAGTCCCCTTGGGACACGCTGCTTTGTATCTCCTACGGAGACGCTGCGCGTAAGTCCCAAAGGGACACGCTTACGCGAACCCATGATTGCGTGCGCTTTGCGCTTACGCGACACTACCCTACGCGAAGCCTTCTACAGAATCTACAGCAAGCTGCGCTCATCCCAAGGAGACACGAAGAAAGCAACGCGTCTATATTGCATTCCGTATGCCCTCCTTTGCCCGCTGCGCGCTCCGTAATGACATTTTACCTTTACTAGCAATATGCATTAATTCGGATCAATTGTACTAAGTTTAACGCTTTTTCACGCGTTCTGGCTTTCTTGACGGAACTCGTTGTCTATGCTAGCGTCATAAAGTATGAGTGAAAATTAAGTTATCCAACAAAGCGCCTAACAAATGTATCGCAGTCATTCTTATTTTTATTTTTGGTTTAAGGTGGTTCACCGGGGGTGAATTCAGTTTCCTAATGGAAACCGCCCGGTGAACCGCAGAGCGCACTCTGCGGTTTTTGTTTTTTTAAGGAGTTCAATTTTATCGTGATGGTCTATCTCAATACCTGGTTTTATGGCTTTTATTTTTGGTCCCGAATAAGTTCCGGGTAGATAGCATCATGTCGATGAATCTTTAAAGCCCGGAACAGCAAAGGTTCTGGGCTTTTTTGTTAACCTCTCATTTCTTGTTTTTTTTAGGAGAATCCAACCATGAATAGTGCTAAACTAGCTGCCAAGTCTCATCCTGACCATCAAACAGTCGTCAACCTTTCAGACAAAGTCGGCTTTGGTGGTACAGAACTGGTGATTATCGGTGGACCTTGCACTGTTGAAAGCGCCGAACAAATGGAAACCGTAGCTCAAAAGCTATCCGCCGCACCTGTGCAAGCTTTACGTGGTGGTGTTTACAAGCCCCGCACCTCTCCCTACGCTTTTCAGGGAATGGCAGAAGATGGACTGGAAATTTTGGCTCAAGTGCAATCGCACTACAATATTCCAGTCGTCACTGAGGTGATGGCAATTTCTCAAATAGAAGCAATAGCCGCTCATGTTGATATGCTTCAAGTGGGTAGCCGCAACATGCAAAACTTTGATTTACTCAAAGCATTGGGACAAGCAGGTAAGCCGATACTCCTCAAACGCGGCTTAGCAGCGACAATTGAAGAATTCGTTATGGCAGCTGAATACATCTTAAGCCACGGAAATCCTGATGTGGTACTGTGCGAACGAGGTATCCGCAGCTTCGACAATTACACCCGCAACGTACTAGATTTAGGAGCAGTGGCAGTTCTCAAGCAGATAACTCACTTACCTGTGATTGTAGATCCATCTCATGCAGTTGGTAAACGTGAACTCGTGGCACCTCTTGCTAAGGCGGCTATTGCTTGTGGGGCAGATGGGTTAATTATTGAGTGTCATCCAGAGCCAGAAAAATCTGTTTCTGATGCACGTCAAGCCCTGTCTTTAGAAGATATGGTGAATTTGGTTCATAGCTTAAAGCCCGTAGCAGCATCTGTTGGGCGGAGAATATCGGAAGACGTAGGGGCGGGTTTCAAACCTGCCCCTCTTTGTTGTGCTGCTTGAAATGTGAGTCAAGGCTCTTGCAACCTTGTAAACATATATAGCAATCCTATTTGAGTTGTAAAAATTGAAGATATGGATCCCCGACTTAGTGGGAGTTGTCGGGGATCTTGTTTTTCATAGAAACCTCGCGGGATGTGGGAAACCCAGCATCTTTAGATCTGAGAGGGAAACGACACGAGGGGTTTTAACCCCCGTGGTTTTGCAGGAACAAAATGGACGTTCCATGAGACTATAAAAATATGTGAGTAAGAATTAAATGTCTACGTGTTGAAATGTCCTAGTCCGGAGAAATACCGTCCCCTAGAAACAATGGCTAGAAATAGCGTCAGTATGACAGTAAAGGGAAAGCAATGCAGGATATTGAGCGTACCGGGAATAGGCTTAGTGACAGATTCCGAAGCATGTAAATTAAAAGTAACCATGATTGCAACACCCTAAAAAGGTAGTTGTATTGATTGTCTAGGCGTCGTTTGACGGGCGCAGCAGGAGTTGATTATGATTCTGTTAGCAGAATCTCAGACCCTTTAGGGCTGAGAGTGTCAAAAACTCACCCTACGGTATCAAGGAGACGTTAACCACCACAACCCCCTCCATCACCGCCTCCATCACCGCCTCCATCACCACCTCCATCACCACCTCCATCTGAACCACCACCACCTGTATAACCCCCTCCTCCTCCTGAGGAGAATATACGTACAAAAAATATCAGGGCAAAGATTGACCAAATTAGAACCTGGAATCCCAGGAAAAGCAAAACTATACCTGAGAGTAGGACAGTTACATTGATCAATGTTTTGATAAAAGAGTTAAAATTATTATGCTCACGACTTAGAAGCCATAGGAGCATGTCCTAAGCAGTTAATTGCATCTGAACCAGAACCACAACTGCCTGAACCAGTAGTATCTCCTCCAATAGAACCGCCTGAGCCAGTTACTAATCCACTCTCAAGGTTTATACGTTCATTTTGTCGATTTGTACAGCCTCGCCCTCTAATAAAATTCTTGCTGCTGATGTTAACAGGCTTAGGAATAGTTCTCATAATTTGGATTATATCTATTCTTTCTTCATCCCCAGAAGTTGCACTTTGTCCTACAGGACTTCCTGACAATATAAGTTATGGAGACAAAATTTTAAATGAGAACGATAGAAACTTAGATCCAGCACAAAGCGGAACTAAGAAATTGCAAGAGGCGTGCACAAAATTTGGAAATGGGCAAGATAAAAATGCTGTAGCTGCTGGTATTCCTTTATTGAATCAGGCTGTTAATAACTTGACTACTGCTCACGAACAGAATACAAATAATGCCGAAATACTGACTTATAAAAATAATGCTGAGGTATACCGAGATTATGCCATTGAGATTTCTCAGTCAACTCAAAAGCCAAATAGACCTAAGATTTTAGCAGTTGCTATTCCTGTTAATCCAAGAAATTCTTCTTTAAAAGAAGAAATAAAGGAATCAGCAGATGGAATCAACTTAGGTGTTGCTATAGCTCAGAAAGAATTCAATCAAAAAAATAACCATAAATTCATAGTTTTTATAGCAGATGATAAAAATGATACGAATACTGCTGAACCAATTATTAACAGTTTGAAAAAGGTGCAACCCGAAATTGTAGGTGTTGTTGGTCACGCTTTTAGCAGTTTAACAATAAATGCTGTTAATTTTTATAATAAAAATAAATTAGTCTTAATATCTCCGACTAGTACAGCAGTAAATATTCGTCCCGGAAACTTGACTGATGGTGAAATTATATATTCAGAGTTTGCCCCACTAATAAATCAATTGCCAAAAAAATAGCCGAATATATAAAGAAGAATGCTGAGCATGACCAGGAAAAGAAGGTCATTATCGGTTACGTAAATGATCCTTATGTAGTGTCTTTAAAGAAAGAAGTTACAGATTTGCTTCGAGGGCAAAGAGATGTTGTAGAGCTTGATTTAGATAGACGCAATGATATAAATGCACGTCTAAGAGGTGCAGCAGCGGTTGTTCTTATCCCGAATGTTGGAAGACGTGAGTCAAGTTTAAATTTGTTTGATGCAGCTAAAAAGTATGGATTCCCGATTATCGGTAGTGATACTAACCCAAGTTGCTAGTTACTCTTGTGGGCGATCGCATATAGTCACTTAAGCAATAAAATCCCCTCCAGGAAGAACATTTGGAGGGGTATATGCTAAGTGAAATAATTAGCGTCTATGCTATCATCGACGACTTGTTAAAAGCGATTGGGCATGATGAAGATTGTCGTAGAGGCATGAGCGACGCAGAAATTATTACAACTGCTGGAAGGGTTTTGACTGAAGCTAGAAGCATTTCTTTTTGCATTTACTCTTCAAGAAGCATTTCTTCCATAAGTTGCTTTTAATATATTAAAAACAGTATTTCGATTTGAAGAATCTAAACATTAAAGGCTACACAGGGCAAATTAAGTTTGACTCTAATGGAGACCGAATGCAGCCTAATAACAGTGACGATATTGAATTATTTCGTGTCGAGAAAAATGGTAACCAGTGTAGCTTTCAACGGTTGTAAATACGGAAGATTAAGGGGTAAAGAGTATTGTTTCTTCCTCACCCCAACCCTAAAGCCTACCTAAGCGCGATCGCTTTGTACAATTCCCATGACGTAGCACGTTCTGTTGTTCAACCTACACATCCTCTACTGATCAACGAGACTCACTCAAAATAGAATTAAACACCCCCATAGCTTGTTTTAACTCCTTAGCTGTATCTGCCTCTTCTCGATAAGTTCGTATATAGTCCAAAATCAATCCGATAAACGGCACTAAGTAAGCAATAATCTTGAGAAAATGGGCAATGTTGAAATGGTTGTCAAACAGTTCTTTTGAACCAAAAGCCATATGGAGTTGAGTGGCTACTTCGGGAATAACGCTGATAATCAGCGCATGAGAGAACAAACTTGGATATTTGTTGTAAAAGCGAGGGAAAACAACAAAACCTGCAAAGATAAATAGTAACAGTGGAGCAATGTCCCACGGACGAGTCACTATAGAGTTAGGAAATATGGTTTTCGGTAGAGTTGCGCTGCGGGCGCAGATAGATACAACCCAAAAAGCAATGACACCAAAAACTAGACTCGAAAGTACCACCAAACTGATACCCCTTTTCCATCTCACTGGCTGAGCAATCAAAAAAAAGCCTGCTCCACCAAGCAGAATCAGAGCATTGAAAAGTCGGCAGATTGCCCAAGTGAAGGGGATGAGATTCTGGTTATCTGCGACACCCTGAATTAATCTATCAGCTGCCAAAGTGTGAAATGCATCCATGCATCCAGAGCTAAAAAGTGCTATGCCAATGATCGGAGTAACGACATCAGCCTTAAGATAGAAGTGTATCAAAGATAAAATTACTGTGAAGATTGCTGTACAAAACGCACTCCACTCTAAGATAGTGTGCGTAAAACTCCCAGATAAAGTGTGGTGCATAACATCAATCACTTTGTCTTTAGTTATATTTGACACTAAGACGTCAAAAGTCTGTGAGGGCGAACCAAAATCTACTCCCAATAGATTCAGCAAGCTAGGCAGTACACAGATGACGACTACTGCCCAAACCAATTGAACAGGAATCCTATTTCTTCTCATGGAAATTTCTTAAGTGTATCGTCTGATAAGGTATACATTGCTAAACTAAGATTACAGCAGATATTGGGATTCTTTTACAAAATATATTAGTAAATTTTCGTCTAAAGAAGTAGTCGTGTACTAGCATGTTATGTGATACGCAGCTACAATGTAAACGACGAAAGAAACCGGGCAGGCACCGACTTAAGAAGTAGCAAATGACAGTGGTTCATAACAGTACGTCTGTCACTATTTTTTAGTGATTATGATCACACTGTTATCTTGTTCAGTATTGTTACGATACGAACTACTTAAAGAGATATTTTCAGTAAAATTACATATTTAACAGGTAAAACAATGTTGAAGAATCGTCGATACGACGAGCGAAATCTAGCGCCTTCACGGAAGCTTGATTGTACTTGTATTGTTAAAGTTATTAGAAAAAGTATTGTCTTAAAAGTGACAGCTTTAGCTATTACGATTGGCACACTTCCATTACTGGCTGTTAGGACAACGCCTCATAACTTTGGGAATCAATCGATTAGTCAGGAAATAACCGAAGTTCAACAAACCAAAACCTCTGCTATAGCAAATGAGGTACCTCAAGCGATCCTTGAGGATGATCAAAAAATTCAAATAGCGGCTGCTCTACTGATTTTGGTAAATCCTCTGGTACGGCATAATACTTTTGAACAACAGCAAGCAGTCTTAAATCGCTACATAATCGATAGTGCATACCAGTTAACAAACTACGTGGTTTGGAGAACACCAAGAGTTTTGCCAAACTTAAATTCAGAGGTGATCTTTGCTGTAAATAAAGTTACTACATCTGCCAACCAACAAGACTCATTCCTAAGCATGCTACTTTGGATTGGAATGATAGGAGCTTTGGTAGTTGCGATCGCTGTTTTTTTAGTTCAATGGTGCATAAGTCCAATCCTGAATACAACTAATGTGCTCAGAAAACCAGGTTCAGGAGAACCCCAAATTGATGCAGAAGAAGACGAACTCGCTTCTTTAGGTCCTGCAATCAACTTGATGGCAGAGAAACTCAAGATTCTAGTCACCGAACAAGCAGAACACTCTTCTCGCCAAGAAGCTGAAGTCAAGCGAACACAAATCTTTACAGAAATCACCCTGCGGATTCGTCAATTTTTAAAACAGCAAGATATCCTCCAGACAACAGTTGAAGAAATCCGAAACTTACTTGCAACTGAGCGAGTAGTCGTATATCGCTTTAACGATGTAGGAAGTGGAAATATCGTATCAGAATCTATTGCTGCTGGTTGGGCAAAAATGATCGATACACAGATGAATGATCCCTGTTTGAGTGAGCATTACATACAACACTACAAAAATGGTCGCGTGCGTGCTATTGATAACATCTACCAAGCCGGATTTACAGTTTGTCACATAAAAACTTTAGAAAAATTTGCAGTCAAGGCAAGTTTAATCGCACCAGTTTTTCAAGGAAAGCAGCTGATTAGCTTACTGGTTGCTCATGAGTGTAAAAAACCTCGTGCTTGGCAAGAGTGGGAAATCAATTTATTCGCACAGTTAGCAATCCAAGTTGGATTTGCTCTAGATCAAGCGACTCTGCTAGAACAAGTTGAGGCTGTTTCGCAGGATCAACGTCAACAAAAAGAAGCACTTGAGAAAAAATTGATACAAATGATCAATAGTATTGAAGCGGCTTCTAATGGTGATTTAACTGTCAGGGCTGAGGTGAGTGCAGGTGAGATTGGTACAATAGCTGATTTTTTTAACTCTATCATCGAAAACTTACGACAAATCGTCACTGCTGTTAAAAAAGCTGCCGAACAGGTGAATGTTTCCGTTGGAGAAAACTCAAATGCCACCCAGCAACTGGCAAGTGAAGCCCTCGAACAAGCTCAAGAGATTACCCGCACCGTTGCAGAGATTAATCAAATGTCCCTCTCAATTCAAGCAGTGGCAGATAGCGCCCATCAAGCGGCAGAAGTTGCTGAGATCGCTTCTGACATAGCTACAGAGGGTGAAGTAGCAATGGATCGCACTGTCAAAAGTATCTTGAATTTACAACATACAGTCACACAAACAGCTGACAAGGTAAATCGTCTTGGTCAATCTTCCCAACAAATTTCCAAAGTTGTGTCATTGATTAACCAAATCGCCTTGCAAACCAACTTGTTATCGATCAACGCTAGTTTAGAGATATCACGAGCAGGTCATGAAAATCGCGGGTTAAGTGTGGTGGCAGACGAAATTGGTCAATTAGCTGCGCAGTCTGCCCAAGCAACACTAGAAATTCAACAAATCTTAGAGAACATCCAAGTCGAAACTAACGATGTGGTTAAGGCTATGGAGTTTGGAAGAAGCGAAGTCTTGGAGGGAGCAAATCTTGTCAAAGATGCCAAACTTAGCCTTGCGAAAATTTCACAGGTGTCTCGCCAGATTGACCAATTACTGCAATTGATTTCAAATACAACAATATCTCAAGCTCAGACTTCTAGTACTGTGGCTATTTTGATGAGCGATATTGCCAAAGTTTCAGAACGCACTTCGGATTTCTCTTACAATGTATCAGGTTCTCTACAGAAAACTTTAGAGGTAGCGCAGGAATTGCAAAAGTCTGTTGGTGTGTTCAAAATAGGTGAGCAGAATTGATCCACCACTAGGGGCGGGTGTAAGGGTGTAAGGGTGTAGGGGTGTAGGGGTGTAGGGGTGAGGAATTGAGCCGCAACGCGGGTTCGCAACTGTAACTTAATTCCTACCCCCTACACCCATTGCTACTCATTTCTGGGTACGTCTGAGATAAGTTTGTCAACAAATTCTCTTAGCCGTTCTTGCCAATTAACGAATTGGCAAGTCTTCGCTGCTGTATCAATTTTTCCAGACTTGGGAGCAGCGAGTGCAAGATCCCAGCCGTTATGTGGTGATTTATCTGTCGCTTCAAAGTGTTGTGTGTCAACGAGAAGAGGATTTCTATGTCGCTGTGGCGCAGGAGTTGCTGCGTCGTCCTGCTGTGCGAGCCATACCAAGTTTAATGACTGCTTTGAAAGTCAACCCTCTGAACCGCTTGGCATTTTCGACGGCGATCGCACAATTTAAAAATCAAATTCAAAACCAAAATAACAACCAAAATCAAAATAACAATCAAAACTTATTGCCTGTTCTTTGCTTGGATGACTTTAAGACATTATTTCAGAACAAGAGCGAATTCGATGATGGGTTTTATAACAACTTGCGCTCTTTGATGGATAGCAACAGTTTAATGCTGGTGATAGCTTCCTTTGACGAACTCACCCGCTTACCCTTACCTTTCATAGGTGAGATAATTGTCGAGGCTTATCGAGAAAACCCAATTGCTGCTCGTGAAACAATTGATTACCTGATAAATTCTACTAACCAGCAGCAGGTTGCAGTTCAGGCAATGGCTAATATCGCTGTTACTCGCCTCAATAGTTGTCAAACTCTCAGCGATATCGCAAATATGACTGAAGAACTCGCTTGGATTCCCTCACCTCGGCCAAAAGAACTCGGTTTGGTTTTACCCCAACTGTTAGACATCTGTTACGAAGTGGTGGAGTTGCTGAACCGTGATATCAGGCAAAATAAGCGAGACGCCGCTACCATCAAAGCGACTGTACACGATGTAGAGACAGTTATTCCCACAGTTCTGGAACGGGGAGATCAGTATTTTCGGGAATTGTGGACAGGTTTTACGGAGGGCGATCGCAACTTACTCCAGCGTCTCCTTCAAGGAGAAACGCCCACAACACAAGACAAAGCATCTGTGCGAAAACTCGTGCGCAAAGAAATTTTGTGTAAAGAAGGTGTTGAGTTCCAAGTGCCTTTAGTTCAGAAGTATGTGGAACAGCGGCTAGAAGAGGAAACTTGATGACAAAGATAGAGGTGCTGGTAGTAATGAACAAAAGAGTAACGGTAGGCCCAAGCGGGAGACACAAGGCGGAGAATAAGGGGAGCATCCCAAATGTGCAAATTGCCCGCAGACTGGAAGTCTGGGGCTATACAAACAAAGCCTGCCTACGCAGGCTGTAATTACTCCCTTCCCGGTACAAAATTACCGATTCTGAACCTTGGCGTTCTTGGCGGTTTTTAATAGGTAATCTTCTGGCGGGAAGGGAGTAGTCCGCGCAGGCGGACTTCGCTTGTGTAGCTGCGAATTCTATTCGCCAGGTGTTTTTGCTAGGATTGCTTCTGGGCGATCGCTACCTTGCAAAAAAAGCGGGATAAGCAACTTGCCTATCCCACCATTCGTCATACTCAAAGAGCGATCACTCTTTTAGATCCTCTAAAACTCTAAGCTACGCTTAGGTTCCAGAAGTCCAAGAGTTTGTGTACTCAATTTGATCTTCTGTGAGGGTATCAATCTTAATTCCCATCGCCTGCAATTTCAGCCGTGCAATGTCTTGATCCACTTCTGTTGGAATTGAGTGGATACCGGGTTCCAGGTTACCTTTATTTTTCACGAGGTATTCGCAACCCAAAGCTTGGTTGGCGAAGCTCATATCCATCACCGCGCTAGGATGTCCTTCTGCTGCGGCGAGGTTAATCAAGCGTCCTTCACCCAGAACTACAACAGATTTGCCATTTTGCAGGCGATACTCTTGGGTAAAGGGACGTACTGTCTTGACTTCCTTGGCTTTACTTCCCAAGGCGACAAGATCCAATTCAATGTCAAAGTGACCGGAGTTACAGACGATCGCGCCGTCTTTCATCACGTCGAAATGCTCACCACGAATGACGTGCTTGTTACCAGTCACAGTGATAAACAAATCACCTTGGGGTGCAGCTTGTTCCATTGGCAGGACGCGGAAGCCATCCATCACCGCTTCAATTGCTCTGATGGGGTCAATTTCGGTGACAATCACGTTAGCACCGAGTCCTCGCGCCCGTAATGCTGTACCTTTACCGCACCAGCCGTAACCAACAACGACAACGTTTTTACCAGCAAGCAGAACGTTGGTGGCGCGGATAATACCGTCTAGGGTTGATTGTCCGGTACCGTAGCGGTTGTCAAAAAAGTGTTTGGTGTCAGCGTCGTTGACGTTGACTGCGGGGAACGTGAGAACGCCATCTCTAAACATGGCGCGGAGTCGCACAATTCCTGTTGTGGTTTCTTCTGTGGTACCAATAATGTCAGCAAGTTGGTGCTGGCGTTTTTGTACCAGGCTGGCGACGACATCACAACCGTCATCAATAATAATGTTGGGGCGATGGTCTAAAGCAATTTGTACGTGGCGGTTGTATGTTTCGTTATCTTCACCTTTGATGGCAAAGACTGGAATTTCATGATCAGCGACGAGACTTGCAGCTACGTCGTCTTGAGTTGATAGGGGATTGCTCGCAATCAGCACAGCGTCTGCCCCACCAGCTTTGAGTGCAATTGCTAGGTGTGCAGTTTCTGTTGTGACATGGCAGCAAGCCACAAGGCGAATGCCCGCAAAGGGCTTTTCTTGGGCGAAGCGATCGCGAATTTGCCGTAAAACAGGCATCTCACGTCCAGCCCATTCAATGCGCTGTCTTCCCAAGGCAGCTAAGCCGAGGTCTTTAACCTCGTGCTTTAATCGGGGAGAAGTTGCGGTCATCAAATAGTTCCTCAATTACAAAGAAATTGGCGTAAATTCTTACGCACTCTACTAGAGTATTCCAAGACTAGCAATCTGAAACAAGATTTGCTCACAAAAAAGCTAGTTAATGGTTCTCTGCACTAGCTTGACGTTTAAGAACGCGAATGTCAATAAACTAGGGGTGTAAGGGAAATGCACTAACCAGGGGATAGGGCAATACAGTTCAGATAAGCCTTTTTTCTCTCCTCCCTACTTCCCCTGCTCCCCCTACTCCCCCTACCTGCCTCAACAGATAAATTTCTTAACTGAACCGTATTGGGGGATAGGGAAAATGCATTTATTTTCTTTTGTTATTCTTTTATTCCCCTACACCCGCGCGTTTTGGTCAAAGCCCTTCGGGCAGGGGCTTCCGGCGGCGTGGCAACAAATAAAATTTTCTCTTCCCCTTACACCCTTACACCCCCATACCCCTACACCCCTTTCAAAGGTCAACTTGAGTTCTGTTATTTATGATTGATTGGTGGCTGGTGGTGGCATTCCAATAACTTAACAACGGAACATCCCATAATTATTTTGTTACAAAATATATAATTAGATAAATTTTTATTAACATCAAATTGATAAATATCTAACTACAGACAGTATAATTACTGGGGCTGATTAGGCGGGCTAAATTTTAGCTAAGCTAGCAGGGTTGAAATAGTAAAGGAGGTGCCCATTGCGCTTTCAATTTGTGGCGATCGCTTTTTCTTCAATAGTGATCACTGTTGGCACGATGCCAAAAGCTACAGCGCAGCAGATTCCCTTTTTACCTAACCTACAAACTCCTAACTTTTTGATTAATGAATTAGAAAAAGCACCAGAAAAAGGTTGGGTTAATTTGGATGGTAGGGGTTTGTTTCAGATAGCGGCACCAAAAGGGAACTTGACAAAGCGTTTACAAGATATCCAACAAAGGTTGGATCAACAAAGTCAGGAGTACTTTCAAAAATCTGATGCAGAACTTAATGTACAGATTACACCTGAAAAGAAATCAACGACTAAGAACGGAAAAACGACTGTAACTGAAACTGCAATAATTCTTCTTAATGGTCAATACCTGATGACCGTCAATGACTACGATGCCAGTCTGCAACAACAGGATACTGTCGATACAGTTGCAAAGCAAATCGTTGAAAAGTTGCAACAAGGTTTGAAACGCGCAAAGCAGGAGCGAGAAAGTAACTCTTTAATTCAACAGGGTCAAATTGCTGGAGCTGCTGGAGTGGCGATGATTGTTCTTAGTTGGGGGGTTTATTCTTACCAACACCGTCGCAAAAAATATAAGGCAGAGCCTGTTACCACGGCTTCAGCAGCAACTAGACCGATTACGATACAGCTAAATCAACAAGAACATAAACATATTACAGAGGTCAAGAGGCGGCTGTATCAGCTAGCCCAAGCAACGATTTGGGGGGGTGGAAGTCTTTATATACTGGGTTTATTTCCCTACACACGAGCGCTTCAGGGATGGATTATGGTTGGGGCAAAAATTCCGTTGACATTGGGTGTTGTCGCTCTGGGAACTTATGTGGTAATACGTCTGAGCTATGCCTTGATTGACCGCTTCAGTTCTGCTTTAGTCAATAGTGCTGTCTTATTGACTCCAGAAGCTCCCGAACGTATACAATTGCGAGTTTCTACTATTTCTGGCGTTAGCAAAAGTATCGCCACCATTACCTGTATAGTAGTTGGTACTCTGCTAGCTTTGGGGGCTTTGGGTGTAGAACTAGTTCCTTTGCTAGCAGGTGCAAGTCTAGTTGGTGTTGCAGTGTCCCTGGCATCCCAAAGTCTGATTAAAGATGCGATAAATGGCTTTTTGATTATTCTAGAAGACCAATACGCCTTAGGTGATTATATTACAGTTGGAACTGTCGGTGGTTTGGTCGAAAACTTGAATCTGCGGATGACCCAAGTGCGGGATGGAGAAGGGCGCTTAATTACGATTCCTAACAGTGAAATCAAAGTAGTTGCCAATCTTTCCAGTCGCTGGTCAAGAGCCGATTTAACTATCCCAGTTGCATACCAAACTGATGTTGACCAGGCGATAAAATTAATTCAAAAAGTTGGTGTGGACATGGATGAAGATCCGCTATGGGATCATCAAATTCTGGAAACACCTCAAGTTTTGGGAATAGATAATTTTGCTGTTGCTGAGAAAGGTTTCTTGATTCGTGTATGGATTAAAACACAACCCCTCAAGCAATGGAGTGTAGCAAGAGAGTATCGCCGTCGCTTAAAAATCGCCTTTGACCAAGCCGGAATTTCCATTTTTCTTCCGTGACAAGCTATAGGATGTGTTGTTAGTGGTTAGTAGTGCAATCACTAATAACCAAGCCGATCTCACTCGCATTTTTAGTACAAATATACTATAATTAAGATAGCGTTCACAAAGCCCAGTAAAGTACAAAACGGGTTTGTGACAGCCTTCTGAGATGGGTTCAACGGTTTGTCCTATGATCAAGCACTATATTCTCAGCCTTAATCCGACTGCTAAGCATGAATGGGATCGGTGTATTTTACGTGACCCATTGACTGCTAAACGCCCAGATATTGCCAAGTTAGTCGCTGAAGCAGTTGGTGCTGATACAGGCAGTTATTTAGTCAGTGTGAATATTGAAGTTCAAGTATTAGAGCAAGCTGCGGTACCTCACGCTGAACAGCTTTCCTTAAATATTGGGGAGGTGACTATCCAAGCGCCTCAACTGAGGGAAGCAGCGTAAAGGGAGATCGGGGGAGAAAATACTCCCTCACCTTTCCCGTTTACCGTAGCCACTCTTTACCATGTCTTTGCTATTTTGTATGTAAGATTGCGTAAACACAATTCATCTATGTTAACAAACCAACTGAATCATTATCCAGCGGCGTTGGGCACAGCCCTTGTCGAAGACATCGCTCAAGCTGCCCAAAGAGTAAATAAAGTAGACTCTCAATTAATGGCAGTTCAGCTGCAAATTAATCGGTTTGAAGGTAATGCCGATCGCGCCGCCGCCTTTGATATGGATTTGAAAAATGATGCTCAACGCAAATCTCGTCGTTTTGAAGTGTTACTTGTTAATCAAGAATACCAAAAGGCGATGGACACCCTAATACAATTAACTACCGAAAAGGCAAATGCTGTTGCCCATTTAGAATATCTGCGCAACCTGCTTAGCGTAGCGAAATTGCAAGCAAGACTCACAATAGCTCAACAACTCACAGATTTTGAATCGCATGAATTAGTGGGTTTGTAGTTGGGTCCTAGAAGCTGCTTTCTAAGGTTTAGGATTTGTGTATAGAAACCATCGCTTTTCTCTGGCGATACTTATTTCTCCTGAGTTCTGAGTTCTGAGTTCTGAGTTCTTTTTGATAACTTATTGAGCAGCACGGCAATTTGCTGATTAATGGCTGTGACATCAAAACGCTGGCTGGCTGTAGTTTGTGCATGATGAGCGATCGTCGCAATCTTCTGTGGTTCTTTTAGACAGGTGGTTATCACTTGTGCTAATTCATCAGGTTTTCCTGGTGTGACTGAGAAACCATTGACACCGTGCTCTACTAATTCTACTGCACCGCCAGCTTTTGCAGCCACAATAGGTTTTCCACAGAGCATAGCCTCTACAATCACTCTACCAAACGGCTCTGGGGCGGTTGAGGTATGTGCAACTAAGTCAGTTGCCGCCATCAGCAGGGGAACATCTGAACGAAATCCTAAAAATTTGACTCGGTTTTCTAGTCCCAGCGCTGTCACCTGTTGGTGTAAGTGCTGGACATATTCTTGTTCTCCAAACAGTGCGTCACCGACTAAGATTGCTGTGACATCAACAGGACATTGTGCGAGTGCTTCTATTAATATATGCTGTCCTTTCCAAGGTGCGAGACGGCTAAAGTGTCCGACAACAAATTGTCCATCTAACCCCAGTTGTTGTCTAATTTGACTGACATCGGACTCGTGGGTTTGATAATTTTTCGGGTCAAAGCCATTGTAAACCACTTCAGTGATATCTGAACGTCCTCCTGCTGCTACGAAGCCTGCTTGACTTGCTTGAGAATTGGCAATGACGAGTGATGCAAAACGATTGGCGCAAGTTACAGCAATGCGACGGTTGGTTTGGCTAAAGTGCTCTGGGGAAAGAATATCATGCAAATGATAGACCAAAGGACGACGGCTGAAAAAACTTGCTAGTGCGCCAACAACTAAGGCTTTTTGCGTATTCGCGTAAATTAAATCAAATTCTCTGGCTTTTTGCACAACTTTAGAAATCAGAGGCAGAATTTGAGCCAGACTGCCTAATCCTTGCGCTAAACTGCTTTCTTTACGAACTTGTATAACCTGATTTGTGAGAACTTGAACCGGAATGTGATTTTGTTCTAGTAAATTTCTAAAAGAACCATCAGCAAATAATCCCACTAAAGAGCTATCTTTATAAGGTTTGGCGATATCTATTAAACACAGTTCAGCCCCACCTGGTTTACCACTTTGATCTAGGAAGAGAATTTTCATATCATCTTTAATAATTTCAGTGATCAGCAGCCATTAACAGTAAACTTCTTGTTCTTGCAGAAGTATGATTAATGGATCTTTAGAACCACAGATTAACACAGATAATTTATCTGTGTGTATCTGCTGCCCAAGCTTACCAAACGCGCTTTGCTCATACCTACACCTCACAAAGGGCAAGGTTTATCTGTGGTTTAATTTTCTTCAAATTGATTTTTGCACGAGGTTTTGTATATGGTACGACTGCAAAGGAAAAAGTTACCAAAGCAGCCTCAAGAGATTTTAGTTTTTTCTTGTTATTGTGTTACAGCTAAGCCAATAGAACTTGCCGTACATCTTGAGCTATCTTATCCCAGTTGAAGTTTGTGACAGCGTACTGACGACAAGCTTGTCGTGAAGGTGTTGGCACTTTTCCCAATAGCACCTGTTCTAATCTTTCTGCAATGGCTGCAACTTCTGTGGAAGAGGTAATGAAATCCGGTGAAAATGGTTCTAAAATTTCTGGCATTCCTCCAACCGGAGTACACACAACAGGAGTACCGCAGGCTAAAGATTCTACTACTGCCAATCCAAATCCTTCAAAAGACTGACTGGGCATGATGCTCAAGTCAGCTGCTTGGTAAGCAACAGGTAAGAGTTCGTCAGGCATGAACCCTAAAAATTTAACATGATGATCAAGTCCTAATTCAGTAGCCTGCTGTTGTAGTGTTGCTTGTAGTGGTCCACGTCCTGCGATCGCCAGCATAACATCTGGAATTCTCGGCTTAATAATAGCCAAGGCGTCCAATAATTTGTCAAGTCCAACTCGATTCACCAAGCGGCGGGCGGTGAATAAAATTGGGCGATCTTGCGGCCAGTCTAGTTTTGTTCGAGCCTCTTGAGGTGATAGATTAGGTTGAAACTGAGTAATATCAACTCCCCCAGGGATGACATGAATTTTGTTCCAAGGAACGTGATACTCTTTGTGTAAGATATTCCCGAATGCTTTGCTAAGAACAATAAAGCGATCGCAGTGGTTATATGTTCTTTGTTCTATCAGCTTAGCTTTGATAAGAATACTTAATTTCTTCTCATTAACTTCTTCTTGACTCTCAAAAGCCCAAGGACCATGAAAGTTAAAGGTGACAGGTACACCTTTTGGCAAAAGATCTAAAATCGGGAAACTATATAGTGCAAAATGTAAGTTAATGACATCTGGTTTTTCAGTTCTTGTTTTCTGAAAGTTATTACGAATACACCACAATCGTTTCCAAATAGGACTACTGGGTGATGCTAAGTTAGTCAATTTTATCGGCAAGTTTGGTTCAGCTTCTGGTAGACCAACTCCACATAATTCAACTTTGTCTTGATTTGCTGCTAGTTTATGAGTCAGTTCATAAATATATCGTTCCAATCCTCCTGGGGTTTTAGGAAACCAGCCTAGTCCTATACATAAAATAGACTTAGATTCTAAAGCATTTTTTGTATTATCTTCCACTTATGTTTCTCCAAGTAAGGGTTGTGGGTGTGTCTACTTGTTACTTAACATTTCTCAGTTGTCAACTACCGACAGTATTAATTCCATCGCTTGGGTAAGCGTCGATCTACGTCTGAGCACTGTTCGTCGTCAGATGAAGGCAGGCATAGGCGTTATTGATGGGGCAAATCCTGCAGTATACCCCGCTAAACTGCTGCTTACCTCTGGTACTGTTTTCGTGATTAATGCCTTTTTTTGGGTTCATTCAGTATGCTGACTCATGCTGACAATACATATATTCTGTTGCTGGATATATAATCCGAATATTACAGGTTAATAGAAATTCATTTCATTTATCTCATCTTTTTATAGAACAAAACAGTTCATATGATTGTTGGGTTATAACGTAGAATTTAAGTTAGTAGAGTGAATCCTAACAAATAAGGATAAACTTAAGGTGAAAACAACAGGGGATGCCCATGCACCGAGCTTAGCATTGGTGATACACAGAAGAAGTCAGCAAGTGGGCTTATTGCACTGAAGATGAAACTCAACAGAAGGCAGTGTGCATTAATGAGTAGGAGTAGGGTTAGTCTCGGCTGATGAAGGCAGATTTGAGCGTCCGGGACGAAGTTCGTTCTTGATTGCAAGTTTTCATCACTAAGTATCCATTTTGCAAAAAAAGGTAATAAGTTCTAGGATTAACGATAATAAACGTTTTTGTGAAATAGCATCAGAAAAATCCCTGCTATTTAGGTTGCCTTGAAAAGCTTCCTGACACCATTGACTTTTAAGTGTGACAGATGGTTGAAGTTTGCCTCAACTATGAATCAGTAAGTAGAAAGGCGCAAATAAACACCAAGCATGTAACTAAAAGTCAAATTGGCTAAAACTCCCTTCGCTTTAGCATAGCTACCTTTTTTCCTCTCCCTTGTCTTAAGGATAAATTTTCCTGCCCACCTGACTTGAAAAAGGGGTGTAAGGGTATAAGGGTATAGGGGTGTAGGGAAAATCTATTTTCATGTAAGGTTCGTGAGATTTTCCCGTGATTAGCAAGCATGAAAATAGATTTTCATGCTTGCTTGTGGGCGCGATCGCCCATCAATGACTGACTTGAAAAAGCAAGGGAGCAGGGAGAGAGGAGAAAATTTTTCATCCTCAGGAGTGTACGTAGTTGATGATGGCTACTTAATCATCCATACTTGTTTAGGGAAGTAAACAGTTGAATCTTATACGTCTTGTTTTTTATTTAAGTTTTTTAGTAGATATTGCAAGTCTAATTTAAAACATGTATCATCCCAAAACAAGTTGAATTTTAAAAAAATAGTGTGATTCTGATAAAGTTTTTGTAAAACCAGACGTGGAGCACTCTTGAATGTAGATAATGACAGAAAACCCCTGTAAGGGTAATTACGATGCAATGATTTCCTATTCTATGCAGCCTCATTGTAAAACGATACTAAATAATATTTGAGAAGTCATTAAGCATTTTGTTATTTTATGAAAAATCAATTCATTTCACATCTGGGTGGACTATATCGTAGGCAACGAAATAATACTCATTTGCAATTGAGACAATTTTTCAAGTTTTTTTTATGTCTAATAACTGCTACAAGTATTACATTGTACTTTACAGCCACAGTCATACCTGCTACAAAACCCTACACAACATCTTGGATAGGTAATACTTATGGTGGTGGTAAGAAATGGGTGCAAAATTATGTAGAGGGAATGTATGTCGGTTCTGATGGCACGGTTTACACCAACAGCACTTGGGACGAAGCTGGAAGAGAAGCAGGAATATATAAGGATGGTGATGTTATAGGGCCTGACTTTGAGCTTCATGGTTGGAGTCGTGTAGGCGGCAAAGCCATAACAATTAATGATAAATATATTTACCTTGCTATGGTGCAGGGATCAATGGGCAAGATACCAGAAGATTACCCACCAGAAAAAACAGCTTGGCACTGTGTCAGACGCTATACTTTGTCTGGAAAGCCTGCGGGTTTTGCTGGAGGGCGTGGCTATGACAAGAGTATGATGATTGTCAGTGCAAAAAGCCCAGTCACAGGATTAGCAATAGTAGGGAAAGAGTTATATGTGGGTATTTCTGAGGCAAACCGCGTTAATGTCTACAACACTGACACAATGACGGAAGTCCGGAATTTTTCTGTTCCCAATCCAAAACAGATGACAGTTGATAAGCAGGGAAATTTGTGGATTATACAAAGCAAGAATGGCAGTAGCCCTGCTCAGATTTTACATTATTCAAGCCAAGGAAAGCGTTTGGGTGAGGTTATTGCTGATGTTGTTGATCCAAGTGCGATCGCACTCGACAATCAAGGCAGACTTTTGGTCGCAGAAAATGGACCTCGTCAGCAAATATTAATTTATAAAATTACAGGTAAGCCAGCAAAAGTAGGAACTTTCGGAGTCGAGGGGGGCGTTTATGCTGGTGTTCCTGGTGACATTGGAAATTTAAAATTTTACGGAATTAGTGGGGTGGGTACAGATGCAACAGGTAATATCTATGTAAATAGTAATGGTTTCAATAATTCAGGAACCGACTTAAGAAAATTTTCGCCGTCAGGAAAGTTACAATGGCAGTTGCTGGGTTTGCACTTTGTGGATAATGCAGATACAGATCCTCAAAGTGATGGCGTAGAGGTATACACCAAGCATGAATACTTCCAGATGGACTACAAAAAACCATCCGGTAAACAATGGAGTTACAAGGCTTACACCTTAAATCCTTTTAAGTACCCCCAAGATCCACGCCTCCATACATCGCCAACTTCAGTTTTCTTCCGCCGCATTCAGGGGAAACCCTTTATGTATCTCACAGATATGTATGCTAGCTTTATGGAAGTTTATCGTTTTAATCCAGCTACAGATGGTTATATTGCAATACCATCTGCTATGTTTTCTGCTACATCCATGAATCATGGTAAGCCCGTTCAAAGTTGGCTGTCTAATCAACCTCAGGAAGAAAAGGATTGGATCTGGCGGGATCGCAACGGTAACGGTGCTTTTGATCAGGGTGAATATGATACTAGAACCCTAGATTATCCTTACCTTGGAGGATGGTGGGTAGATAGCAAAGGCGACTTATGGAAAACTCTGCGAACGAAAGTTGGTATCCTGCATTTTGTTGTACAGGGGCTAGATCAAAAGGGTAACCCGATTTATTCCAACAGTTCTATGAAAAAGGAGACAACTCCTAACCAAATTACAGATTTGCGAAGGATTGAGTATTTTCCTGATACAGACACCATGTATTTATCAGGCTTTACCAAAGAACATCCTCCGATTGGAGATGATGCTGGAGTCGTTGGTTCTGAAATTATACGTTATGACAACTGGAATAAAGGAAACCGCACTCCCCGGTGGCGAACCGTGATCCCTTATGACACAACTGGAAAGCGCGAAGTGATGACAGCAGCGATGAGTGTCGCTGGAGATTATGTATTTGCTGTAACATTGAAAACGTCAGAGGTATACGTTTACAAAGCCGCGACAGGAGAACAAGTACAAAAGTTCAAACCAGGTCCAGAAGTAGCTGGTGAAAGTGGCTGGATTGACATACCTTATGGTATCCGTGCTTTTCGCCGATCAAATGGAGAGTACATAGTATTTGTTGAGGAAGATTTGAAAGGAAAGGTGATTATGTATCAGTTACCGCGATAAGTTGATGATTGTTTTTTACACTTGTTCCCAAATTCCTTTGGAATTGAATAACGAAGCAATTATCACAGGCTTTGCCTGTTTTTTCTTTAGTTGTATTTGATAACGTCATGACACTATAGTCGCATGGTCATAATCTATATGCTTAAAATTGAGTGTATTTATTAACCGTACTAAATGTATTGTTGAACACAATAAAATTGAAAAATTTATACTGTATTTATAAAAAATGAAAACATCTTGAATAAGAAAATGTCAAACATGAGAGATAATAGCAACGAAGCATTGTAGAGCAATCGAGAAAAAAATCAAGCAACTCTATATTTTTTTATGCAGATAAAACAGATTCTTAAACTTTTACAAAAAATAATTCCAAATAACTTGCTTTATCTACTGCAAGATATTCACTCTAAAATACTGTTTCGGTGGATTTTACTAAAAGGAAGTGAGCCAACAGCGTTTAATAACAAATCCGCGATGGTGTTTTCTCCTCATCAAGATGATGAAACCTTCGGTTGTGGAGGTATGATTGCCCTGAAACGAGAACATGGAGTACCAGTAACGGTGGCTTTTCTAACTGATGGACAGGGTTCTCATGGTCCCGATTCTCAAATCAAAGAAAAAATCGTCCACATTCGCAAACAAGAGGCGGTAAAAGCTTTAGAAATTTTGGGAGTAGAAACCTCAAAAATTCACTTTTTGGAAAAGCCAGACGGAACTTTGCAAGATTTACAAAAAGAGCAACGGGAACAAACAATTCAGCAGTTGGCTGAACTCATAAAATTTTCTCAACCAGAAGAAATTTACGTTCCTCACAGAAAAGATTGCCATAAAGATCATGAGGCGACATATGAACTTGTCAAAGAAGCAATTGCTCAAGTAGGGATCAAAGTAGAACTCCTACAATATCCTATTTGGTTATTGTGGAGAGCACCTCTATTTATTATGCTTAAGTTGCATGATATAGCAGCTGCTTACCGACTCTCTATAGAATCAGTCCAACATAAAAAAAGCAAGGCGATCGCCTCTTACTGTTCTCAACTTGAAGGCTTACCTCGTGGCTTTGTGAAGCGATTTTTAGGATCTTATGAAATCTTTTTTAAAGTTGAGTAAAAGTAGTAAAAAATGCTTATTAATACGTATTTACAACTAGAAGATTTTATACGATTCTTAAGAAGAAGCAATTATGTATCACAAGCAACCACTGTGGAGAGGACAGAAATGCGGATACTACATATTACAAACCACGTCCAAGAAATAGGTAACGGTATTGTTAATGTTGCGATAGACTTAGCCTGCTTGCAAGCCAAGCTTGGTTACGATGTCGCTGTGGCATCTGCTGGAGGAGAATATGAAACATTACTGGAACGTTATGGTGTTAGACACTTTCAACTAAATCAGTCGAGAACGCCGCTTAATGTTGCCAAAGCTGCATGGCATTATTGGGGTATTTTACAAGAATTTCAGCCAGATATCGTCCATGCCCATATGATGACAGGAGTTGTGCTCGGTGCACTTTTGAGAATGTCCTCCTATGGTTTAGTGTCTACAGTGCATAATGAGTTTCAGCGAAGCGCAATACTGATGGGATTAGCTGATCGTGTCATTGCTGTCAGCAGTGCAGTAGCCGATTCAATGGTAAAGCGTGGTATACCGAAGCATAAATTACGGGTAGTGTCCAACGGCACATTGGGCACTCCTCGTCATCCTAACATTACAGAATGTCAGCCTCTACCCTTACACCGTCCTGCTATTACCACTGTAGCAGGGATGTATAAACGCAAAGGAATTGGTGAGTTAATTGATGCATTTGTAGAAATTGCTACTGAGTTTGCTGATGCTCATCTGTATGTGGTGGGAGATGGTCCAGATCGCGCAATATTTGAAGCAAAGGCGCAAAGTACAGCTGTTAGCGATCGCATTCATTTTGAAGGTTTCCAGCCAGAGCCGCAACGGTATATGCTAGCAAGTGATATTTTCGTGCTTGCTTCATACTGCGAATCTTTCGGTTTGGTTTTGACAGAAGCGCGGGAAGCAGGGTGCGCCATTGTTGCCAGCGATGTAGACGGAATTCCTGAAACATTAGATAATCGACAGGCTGGTCTTCTGGTGCCACCTAAAGATAGTCATGCTTTGGCAAAGGCTTTGACGAAATTACTCAGCAATCCTTCTGAATTAGACCAGTGGAAATGCCAAGCAAAGTTAAATTTAGAGCGCTTTAGTGCTGCCCGAGTTAATAAGGAAACACTAGCTACATATCGTGAATTATTGACCAACTATAGTGCAATTAGTGCAGTTTGATATTGAGTTTTAGCATTAATAATGGTTCAGTGTTATATGAATTTCTCTGTAAACTTGAGCTTAATAATTGGTAATAATATAGTCGTGCTCAGAGCTTTTCAGCCAAGAGGATTGCAAAATATTAAGCTCATGTTTATAGAGAATTATCTCAAATCCGCTTGATTATCCACAGTTTGCGCATAAATCCATAAATCTCAACGCTTATGCAACGCTTTAACTATATGCATTTACCTGGATTTGATATGACTCCCTTCTGACTCTAAGATGAGCAATTTAAAAAGTGTAAAGACACCCCTTTTGAGAAGAAGCTAAAACTTTTCATACAGCAGAACGGAGGGCATGAATAAAGTTTTGAGCGTAACGCTGGGTAGAGAAATCAAGGGCACGTTGCCGTGCTGCTTGGGCAGCAGTGCGAGCAAATTCTTGGTCGTTCAGGTAGCGAAGAATTGCATCAGCCAGTGCGTTTGCATCTCCATAGGGTGTGAGTAATCCGTTTAGACCATTTGTGATGATTTCTGTTGGTCCTCCGGCATTACCAGCAATAATGGGTTTGCCTAAAGCCATCGCCTCGATAATGACAATACCAAATGGCTCATTATCTGAAGCATGAACAAAAACATCCATTGCCTGCACCCACTCTGGAATGTTGCGCTGTAGTCCAGCCAGGAGTACTTTCTCTGGAAGCCCCAAAGTTGCTATTTTCTCGTTCAAAAAGTCCTCATAATCTGGCTCCAAATCATGCTTACCTCCAACGACGACACAATGGGCATTAGGATACTTTTGCAACACTTTAGGCATTGCCTCGACAAGAACGTGTATTCCCTTCCAACGCTGCATTCGTCCAACAATGCCAATCAAAGGACCGTCTAACGGTAAACCCAGCTTGGAACGTGCTTCACTAGGAGAAGGTAAATCAGAAGGATTAAACCGATCTAGTGCTACGCCAGGGTTAACTAAGTAAACTGGTCGCTCTGGTAAAATTTGAGATTGGGCGCTTTGTATTGCTTTGGTGATTGTGACGACACCACGAGCTGGCATGAGATTAACCAGGCGCTTGAGAAAGTTTTTGTTATCTGGAATTTCCTGCTGATACCACATTGCAGGTATGCCGGCTAGCAATGCTGCCAGTCCCCCTGTTAAGTGGGCTAACCACATCCAACTGATGATCACATTTGCATGTTCGCGTCTGGCAATGGAAGCTATGGCGATCGCACTCATTAACAAACGGTGCACTTCACGCACGCGCCCACCCCGCACAACTCGTGCATCCACACCAAACTTCCGAAACAGCTCAACCATCGGACCATCTTCTAGGAATATGACCAGCCATTCGACTCCTGCGTTGCGTCCCTCCTGCATCAAATCCCGAAGCGTCATTTCACTACCGCCACGTTGTTCTGCTAGCGGCATAATAATAATTACTTTCATATCGTAGACCTTTCTTGAGATCCAATGATTTCTGGCTGCTGCGGATAGGTGGGTGCAGTTATTCCTTGATGCTGATAGTATTTATGTGCTGCCATAGTGATACCAAAAAATCCCCAAAGAATCATGCCTGCTATACTTAACATACCGCTACCAATAACGAGCTGAGCACAAGCAGTCACACCAATGGCGCGAGAAGCACTCACAAAACTATCGAAGCGAGATTCAGTATACTTGAATATATTAGTGATAATCATCACAAGTGCAGTGATATAAGGAATAGCTCCCAACCAGCCCAGCGTGAAGAACATATCTAATACGCCACTATCAATAACAAAGACTTCTATTTGACCAGTTTTTTCATTAAATTTCCAGGTATTTCCAAATCCATTGCCGAAGACATTAGATAAGGCAACACTCAGGTTTCTGTCATAGCTCCCGGATCTATCTTTCAAGCTACCATCATTTTCAAGATTAGAAAAACTTTCAAAACGACTGCCAACAACACTAGCGAATGGCTCTATGGTTGCTAATGGAATGACACACAATCCCATTGCCAAAATGATAGCAATCAAGCGCATTTGAGTTTGCGCTTTCACAGAACCAAAAATCATAGCCAGCCCCATTAACCAGCCTCCCCAGTTAGTACGTGCCTGAGTCAGTAGGAATGATAAGTAGCCGAATGCAGAAGCGGGAAAGTTTAAAGGTCCTGAGGAGCCACCACTAAACAATAACAGCAACCCTGCTTGCATCACAGCTCCATAGGGACCGACTGAGTGCATTGTGCTCCATACCCGCATCTGGAAGGGCGCTGGGTTACCAGAACTGGTATTCATTTTTGATTGTATGAGCCAATATTTGTCCCACTCAGGTGCCACCACGAATTGATACACACCGTATAGTCCTGTCAGGAACACACACCAAAAGAATGTGCGTTGAATATTCTGACGATAGCTAGGGTAATCACGCCAGCACATGAATAAATGGAATCCAAAAATGACCGGAGATAGCCAATCTAGAAGACTTCGTGCTATGGCGATCGGTGAGTTGTAAACCAGTCCTACAAGAAGCCCATAACACACACCTACAAAAGCAAAAACAAAAGGTAAACCTCCTTGACGAGAAGCACTGGGAAGGTATTTTAGAGTTGTTGCTAGTGTAACTAAAGTTACTAAGTATGGAGCAATAAGCACCTGACGACTTGGATCCCAACCAGCACGAAAATCAATCAAACGAGCAACTAATGCTGATAGAAACCACATCCACCAGGCAAAGCCCAAGTAGAGAATGGGATGCCGTAAGTATAAAAATATAGCTACAACAAAAGATGATATGGGGAAAATGAGGCGCAGCTTGGCTGCGCCTGCAAAATAAAAGGCGACATTCAGCAACACGAAACCGGAAATGACTATCCAGCTGACAAATGAGCGCTGGTCAGGCAAATAATGCTGTTTAAGCAAAGGATGAAAATGTGGCTGTTTAGAATTCACTTGGTTTCTCCAAGTTAAAGATTTCGTAGAGTAAGCTATGCCTCATTTCTAAGGTCATGATTAGGCAGTGCTGTTCACGAGAATAAGGTTTTTTAGCTATCTACTACAACAGTTAGTTATTTATTAAAAAA
Organism: Brasilonema sennae CENA114; assembly: GCF_006968745.1. Lineage (NCBI taxonomy): Bacteria > Bacillati > Cyanobacteriota > Cyanophyceae > Nostocales > Scytonemataceae > Brasilonema > Brasilonema sennae. The sequence goes on along the minus strand of NZ_CP030118.1, from coordinate 2,138,092 downwards.
CTGTGGTGCTTTTGCCAGGTTTGCCATCCCTGCCAACGTCCACGGATGGAAGCTAGCCATTTTTGCGCTGCCAGTTTGCCGCCCTTCGGCAAAAGCCTAAGCCATTGGACAAAACCCAAACTATCTCGTGTTCCCACTAATATAGCCCAAAGTAAAAACACTGTACGGCGTGTAGGTGGCAGATGCTCAAGTAACACAAGCGTTTCATTATGAACTAGATTTATCCAAGCTACTTCATTAAAATTATTGCGCTGGTCTTCATCAAAACGTTGTGCTGGATAGTGATCAACGGCTACAGCGGGATCGTAAATCATCTTCCAACCCGCCCGCTTTAAAGCTAGGGTAAATGCCATTTCAAAGTGTACTTGTGCTCCCGTACCTCGCATCCGCTGATCAAAGCGCGATCCGGCGATCGCGCTGGTACGAAAACTCATGTTAACACCCTTGAGGACATCGACTTCGCGGGGTTCTCCCATTCCCAAGTGATGATTACCAATAACTCGCCCAAACCACTGTAGTTGACCAACCACTTCGCACGAGTCATCTAATAGCTTTTCACCTTCGTGTATCCAATCGCGTCCGCCGACTCCAGCGATGCGACTGTCTGAGGTGAAATGAGCACTGATGCGTTCTAACCAATCAGGGCGAGGTGCTGCATCATCATCCGTTATTGAAACCGTATCTCCTTTAACCGCTTCCAGTCCAGCATTAAGAGCTGCGACCACTCCCCCAACTGTAACTTTGACGGTATCGAGTGGCAGTGTAGTTTCTTTGAATCCTTCTAGAAACTGCCAAGTATCAGTATCTATATCCCGTACAACCACTATCACCTGAAAAGGTGGTTTAGTTTGCTCAACTAACGCCTGAAGGCAGCGTAATAGGTCTTGAGGACGGCGATAAGTCGGTATGAGAACGGTGTTCCTCATTCTTGCTTAACTCCTCAAACAAATCCACATAAGTTTTTGCCATAGTAGCCCAGCTGTGCTGTTCTGCGACAGTGCGTGCAGCTTGACCCATCTGCTGCATTTTGTTGCGATCACTCACCAAAGACAACAGTACCTCCGCCAAAGCCTCAACATCGTCGGAGTCAGACAAGACAACCCCGCATTCTGGTGTGACTAATTCTGCACCTCCTGTTGCCGTTGCGGTAATAACAGGAAGTCCACAAGCAAGGGCTTCTAATAAGACTAGGGTACATGCTTCGTAACGGGAAGGAAACACGAATAAATCTACAGCACGCATAATCTGGGGTATATCACGCCGATATCCCAGAAAATGCACTCGTTCATTCAACCCTAAGGATTCTGCCATTTGTGGGAAGGGGCTACCTTCAGGACTTCCCACAACTGCAAGATATAAATTTGGTACTTTCACCAAGGCACGCAGTACGGTATCTAAGTTTTTCCTGGGTGTGCGAATGTCTCCTGCAAACAGCGCCAAAGTCACATTTTCCGGCAAACCGAGTGTTTGACGAGATACCGTACCAGGAGAAAACTCTTCTAAATCAACTCCATTGACAATCACCCGAATTCGAGAACGGGGTACACCAATACTTTCCAATTCTTCGGCAACTTTTTCGGATACTGATACCACAATCTTTGCTTTTTGGAAAGCCTGTTTTTCCCAACGGGCGTTGAATGCGGTGTACAGCTTTTGGTACAAACCATACAAATCTTTGCGGAGACGGGAAATATGTACGGGCGATCGCAGCCAAGAACTGTGGACAAAGTGTACAGCATTCACATCAGATACTGATGATGTTATTGCTCCGTTGACTTTCACCAAATCGACTTGGGGGCGGTGTTTGCGCAACCAATCTGCACTTTTTTGAGAGAATATGAAATTACGAAGAAATTCAGTTGGCAACCCGTTGACTGAAATAGGAATCCAGTTGACCTGGCTACTTTGTTGTAATTCTGGTGCTATTTCACTTGCCAATAAGGTCAGGTGATGACCCCGGCGAATGGCTTCTTTTGCAACCTCATAATTTACTCGTCCCTGTCCATCACCCTTTTTTAATTTGTGAGTCACAATACATAGTTTCACACACCACCTTCCTTCTCAGTTCATTTTTGACTTAACATTGATGACTTAAAAATTCTATTTTTAGTTGCGTTGAGGCTTTTATTTGGCTGCAACTCCCAGCAATTGATTTGTTATTGGTCGTGGAATGAAACTCAAAATCAATGCTGCTATAGTTCTGAAATTAAACTTTTGTTCAGAAAGTGCCCGCAAAAGATAAGGACGTGCTTCGGTTGTCTGTTCAGAGCGCAGCAAACCTATAGCTAAAGTTGTATGAGATTCTAACCATTTTTGCTTAAAATACAGCTTGTATTTCTTGAGTTTTTCATCTTTCATAAATTGCTCGTAGCAAAATATTTCTGCTCTTCCTTTGCGAATTTTTGCCTTTGTATGAGCATCTAGACTACCACTGAGATTTGCCTTAGCATCTAGACTACCACTGAGATTTGTATCTGTTTGTTCATGAGCGCGATACCGTGTCAATTTTTCTGGATAATAGTATGCTCCATGACCCGAACGAGAACATAAGTAGGCTAAATATAAATCCCACATACCGTCTACTTCCTGTGGAATTTTCTCCCAGTCAACAAATTCTTTCCGAATCACACAAGCTGCGGCTATTGGTACAGACTTATCTATGACTGCAATTTCAATAAAAGGTTGATGAACTCCTTTTTTTAAAATAGTTCGTTTGTATGCTGTTGAATTTTCCTCAGTACCAATATGATCAATTTTGCCATGTTTATCTATAATATATTGGTCGCAGAAAGCGAGAATGATATCTGGGTTTTTTTCCAAGGCTGGAACCAGTTTTTCCAGAAAGTCCTCATTCCACATATCATCATCATGGAGACTGGCAACGTATTTACCCTGTGCCTTCTTGAAGGTATCCATTTGATTAACAAACATACCAACATTGCTTAGCTGACTGGAACATTGGATGCGTGAATCACCAAAAGATTCAACTATCTTTTGGGGGCTTATTGGACTGCAATTATCTGAAACAATAATTTCAATATTTCGATAAGTTTGTTTAACAGCGCTGTTTATTGCTTGCTTGAGATACTCTGGTCTATCATAAGTTGGAATAATAACGCTGACTAAAGGCTCTTGGGAGCTATTAACCTGTGACATTTTCTAAAACCCTTGTATTTTACTATAAAATTACTACTCTCTGTCTTGGTTTTGCATTAAGGCAACTTATTTAACTTTCATATATTATCTAACTAATTTTTTTTACTGGCAAATTCTGATATTGTGTTTTCATAAATTTTTTGTAAATGTTTGACGTGGACATCCATTGTGAATTCTTGCATGAGCAAAGCATGACCTTGTTCGCCCATCTGTCGGCATTTATGATAATCACAAGACAAATGAGTAATCGCTTGTGCCAGCATCTGAATATTATTAGCTGGTACAAGAACACCTGTTTCTCCATCTTGTAAATATTCTGGAATACCTCCGACTGCGCTAGCAATGACAGGTCGGTAATGACCATAAGCTTCCAGAGTGACTAGACCTGCTGGTTCAGGCCAAACACTGGGGAAGATAACAGCAAAACACTGTTCGTAAAGTTGATTTAATTTGTTACTATCACACCAGCCATGCCAAGTGATACGGTTGTTTAACCCTAGTTTTTGAGCTAACTTTTCCAACCGTGGTCGTTCCCAACCTTCACCTGCAATATCAAGATGAATTTGCGAATCTGTGTGTACTAAGGTTTTGAGCAGCCATTCTAGTCCTTTATCAGGAACTATTCGCCCCACAAATAAAATCCGCTGATTTTTGTATGTTTCTAAACTTAGAGGCGCAGTCGCTATTTGCGGTACGGAGATCCCACAGCGTAGTGTTACAGTTTGTTGAGGTGGCAAGCCATTTTTAATCAACTGTTTCCGAACATAGTCGCTATTTGCCAGAAAAGTAACTCTCAGATTTCTGATAAAATGGTTGAGGTGATGAGTACTTTGTAATTCCTGAATCACTCTTACGGGTTTGCGGCTTCCACAGCCATCTATTATCTTGCCCCAGAGGCATCCTAAATAAGAGAAATTGCGATCGCAAATGACATCTTGTGCTGCTAAATATTTTGTACCACTAGCACAGTACAATGAGTGATTGTGAACGGTGAAGACAGTAGGACATTCTCCTTTGACTTGCTCTAGTAAATCTGGACTGTGAATATGCAGCAATTTGAACCGACTCTGGTCAAGTTCTTTGAGAGATTTAATAACAAAGTCACTCACGCCAGATTGGGGAGATTGAATCAGAGAAGTTAAATAAGTTTCCGCTCCTCCATTTCCATTAACTCTGAAACTAGAGCAGTGATATATCAAATTCTCATCATACTCGGGTTGGTTCAATTTTTCTGCTCTCTGTTGTGCATCTGTGATTAGGTTGGGCATTACTCCTCCATGTTAGTTTCAAGTTCCCAAAAATTTGTTTATTGCTTGCAAGAAGAATTTTAACTTTTTTTGCTACTTCTTGACTTTTCCATCCATCTTTGTTTTAATAATTTTTTCTGGAGTTGCTGACTATTCGTTCTTGCAGTCTTTATAGCTGCTTTACCCATTTATTGGTGCATCGATTCGTTAGCAGCTAAAAAATAGAATTTTTGCGCAATAGCTGTTTCATCACTTTCAAGTAATACCCCATCAAGTACCTTACATGTGAAAGTTACTTTCATTGGACTCACTATTTAAGGGAATTTTTGAAAACCATATTTTTCATATAGGAATCGGGTTTCATTTGGTAAACTTACTCGTGAGGACGCTTAACGCTTAACAGGTCAGACCAGCCCCCGTCTTGGTGGATCCACTTGCCGTCTTGGCGGTTCCCGTCACGAACGACGCAAGTGCGTCTGTACAGGAGTTTGGGGGACTGGCAAACCTGAAGGACAACGGGGAAAGCTTAATATCAAATGTTCCTACCTACCTGAGCAAAAATCAAATATGAGTTTTATAGTTTCGTTTACGTTTGAGCTTTTCTAGATCTTGCTATTGATCCTTAATTTAGTTGATGCTGCATTTGGTGATATTTCCAAAGCTTACCTTTTATATCAAGTAACTCTTGATATCCGCCCTGTTCTACAATCTGTCCCTGTTCAAGTACGACAACTTTATCTGCCCGAACTATTGTTGATAAGCGGTGAGCAATGACAATCACTGTTCGTCCTACAGAAAGTTTTTCTATAGACTCTTGAATTAACTTCTCCGACACAGTATCAAGAGCACTTGTTGCTTCATCCAAAATCAGAATTTCTGGATTCCGCAGCAAAGCGCGAGCAATTGCAATTCGCTGACGCTGACCCCCAGAAAGCCTCACACCTCTATCTCCAAGTTGAGTGTTGAAACCTTCAGGCATTTCTTGGATAAATTCCAAAGCATTTGCTAATTGAGCCGCTTTGTAAATTTCCTCATCTGTTGCTCCTTCTGACCCATAGGCAATATTGTTAAGGACAGAAGTGTTGAAAATAAAGGTGTCTTGGCTGACCACAGCAATTTTTCGGCGCAGCGACTTGATTTCAATATCCCGCAAATCAACGCCATCAATAAAAACATGACCTCGCGTTGGATCGTAAAATCGCGGAATCAAATCTGCCAATGTTGTTTTACCAGCGCCGGAAGCACCCACTAGTGCAGTCATCCTGCCTCGTTCAATCATCAGCCTAATGTTACTAAGCACCAAACTTTCCGAGTCGTAGCCAAAATCAACAGACACAAACTCAATTGAACGTTTTAAGCCAGAAAATTCGATATGTCCATTGTGGAAATACTGTAGCTCATCAATTTCTAAAAGTTTTTTCACGACTTCCGACGAGCCGTACATTGTACTGATATGCGTCGCTACACCATTAATATCTTGAATGATTGGTACGAGGCGAAAGAGAACGAAGAAAAACGTCAATAGAAAAGCTGTTTGTAGTAAACCTTTAGTGACAAAAACTGTAAATGCCAGAACAATCATTGCCACAAGTATTGTGGTCGCCAACGCCTCTGCAAGTGGCTTGACTATCATCCATACCGAGGCAATTTTCTTTGAATGATTGACCAACTTCAAGCTGGCATTATAATAACGTTTACGTTCAAAATCTTCCGTAGAAAATGCGTGAACGGTACGAATTCCATTGATAAATTCTATAGCTATAGAAGTAAAATTATTGTTGGCTTTAGTTACATCAAAACTTGCCTCACGAACCCGACTATTTAATGTAGACAAGCCAACAGCTAACAAACTGAAAAGCATTAATGAAATAATAGATAACTGCCAAGATATCCAAAACATTGACGTTAGGTAAACGACTGCGTTTAATGTTCTGGAAAATAAGAACGCTGCATCACCAAAAGCTTGTTTTAATTTTTCTAGTTCAGTTGTTATAGTATTTATCAGTTCACCAGATTTAGTATTATTAAAATAACCTATTTTTACAGACTGTAGTTTTTCAAATATTTGTTTGCGGAGCCTATCCACTAAAGTCAACTGAGTTATTTCAGTGTAAAATTGTGCTAAGTAATTTAATCCTGAACGTATCCAAGCGCTAACAAAAAGCAAGAATGAAACGCGATACAGACGATTTAGAGGTAATGGATCGTCTGCTCCTAACAAAGTATTCAATAACTCAAATTTTGTCTGAAACGGGACGTTGGGAGTCGTTAAATTTTGTAGAAAGGCAGCTAAAAGAGTAACATTCAATCCCTCAAAAATTGCCGCTATAAATGAGAATAAAAGAGCAATCGCTGCAATTTTGGGAAAGTGTTTAAATTCTCGCAGTATAAGGTAGTTCTCCTGCCAGAACTTAGTAGTCTTGACTAAATTCTTAAGGATATTTTGGACTGGTTTGGATAATTTGACATGCATGAGTAAGATTCAACTGTAGTTTTGCAGGGAAAATAGAGCGCTCAAAATACTATAGTCTTACAAAAAGCCGCAACGCGTTGACTGACGTGCGGCAATTTTACTTACTACTGTAAGTTCCAGTAGTTGTTTTGTCATCAGAAACAGAGCGAAAGTCATTTTCCAAGGGTGGAACCAATATTTTTAGTTGGTGAAAGACCTCAAGGGTGTTCAAGCCATGAGGTAACGAACAACAAATCACAGAGTTGAACTATCCAAATGTAACAGATTCGACTCTGCTTCAACCTCCCATGACCTCATCATTCCTGGTAATCTGTTGAGTTGTCGTTGTGCTTCTGGACTGAGCCGTACTGCATCTTCCAAAGTCCAGCAACGAGGTCCAGTCAAACTCATTTCACCACGTAGTACATTAAATAACTGTGGCAGATGATCTAGGCCATACTTACGCATCCATCGTCCCAGTTTACTCGAATTTTGACTATCTTCAGAATCGTACAAATCATCTTGATATGCTATCGCCATATCCCCAATTGCTCTTTTGCTGGCTGTAGTTGTGCGAAACTTGAAAACCTTGAAGAGTTTTCCTCGTTCTCCCACATGCCATTGGCAAGAAAAAAGTAGTCTTGGTTCTGGAGAGGAAATGCGCATGAACAAAACTAATCCCAACATGATTGGACTTACTGCAAGCAGAAAAATCAACGCAGTGAGCCAGTCCGTAAAACGCTTCAACCACCACAATGTTGAGTCTAGTGCTTTTGGCTGTTTCTCGACCGAGGGTATGCGCAGGAATATGGGTTTGTTGGCTTGAGCGCACGCATCTGCCCAAAATTTTAACCTTGTTTCACCAAGTATTGGATCTATGCGTACCAAATTTGCAGGAGAACGCTTCAGACACTCCACTAACGACTCTTTTTTATCCAGTGAAGGCATATAGGGTTGTGTTATCCCTCCAGGAGGGATGATCAGCAACTGACCCCGTCGCCACATAAGTCTACAGTATTGAGAGGGATTATCTTGTTGCTGCTGCTTCACTGTATAGTTACTCTGTAATGTTGGTATTATTGAGGTTGTCATATGTATTTTCACTCATAGTATGGTAGATTGCTGACCTAATATTAAAGGCTACTAAACCCAAACAGTCCAAGCTGGATTTTACTCTTTGCTATCAAACTGGACGTAATCGAGTCGAAAAAAAGATAACACAATTATCCCTATTAACAATTGCACATCTTGGTTAATTTTTTTGACCAAAAATGTATTTCATACAACAATAGTAGTTTTCAGATAGCTCTGGGGAAAGTCCACTCTTGTCTTTTTGAGGGGGGATTTAATATCTAGGATATAAGACGCTGTAAGAATAACGGTTACATATAGAGATTCTTTATTTAGTCTTTAAACATCAAGGACGTTTTTGCGATAATTATTAAGATCCTATGAATAACAGAACTTGTATAATTACGAAACAAGAATCTTTATTGTCACCTTATGTGATTTGAAATCGTTATTAAAAATAAGTATAGCTATCACAACTAATCAAAACAGACCAGATCAGTAATTTTAGTTATCTACACTAACTTTCTACGCTGATAAAAATTTTAGTGGTTCAAATATTTTCAATAAACAAGGCAGCAGGAGATGAGGGCACCGGGAACTGATAGGAAGTCGCGTCCAAGACTGCGTTCCCCGAATTACTAAGCGTCTAAGGCACTTACAAGAAAAAAATGCCCACGCTTGACGACCTCCACGCGCAAAGCTCGCCGGGCAGAATCCTCTGTCCGGCAGACTTTGCGCTAACTCGTACACCAACTCATTATTGTGTGCGCTTTGCGTTGCCGTAAGGCGATAGCCGTGGCGTCAGGCATAGGCATTCTTGTTGGGCATTTTTTTATTTGGATATTCCTAATACCCTTTGACGAAAATCCTGATACATTTCACTTCCCCCTTCGGGTATGTCTGAGCCTTCGGCACAGCTAGCGCCGAAGGGCGCGCTGAGTCCCAAGGGGACACGCTGCTTTGTATCTCCTACGGAGACGCTGCGCCTTCGCTCGATTCGTGCGCTTGCGCTTACGCAAACGCTGAACGACACGCGGCTTGGGCGAACGCAGTCGCCTGGCTGTCGGGAAACCCTACCAAGAGCGCTGTCTCACCTACTCCTCTACTTCCCCTACTCCCCCTACTTCCCCTAGTTGCCCATATGTATCAACGTTAAAGTGAAACGGTATAAGGCGTCTATGTCCCGCAGATACCCTATGCCTACGGCACGGCTACGCCTATCGCCCTTGGCAGTTTGTTTAATAAATATTAAGTGGATCTATGGCTATGCCACACAAGCTATCATCGAGAATTGATATAAAAAAATGTTTCTTGAAGCCTGATTTTTTACTTTGTGATGCGAATTATATTCATTATTATACAGCAAAAAGCCGTAAAACTGGCTTTTCCGGCCATTATTTTCCCTGTTTTTTACATCTTTAGTAACGAATTATATGTGCCCAAATATTTGACTTTTCTTGTAATAAATTTATTATGAGTAAAATGAATGTCTATAATTGATTAAGTTTTTTCCATCAATATAAAAAACGTATGAATACAAGGTAATTTATCTTGTTCGTAAGTAATTTAATTTACGATACATTTTGATTGTGCTTTTTGGGAAGAGATAGTTATATACTCTGCCTTCAAATATCTTGAAGAAGAACACATAGGTCAGAACCCAGAACTCAGCAATCAAATGTATTGGTATTCAAACAAGGCAGCTTTTGGGTAAGAAGCTTCTTACCCAAAACGTGCCGCCCCAACCAATTGAATACAACGCTCTTATCCTGCACCAGGGAAAACGCCAGATCCTACAACGGGGCGGCAGCTTTTCGGGGGAAGCTTCCCCCGAAAACGTGCCTTGGGAACCCCCCGCAGTCGCCACAACGGTCAAAGCTCGTCGCTTGGGTTGCTTCCCCCGACAGACTTTGGGGGAACCCCAACGCCAGGTCCCTCTGTCGGGAAACCCTCATCAAGGACTGGCTCCCTCCGGGAACGCCCGTCGCCTACGGCGGGAAACCCGCCTGCAGCGCTGGATTCACCGCAAGGCGCTGCTCTGGGCAACGGACTGGCTCCCCTCCCGCAGTACTGGCGACCGTATAGACGGTGGGGTTTTAAACCCAAAGACTTCCGTTCGGTGAACTCTACAATTTATGCGCTTGTTTTTCTTTCTTATTCTGAGTTCTGAGTTCTGAGTTCTTTTCGATAAGACACAATAAACAATTAAGATTTTGTCTTTTAATTAATACCAAATCTGCTTAATTACTTATCTTAAAGAAGGAAGGGGGATCCCAAGGCACCAGAGAGTAGGTAACTCGTGCTGCCACAATGCACCGCCAAGGGTGCTGTTGTTGTGGGAAGAGAAAATAAAACCTCGTTATACCATCGGTATGGCGAGGAGTAGGAGCGTGAAACTCGTGCCCCTACTAATAAAAAATACGGCATATGCTTTTCTACGTGGCATGTGCCGCTTTATTTATATTTTTGTCGTGCGTTGGTTCTCGTTTGTCGAGCCACCTATGTTCTTTGTAGTGTACGCCTTGCACTCAGCTGTGCGGTAGTTTTATTTCTCCACTGCTTGTTGCAGTGCAAATCGTTGTTGATGTGTATATGGCACAAATGTACTATTAGAGTTTGATACCCCATTTGCCACAACTCCAAGTAAGTTTAACCGGCTCAGCATGGCTGTAGCTTGTGTGAGTTGAGTTCGAGTTACTCTACCTATGCTAGCTACCATAACCACGCCACGACAAGATGATGCGGTAAGCATCGCATCAACTAAGCCAAGAACTGGGGTTGAATCTACAACTACCAAATCATAGTTCTTCTCAAATGATGCCATTAATTGCTGCATCCGAGGAGAACTTAGCAGATTAGCTGGATCAGCAGGTGTTGGTCCTGCGGTCAAAATGTCGATATAAGATGAGCCTGAGGATTGGATACTAATCTGATTGGGTATTGTGACCTCACTTGCTAATAGAGTAGAAAGCCCCTGTTCGTTCGGGAGATTTAGCTGTTTGTGCAGACTGGGTTCACGTAGGTTGGCATCAATGAGCAGTACGCGTTTATGTAAACGAGCTGCACTCATTGCTAAGCCCAATGCTAGACCAGACTTACCGTCATCAGATAAAGCCGAGGTAATCATTAAAGATTTGAACGAAGCAACAGAGTTCAAAAGTTCAATGTTTTTATAAATCAGATCTAGCGATTCCCAACGCGGTGAAGATTGCAATACCTGAATTGTCCAAGGAGCAGGGACATCTGGCTTACCAAATGGTAACTTGATAACTGATTCTCTGGTTTTAGCAGGTGGTAACTTGGGAGTTGTTCCCAGTATCGGTAAAGAAACCTGCCTTTCCAACTCAGCTGTGGTATGTACAGAATCATCGGCTGCTTCACGGATGAAGGCAGCAATACCTCCTAACATCAACCCAACTACTGCACCTAGCATGAGATTTTGCTGGAGGTTGGGACCCAACTGTTCACCTACTTGAGGTTCTTCCACGATTTCCCAGTTAAATCCTCCTTTGGCAATTTCTTGCCGTAATCGCTGTTCTGCTTTCAAAAGTTCCTGCAATCTTTCCCGGCTCAGTTGTACTTGCGGCTGTAGGCGACCGTACTCAGCTAACAAATTGGGAAATTTTGTGAGTTGCTCACGTAGTTCTTGCTCTTTGTTGCCCAGAACTTTATCTTTTGCTTCTAAAGATACTATTGTGGTTTGTGTATCCACCAACTTCGCAGCAAGGTTGAGATCAATTGCGCTTTTCTGTCCTTGCTCTAACAAAGACGGTGCTTGGGCAGTTGCTTGAGAAGACTCTCCCCCTAAGGTTCGTCTTTGCTCTTCTTGCAATAGTGCCTTTTGACTTTGAAGTTGACCTGCCAACTTCTGCACGCTTGGAGCTTCCTCTGTAAACCGCAAGCGTTCTTGTGCTAGAGACAGTTCTGTTTTTTGAATTTCGTTCAGTAGTCCTTGATAGCGAGTAGACTGACTCAGACGAGCTTCGACAAGAGCAGTCTGTGGTGTACTTTGAAGTTGTTTTTGTATATTTGTATACGTAGCATTAGCTTCTTTATACAGAGAAAGAACTGTGCCGCGTTCTTGCGAAATTCTGCTTAATTCGTCCTGTATAGCTTTTGACTGGGACTCAGGGTCTATAAGTTGTTGCGTTCTGCGAAACCTTTGTAAGTTAGCCTCAGACGAGGTAACTTCTTTTTTTGCTTTCTCTAACTGTTCTTGAATAACTTTAAGCCCTTTTCTTAAACGCTCATTCTGCTGCTGAATGTTGTAACCTAGATAAACTTTCTGAATTGCTTGCAGAACCTTATGTGTTTTAATTGGGTCTTTTTCGGTATATTTGACGTCAAATATTTTAGTAGCAACATTATCGTCTTTGTTTTTAATTTGACTCAAAACCAAAGAACCTTTTAACTCACCTACCGTCATGTCTGGATATTCGCGCTTGAGTTCAGTCACTGCTTTTTTGAGGAGTGGAGAACTTTGCATCAAGCTCAGTTGGGTTGCAGCGTCTACCTGAACAGTAGGATCGGTAAACTGACTGTCTACACCACTACCTTCTTTCGTTCCCTGATAGTTAGGTTCTACCAACAGCTGCATTGAGCTTCTATAGGTAGGATCTGTTCTTTTTGTCATCACACCTGCAACGGCCACAGAAGCCACAAATGCAGCTAAAAACCAAGGAAATCTGCGGATTAAAACCGCAAATAGTTGTCCGTAACCCGGTTCTGACTCAGTAACTGGATTTCCGTATGGACTAAGACTGCTCTGAACCACTTTTACTATCCCTCAGCTAACAAATTAAATGAATAATGTATTTACAGTACAAGCTTGTTCAATAACTTGCTCAACTTTGTTAAAGAAAGCTTCTTCCGAAAAGTTTGCCACTGCATGACTACGGATGTTGTTGTAATCCCAATCGATTTCCCTGGCTTCTAGTAGTGCAGCTTGGAGTGATTCAGGTGTTTGTTTCTTAAAAAAGACTCCTGTTTTACCAGGTATTTGAGTATCTAATACCCCACCCGCTCCAAAAGCGATGACAGGTGTTCCACTAGCATTGGCCTCTACTGGAACTAAACCATAATCTTCTAGGGCTGCAACTATAACAGACTTTGCTTTAGAAAACAACTGAGTGCGTTCTATATCAGTTACGTGTCCTAAAAACTCAATATTGGATAATGCTTGAGACTTTAACCTCTCCTTTTCTGGACCACTTCCTGATATCAGCAACCGCCATCCCAGCCAGTTAAAAGCTTCGACTATTATATCAAGACGTTTGTAGCTGATCATCCGAGCCGAGGCAAGATAAAAATCTTCTTTTGTATCTGAAAAAACAAATTTACTCGTGTCAATCGGATAGTTAATAACAATGGCATCTTTACGGTAAGTACTTTTAATCCGACGAGCTACAATGCTGGAGTTAGCAATGTAAAGGTCAGGTTCCTGTGCATAGACAAGGTCTACCTTTCTCATCATTTCAAAAACTTGGTCGATTAATGGAGCAAAATATCGATAATCTCCGTACTCACGTAAATAAGTTTCTGTGTCCCACAAAAAACGGGTAATGTTATGACAAAAGCAAATATGGCGGCTCTTTTGGTTCTTGCGTACTGCTTTGGCAAAGCTTGTGCTACTGCTGATAATAAGGTCGTAGTCTTGCAAATCTAAGGCGCGAAAGGCTGGAAAATATAAGGGAGCCATCAGGCGAAAATATTTCGCTGCTCCTGGAATATTTTGTAGGAAGGTTGTATTGACAATGCGCTCGCCAATGTCAATGGTTTTTTCCGGGTCGTATAAGGAAGTAAAAACATCTGCTTGGGGGTAGCGCTTACAGAGTAACTCGAAAACGCGCTCTGCCCCTCCTTTCTGGGTTAAATAATCATGCACCAAGGCAATTTTCATACTTTTCCTTAATTTATTGACTCTATACAACTATTTACAAGTGGTGATAGGTTTGCTCCGAAGACTGCACCGACACTTCACAGATCACAGACTCTAAATGCAAATCTGATTCAACCCCCTACTTGTTCTCAAGATACTAAAACATGATTTTACGAGTGTTAATTTTTAATAAATATTTTGTAACGAGAGAAGAAAGAAGTTAGTAACCCATTGGGTAAATTGGGAAGTTGAGATTTATATTGGCTACTTGCTTATGTTGTTGATGAACAGAACTGATACACAGTCGGTGAGCGTGAGCGAAGTATTGCAAAAAGAGCTTAAATGGTAATAGCTTATACCATAATATCCAAACAAGGTACCGCAATAACTCTAAAAGAATTCCGGATTGGGCGATGGCTTCGCTAACGTATTAAATCAGTACGTTACCAATAGCAGGCCGATTTGCCTGGAGTGAAACCTTTCGGCGCATTTGTTGACGAACTTGAATTTTGTGTGATAATAAATTATCGATGCTAAGTGTACGCTGAACTAACTGATCTCGCATAAGTGTCCTGAGTTGGAAGAGTAGTTAAAGATTTATTATGTTTGGAATAACATCAAATCGAAAGAAGAACCTCATAGCCTTTGCATAACCTTTGCATAAGACCAGAGATTCTTTACTACTCAACCTATGCTTTTTTTTGTACCGAAGTCAACCTTATAACATGAAGTATTAGTTAACTTCGGATGAAGAAATTATTTAAACTGCTGCTAAAGTTTTAGATTTGGTGAAATAAGCGTTTTGCTCAGTTCGCAGTTTGTCGCATAGTCTGTCTTCAGGGAGTTCTACATCGTCGTAGGTCAAGACTTGATCTTTTGAAATGTCTCGCTTCAGGCGACATCCTTCCGCTAGACCTATTGGTAAAAGGTTTTGCTCTTGAACGATGTTGGAATTTTCACATTGCCCGTATGTCATGTAGTAGCCAATGCCATCCAAGGTTTCTCCAGCCTTGAGGTCGATTTTGGCAGTAGTGATCACATCTACCAGAGGACCACCTAAAGGACTTAAGACGTAATCTTGGAACAGAACAGCGCGAGCAACAGACAATGGCACCTCAAAGTGACAGAGGTGATAAGGAGTGTAAAAGCTGTAGAGCGGACCTTCACCTAACTTGTACAAGTTGAGGTAGTGACGCTGCTTGGGATCCTCGTGGGTTCCAAAGACAAAGACCCCTGGACCTGGTTTTGTACCAACGACGTAATCAACGATACCACCCAGTTCTTTGAGTTGTTCGACATCGTACATTTTGGTCATTTCATCAACATGACCGTTAAAGTCATATCCCAGCATTCCTCGCTTGGCAACTTTCATACCTGTGGCATTGGCAACTATTGCTTGCTCAAAGGATATCTTTGTTCCATCAGCAAAGCTGGTGACCATGTGAGGTTTTTGACCCCAACGTTTGGCAAATGCTTCTTGTGTCGTCGGGTTGCGATAGGGGTCTTGTAAGCCCTTAATATTACCACACAATAATGGAGTTAAGCCGATACTCTTGACGAAGCGGTAGAGATTCATTTGCACTCCTGGCTGATCCCCATCACAAGCGGTGAGGATAACTCCTGCTTTGTCAGCGTAAACTTTGAGAATAGGACCGATGGTGCCATCTAATTCGGCGTTCATCATAATGATGTGCTTGTGATGGGCGATCGCCTCCATCACAACATGAGCGCCAAATTCTACTGCACCAGTCACTTCAATCAGAGCATCGATACCCTCGGCGCGACACAGTAACATTGGATCTTCGGTGACTGCGTATTGATTGCGGGCGATCGCCTCTTCTAATTCGGTAACCGTGGAAACGACTTTGCTATCTTCAATACCTGCTTCCGAATATGCTCGCTTAGCTGCATCAACACTTCGGTTGGAGATAGCAACCAACTCCATACCAGGAACGGAATTTTTAATTTGATTGGCAATTCCGCGTCCCATAAATCCAGCACCAATCATCCCAACCTTGATGGGGTTACCTGCTTCTGCACGAGCTTGTAAGGCGCGATCTACGATAATCATTGGTTAATCTCCTAGAATAATATTTGCGAATTGCTTAGTTGTTGATTGTTAATTAGTCGTTTTTCCCATCACCACTAACAACTAAACATTTCCTCCAACGCTCATCATTTTCATCAAAGGCCAATTCTTATCCTTCTCGGAAATATCAGTTACTTCCAATGGCCATTGAATATTAAAAAATGGATCATCGTAGCGCAACCCCCGCTCATATCCAGGTGTGTAAAACTCTCCTACCTGATACCCGACCTCAGCAGAGTCTGTTAGTGTTTGATAGCCGTGAGCGAACATTTCTGGAACATATAAGGCGCGATGATTTTCTGCGGTTAATTCCACACCAATATATTGAAGGTAAGTTGGAGACTCAGGACGCATATCAATAATCACGTCATAGATAGCGCCTTGGGTACAGCGGACTAATTTTGTTTCTGCTGCTGGTAGAGTTTGATAATGCATTCCCCGCAGCGTCCCTTTTTTGTAGTTGAAAGATAGATTGCATTGGGCTACCGTTGGCTTTAAACCATGTGCCTCAAATTCTTGAGCGCAGAAAGTACGGGCAAAGAAACCACGATGATCCTGCTTTTGTTCCAAATCAATGATGTACGCGTCTTTGAGTTCAGTTTCTACAAAAATCATGGGTAACCTCGCTTGAAATCTTAACTACACAGTGGCACTCGGTCATTTCGGATTTTTCTTCGTGTTTTTTGCAACTTTTTTTGAAGCCCTGTAGAGGTATAGGGGTGAGGCAGCAATCGTTATGCACCGAGGGTAACCCGAAGACAGATGACTGCTCACCAAAAGGGCTTCAACAGGAGTAGAACACAAAGAAATTCTTCAACTCAAGAACCGCACTATCTTAGAGCTGTGACAGATGATGGTTCTTGATATGGCTCTGGTTTTGCAAAAGTATCATCCCAGTACTGGGTGCAAAGTTCTGGTCGCTTCGGTGGGTTTGCAGTGTAAGTAAAAAAGAGTGCTGGTCTTTCTTCTGTCCGTAGTGTTCCGTGGTGTAAAGCGACTTTTGGATCTGTAAAAATCACAGTACCTGCTGGACCTGGACATGATTTCCACTTGTCTTGCGGGATGACTTCCTTAAGCTGTTCATCAGTAATTCCTAAGTAACCCGACTGCCAAAGCTTGTAGTAAATCCGGTAATAATTGAGACTGTGTAAAGGAGTCAAAGAGACCGGAACGTATTCAAAAGGACCGTGTTTTTCTTCCACATCGGACAAATAAATGATCATTTTGAGCATCCGACGGTCTTCTGAGTCTTTATGCCATAACAGTGTACCAAACTGATCTTCGTTAGGAAAATCTTTACGTAAATGTACGCCCTGAAAGGCAACAGGAAGACCGATGTAGTTTTCGATGATATTAACTAGCTTTTGTTCCCGTCCCCACTGAGAAAATTCTGGTAAATCTGTAACGGTGTAAATTTGCGGCAGTCTTTTTGTTAGGTGACTATTGCCTGCATCTGTCATTCTAGATAGTTGATTGTAAGATGCTTTGAGAAGAGCAGATGTAGAGCCAAGTCCCAACTTTTCGAGTGTTGTCACATAAACTCCATCGCGTTTGAGGGTATCGACAATCACGCGATCGCTTTCTTCCACAGCAGGCAATTTTCTTATATGGTTTAGGAGTGCTGCTCTATAACCTAACTCAGATGTCAACTGAGATAATTTGTTGATAGTACTGTTAAACATAGAATAACTACCTTGTTCGTTTGATTCATTACAAGTCTTATTTTCGTCAGTTTTGAGTGAATGGTTCTGTTGTTTGTGCCATTTTGAATTCTTTAGTAGGAACTGCGTCAAAAACAGACAGACTTACTAAAGTCAAAAAGGGAACTATTGTTTTCATAGTGAACATAGGCCATCTTCTCAAAGCACCTAAGAAAACTTTCAAATTAGCTTCTTTGAAACTCTGGAACATCATCCTACGGTAAAATTGCTTAGAGTATCCGTTCTCCTCCAACTTCGTAATAACTTCCGGTAAGTGCTTATATTGCATTAATATTGCTGATTGTGGATCTTTTTGCCAATAACTCACACCAACAATACATTCCATATAAATATCTTTAGTAACAATTATCTTGCCATTAGCAGCGCAATATCCAGCTAAGTATGCTAAAGATATCCAGTTATTCTCAGCTTCTGACCAAATTTGAAGAGCGCGTTGTACTAATTCAGTACGATATATCGAAGCCGTGAGAAAGATGACTGCGCCAACACTTTTTGAAAAACAGTGTTCAAAGATAGCTTTACCGTCACCACTTCCATCTTCATTATCAACATCAAACCAACGGTTACCTACTATTGTGGGTGGATGTACAGGTTCCCCGGTAATTTGGTTACGGCCAGAAAAGTTAAGGAACAATAATGATAAATCTTCATTTTTTTTGAGTTGGTTGATGACATAAGCAACTGCTTTATCCTGAATGGGATCATCATCACCAATTGTCCAAACATATTTAGTCGTTGCGGACTTTAAGCAATGAATAATATTCCGCATGACACCGATGTTTTCAGAATTTCGGCTGGACTTAAATGTAATATGACTGAGATTTTTTTGCCACTTCTTAATCACCTCTTGAGTATTATCAGTTGAACAATTATCTGAAACAAAAATTTCACATTCCGATTCTAAGCCAGCGATCGCTTGAGCAACCCATGCCAGTTGCTTATCAAGTAGTTGAGCGCGGTTGTAAGTCGGGATCGCGATAGTGAGTAGTTTCTTCATGGTGGACTGTACATAAGGTTGTGTTTCATCTAAATTGAGTTGATGTGGATTTTGCATATCTGAATTTTGAGTTTTGATTTGAATAAGCTAAGGTGTGACAAGAAAATGAGATGAAGAATTAAGACTGCAAGAAGACAAATAACTCAGGTATTAAAATCATACTACTGATAGATACTATTACTTCTCAAGACTCCTCAACAAACCCAATTCACATTTTTAAATATACAGAAGGCTTTTTCTATTCAAATCATTGGAGTATACTATTAACTACCCTTGGTATATCATCGGTTTACGTTATGGTATTATGTCTCCTGCTGCTCTTAGATGTTCAACTAGCATCAATCATGGAACAAGTTTGATAGATATTTTGACCAGTACAAAAAAAAAGCGATAATAATCATATTCAATGGTGGAATTACTAGAGTATGATACATTTATGATTTCAACAATTCCGAAAAAATAGATTTGAGTCGGAATTGTTGAAATCACTTTTTTGTCTATAACTTCGACAAGATCATTACTTCTGACTCCAGAAGAAATCTTTGTCAATTTGTTGTGTACGAATGAGGTATTCTAATTGCTTCAAGCGAGTGAAGCCTCTAGATAAGAAAACTTCTTCAGTCATATCAATTTGCGAGAACAAATCATGCAACTGTTGTGCGCCTCGTTGAGCATTCCAATCACACTTAAAGCCAGGTAGAACAGTATTGATTTTCTCAAAAGACACGCGATAACTACGATTGTCTGCACCTTGAGTGCCAAAGCTTAATTGACAACCTGGGAAAACTTGAGCAATAATTTCGGCAACTTCTTTGACTCGATAATTATTTGCTGTATCTCCCACGTTAAAAACTTGGTTGTGTACGATATCACGAGGTGCTTCTACTGTGCAAACAATTGCTTTACAAATATCCAGCGCGTGAACTAATGGACGCCAAGGCGTACCATCACTAGTCATCTTAATTTGTTTGGTTGTCCATGCCAAACCTGACAAATTATTTAAAACAATATCAAAGCGCATTCTGGGGGAAGCACCAAAAGCAGTGGCGTTCCGCATAAAACTCGGAGAGAAGTCATCATCTGCTAATGGCTTGACATCTCGCTCTACTAATGTCTTACATTCTGCATAGGCGGTTTGGGGATTGACAGGAGATTCTTCTGTGACATCACCTTCAGTAGCAACGCCATAAACACTGCATGAGGACATGTACACGAAGCGACGCACACCCGCTTCTTTTGCCAATTTGGCAAGACGAACTGAGCCTTTATGGTTAATTTCGTAAGTAATGTGTGGTGCAAGCTGTCCAGTGGGATCATTTGATAGTTCAGCCATGTGAACGATCGCATCAACACCTTGCAAATCTTCTACGGTGATATTGCGAATATCTTTATTGAGAGTTTTGGCTGTTATCTCAGTACCGTTGTACAACCAACCTACTTTGTAATAACCAGTATCTACTCCGATTACTTCATGTCCCCGTTCAATTAACAACGGAGGTAATAAACTACCAAGATAACCTTCAGTACCAGTGACTAGAATTCTCATTGTTTTTCGTTCCTATTCAACTTTAGTTTCACGTCGTAAACAAATTACCTTGGTGAAGTACGGTGCATCATTCTGTGTAGGATGGTTCAGGCAGTTTCATCATCATGGATTGATGACTAGAGAAATTCTTGCCTTTGCTCATCTTCTGTGTATATGTTATGCACCGTAACACACCATGTTTAAAGTTTTGAAGTAGTTAACGATGTTACTTTCATAAATTTTCTCCAAAATCGTCTCCAAATGGTATCTCGCCATCCTGACCAGTGTGTCATGTCAAGATATTGGAAGAACAAATGTTTTTTTGGATGTTTACATTCTTCTCGCAATCCTGCATACCAGGGTTTGGGAGAATTCGTAAAATGAATAACGCAAGGGTTGTGCTGTAGTTCGTTATAAATATCCTCCGTGAAAGGGCTGTTTTTCCAGGATGAATATTCATACATTTTGGGCATTAGATTCCATTTGGGGTGAAGTTCTCCCCATTTCCCAGCAAGAACTGCGTTTAAACCATCCTGATCATTGCGTACATACTCTCTATTTTGTTTTATGTATTCAAGGACTTTTCTGCCAATATCTTGTGATCGCCACTTGTCAAGATTTATCACTAAAAGTCCGGAGTTGAAATATTTCTCATCCGGACAAATTCCCACTTCTCGGTAGTTTTTTAAACCTTCAGACATTCCTACGTACAATTCAACATCGTCTTGAACTGCTAATGCATAGTTCTCTCCCATGTCAATCGTCCATAACTCTGCCAAGTCTCCCGTGACTACCATGTCGGTGTCTAAGTAAATAGCCTTGTGAAATTCTTTTGGTAAAAACTCGGTAATTAGAAGCCGATAATAGCAAGTCGGTGTTAAATGTCTAGTCAATACTAAGTTTTCAAAGACTGCATTGTCTGGCTGTATCCATGAAATACTGACCTGTTCTTTGTTAAATGAGTTACTAATTCTGCGTTTATTGGCTTCGGTAATACCTCCATCAAGAACATATAATGCTATCTGATGATTCTTTTTCAGGTTGGCAACTGCGGAACGAACAGTAACAGCAAGCGGCATGGCATAGTTATTATCAGCAGCACAAACAAGAACGATTGGCTGAACATCCGAGTTAAGGAACATTAGTTTTACCCTGACAACTAATTACAACCTTAAATTAGATGTTCTCGCAAATTGAAGGATGCCACAATGCCTGTGCTTTTTCTTAACACTATGAACTTAACTAAGCACAGGCAAGCGAAATATTTTAGACTTGAGTGACTACAGCCTTGAGATGCGGCTGTTGGGGGATTTGGGCAACAATTGCTTTGCCTATTTCTATGGAAGATGTTGCTGCAGGGGAAGGGGCATTACAAACATGGACGGAGTTTTGACCTTGAACAATCAAAAAGTCATCTACCAGTTTGCCATCATTCATCAGTGCTTGAGCGCGAACACCTGCGTGAGTAGGAACTAAATCCTCTTGTTGAACTTCAGGAATGAGTTTTTGCAAACTTCTGGTGAAAGCTGCTTTACTAAAGGAGCGAATAATTTCTTGTATTCCTTCGTCAGCGTGTTTGGCTGCGAGTTTCCAAAAACCAGGAAAAGTCATCACTTCTGCAAAATCACGCAAGTCAAAGTCTGTTTTTTTATAGCCTTCGCGCTTAAGGCTTAAGACTGCATTTGGTCCAGCGTGTACGCTTTTATCAATCATGCGTGTAAAATGGACACCCAAGAAGGGAAAGTCTGGATTGGGAACTGGGTAAATCAAACCTTTCACCAAGTAGCGTTTTTCTGGTGTGAGTTCGTAATACTCTCCCCGGAAAGGAACAATTTTTGCTTTGGGATCTGTTTTGCCCATTTTGGCAACGCGATCGCTATGTAATCCAGCACAATTAATCACAAAGCGAGTTTCAAAAGTTCCACAGTTCGTTTCTAATACCTGATGTTTTCCACTGGTAACTATTTTTTCAGCCTTGGTACTGAGATGCAGTTCTCCTCCCTGCTGTTTAATGATTTCGGCATATTTGTAGCAAACTTGCTTGTAATTTGCAATACCAGTTGAAGAAACTAGAATTCCGCCAACGCTAGTCACATGAGGTTCAATTTCTCTGACTTCCTCTGGAGTAATTCTTTTAACGTCTATGCCATTTTGCAAACCTCGCGTGTAAAGATTTTCTAGGCGAGGTAACTCTGTTTCATTGGTTGCAACTATGACCTTACCGCAAATTTCATGCTCAATTCCATGTTCTTGGCAAAATTCCACCATTGAAAGACAACCGTCACGGCAAAATTTAGCTTTGAAACTACCCGGCTTGTAGTAAATACCAGAATGAATGACGCCACTATTATTACCAGTTTGGTGAAAAGCCCAATTGCTCTCTTTTTCTAAAACTAGAATACGAGCATTAGGATAGCGTTTACCTAAAGCCATAGCGGTGGAAAGACCAACAATTCCTCCACCTATAATCGCGAAGTCATACATGAGTACTCTAGCTCCCGGAATATAGAAATATGAATCAAGAATGAAAAGTCAAAATCAAGAACGATGAGTGAAGAATGAATGTACCTTTTTGTTTTCTCTCACCATACCTTCCAAGGAGCCTTATTATTCTTCCACAAATCATCGAGATAATTTTTATCTCGTAAAGTATCCATTGGTTGCCAAAAGCCAGTATGCTTGTAAGCAGATAGCTGTTCCATTTCTGCCAGCTTTTCTAATGGTGTCTGCTCCCAAACAGTAGAATCATCGTTAACGAAATTGATGACTTCTGGCTCTAAGACAAAATAACCACCATTAATCCAGGCTCCATCTCCTTCTGGCTTTTCCCGGAAACTAGTAATTTTTGTTTGTTCTTGTCCTAGGACAATAGCACCAAAACGTCCGGGTGGTTGAACTGCTGTCATTGTTGCTAAATTATTTTGTTTTTTGTGAAAATGAATTAATTCTTCAACATTGACATCACTGACACCATCACCGTAGGTGAAGCAAAAAGTTTCATTCCCAATATGCTCTCTGACTCGCTTCAACCGTCCACCTGTCATTGTATTGTCACCTGTATCTACTAAGGTGACACGCCAGGGTTCTGCTTTACCTGCATGCACGTTCATCTGGTTAAATCGCATGTCAAAGGTTACGTCTGACATATGTAGGAAGTAGTTGGCAAAATACTCCTTTATGACGTAACCTTTGTAACCACAGCAGATAATAAAATCATTAATGCCGTAGGTGGAATAAATTTTCATAATATGCCATAATACAGGCTTACCACCAATTTCCACCATAGGTTTAGGTTTGATGCTCGTTTCTTCACTGATACGTGTACCAAGACCTCCAGCCAGAATTACTGCTTTCATAAACTTATCTCTAGGTTTTTAGGTAGATGAGCTATCAACTTTTCATGCGCTAAGTAGAGAAAAATTTATTTTTTAATTTTCTCAGTATATAATTTAGCCGTAAATTTACACTTAAGTATGAAGACAATATAAACAAATCTATCTTAAGTATGAAAAAATGAAAAAGCTTTGTAACTATCTTAAATCTACAGATAAGAGGACTAAATAAGGTTTCAAAAATGCAAGATAAGACAGAGAAAATAACCAAGTCTTACTCTTTGATAATAGTAAAAAATAACTTCTTACAGAATTGCGAACACACAAAATAATCAATACTAACAACGCATGTTGGCGCAAACCTAGGCAAGACTCAGGACGATACTTTGAATTTTTAGACAGATCTGATCCGAGGTTTCCTCAGATCAGAATCTTGGTGGGGTAGTTCCGTACTTAGTTGCTTTTTGAGGATGTATTCGTGGTGGTTTGCAAAAAAGTATCGCATTTATTTTCAACAACAACACAGATGCTGCTTAATGCTTGTTGGTAATTATCCATATCCTCTTGTTCCAAAGATATTTTAGCAGCCTTTTGCAAATCATCAACTGCTTGCTTATTATACTGACTAGATTTGCCACCTCCATATTGTGCAAGTTCGTAGCGGACAACACCTCGTTTTAAATAGACTTTTGACAGTTTGGGATTGATATTTAATGCCTGATCAAAGTCAGCAATTGCCTGTTTATATTCTTGCTCAAAATCACTGCTATATTGTGCTACTTGATAACGTACCAAACCTCGCTGAAAGAAAGCTTCGGCTTTTGAGGAATTCAAACCAAGTGCCTGATTGAAGTCAGCAATTGCTTTTTTATACTCATTTTGAGAATCGCCACTGTATTTAGCAACTTGTGAACGAACAACACCTCGTCTGATGTATGCTTCTACTTCCTTCGGATTAAGACGCAGGGCATTGTTATAGTCTGCAATTGCTAGATTATACTCTTTGTCTGGATCGCTGCTATATTCAGCAAGCATATGGCGGGAATTTCCTCGATTGACATACGCTTTTGTTTCCGTGGGATTGATTCCAATTGCTTGAGTGTAGTCTGCAAGTGCCGCTTCATACTCTTTGAGGTTGTAGTGAGCATTGCCACGGTTTACATAAGCTTTTGCATATTTTGGATCTTTTTGTATTGCTTGAGTGAAATTTTCAATTGCTTGTTGGTAATCTTTGACTTTGTATGAAGCATGGCCCTGCTTGTAGTAATCAGCAAAATTTTGATTGTTGTGCGTTTTCTTTTGTTGCAAAGAAATCAAATTTTGCCGAGCGTAAGAATTTTCAACAAGAAAGGGGCGATTTGTGAATTTTACCATTAAATCCAAATACCCCAAGGCACCAACAAGACCAAGCAAGCAGAAAACAACAGGGTATACATTCTGCTTTTTCTGAGGTTTATAGTAAGGAATTTTTTGGGTAAAGACAGAACTACGATAATTAGTGTTAGTGAATGGACTGGTTGGTTGTGGCGTACGAGGAACTTGAGTTTGGCGTTTTTTCTTTGGTACTCGCGGTTGTAAATGTTCTTTATTTGCGATCGCCTTTAAAGATGGGAATGGATCACGTCCACCTAATCGCAATGTACGTTCGCACCAAGGACATTTGTCCAAGTGGTTACTATAGCGATGCTGGGGGTTAACAGTGCAGCTGATGAGCGAGTTTTCTGCATCAGCGAGTGCTGTGAGCCAGGTTTGAGCATTGGGGCGTATCTGCGGGTTGTTGTGACCATCCTCAAAACAACGTATAAATAGTTCCTGTAAGCCCGGAGGAAGAATATCCCAACGAGGTGCGATGGGTGTTGGAACGTAAGGGACGCTACGCTTTTGACTGTAGGTAAAATGTCCCGCTACAATGCGTCCTTCATATGGTGGAGGTTCACCTGCTCCTTGATAAATCCCGGAAAATGGGTGTGTCCCTTCCATTAAAAGTTGAAAGATCAGTACCGCTAACCCAAACAAGTCATGACTGAAATTGCGATCGCACTGAGCAAAGGTTTTGTTGTGAAGTTCTGGTGGGGTAAATTCTGCTTTCCCTACGTGACAGCGATAAATGATTCCATTTTCTGGATCTTTTACCTGGAATGAATCGGTGTCTACTATTGTCACCAATGCCATATCACTAACCAGGATATTGGATTCATTTACATCGCCAACACAGTATCCGCGATCGTGTAACGCAAAAAAAGCCGAAGCGAGATTGCGAGCAGTGCGGATTAAATACTGATAGTTGAACAAAGGACACTGCTGGCGGCGAGTTCTAGGATTGTAAAAGTCGATGATTGGACGCATTCCCTGAATGCGCGGCATCAAAAAGCCTATCACCTCACGGCTTGGATCCGACGAGCGCAACAATTCAATCGGCCAAGCAATTGAAATATGCCCCAAACTGGCGGTTGGGTTGTCTGGCGGGTGGGCAAGCATGACCTCCAGTTTGCGGGCTTGGGCAGGTGTTGGTTTGTGGTAAACCTTCGCCACTAAACCAGCATCTGTTGGTACTGTGTATATGCAGGCCTCACCGCCTCGTCCTAAACTGACGGTCAGGCTGACATTACTGATTTGTTGGTTGGGAAAACAACGTAGTACCTGCATGATATATTTTTATAGATACCCTATGAGTTTATACACTTCCACACAAACGAATTCGCACACCTGTTTATTAATCACTCAAAGCAGCAATTATGAGTGTCAAGTCATCATCTGTACGTTGCGTGATTCGCTCGGAACGCAAAAACCTCACTAACTGCTCTCTTGCCACTGTTTTGTCATCAGCAT